>DASXNR010000397.1:0-7356 GCA_036494925.1 Acetobacteraceae bacterium
CCGGCTGCGCGCCAAGATCAAATACCGCCCGGTGGTGTTCGAACTGATGCCGCCGCGCTTCACGCTGTTGCAATTGCAGCGCGCGGTGGAGGCGCTCGCAGGGCGCCGGCTGCACAAGCAGAACTTCCGCCGGCTGATCGAGCAGCAGGACCTGGTGGAGGAGACCGGCGACATGGCCACCGAGACGCGAGGCCGGCCGGCCAAGTTGTTCCGCTTCCGTCGTGACGTGGTGGCGGAGCGGGCGGTATCCGGCAGCAAGCTGCCGCTGGCGCGGTAGCCGCAGGACGCAGCGCTACAGCAGTTGCACCGTCTTGACGGTGAACGCTCGTCTGATCAGCTCCTTGTTCCGATCGTTGATCCGGTTCGGCGGGTCGCCCAGTACGGGGATCGAAGCAGCCAGACCGCCTCCGCCCCAGTCGCCGTGAACCTCCGCCCCCTTCACCATCGGAAACTGGTTATGAAACAGCTCGTGCAGGACCAGTTTCGCGTAACTCAATCCTCGGAACGGGCTTCGGCTGCTGCTGTCGGGAAACTTGTAGACCTCGCTGCCGGACTTCGTACGGTCGGGTTCGGTGTGCCCTCCGGCATCCGGACTGATGCGCGCATTCGGCCAGAACCGGAGCAGGTAGGAATTCGCCGGGGTCTTGTCCTCGACGAAGTGCACCACGTAGTTGTCGATATCCGCGCCCGCTCCCCAGGATACCGCGACCTGCAATCCGGTGCCGTCGAAAGCCTCGTCGAACAGGGACTGCGCGTCCCGCTGAATGGCCTGCAGCAGGCTGGACGACGTGCCGCTGGTGCGGTCCACGAGCTTGGCGGTGTAGTTGGCCATTGAGGCCTTCCTTTCGTTGGCAAGGATGGTCGCACGCTGATTCCCACGTGGGGCGGGCCGTTCTCTACCTGCGATCAGTCGGGACGCTGTGAACAACGTCACAGCTCACGCACGGATTGACCGCCCAAACGCGCCCCTTGACACCCTTATGCTCAGCACTAGTATAAGCACACGAAATGCTCAGATGGAGCATAAGGGAGAAGTCCGGATGTCATATGCCGAAACCCTCGCCCGCACCGCCCCGCTGTATGACCGGGTGAAGACGGTCATCCCGCCGATGGAGTGGCCGGTGTTCGCCGACGACATCGACGCCATCCTGGCGCTCAAGCGCCGGCGCAACGCGGTGATCCTCGCGCACAACTACCAGACGCCGGAGATCTTCCACTGCGTCGCCGACATCGTGGGCGACAGCCTGGCGTTGGCGCGCGAGGCGATGAAGGTGGACGCCGATGTGATCGTGCTGGCGGGCGTGCATTTCATGGCCGAGACCGCGAAGATGCTGAACCCGGCGAAGACCGTGCTGATCCCCGACCTGCGCGCCGGCTGCTCGCTGGCCGAATCGATCACGGCGGCCGACGTGCGGCTGCTGCGCGAGCGCTATCCCGGCGTGCCGGTGGTGACCTATGTGAATACGTCAGCGGCGGTGAAGGCGGAGTCCGACATCTGCTGCACCTCGGGCAACGCCCGCAAGGTGATCGAATCGCTCGGCGTCGACCGGGTGATCATGCTGCCCGATGAATACCTGGCGCAGAACATTGCCGCCCAGACCGGGGTGAAGATCATCACCTGGGCCGGCCACTGCGAGGTGCACGAACGCTTCACCGCGGCGCAGATCCGCGAACTGCGGGCCGAGAACCCGGGCGTGATCGTGCTGGCGCATCCGGAGTGCCCGCCGGAGGTCGTGGCCGAGGCGGACTATGCCGGCTCGACCGCAGACATGGCGGCCTATGTCGGCCGGGAGAAGCCGGCGCGCGTGGTGCTGATCACCGAGTGCTCGATGGCCGACAACGTGTCGGTGCATCACCCGGACGTGCAGTTCGTCCGGCCATGCAATCTGTGCCCGCACATGAAGCGTATCACGCTGGCCAACATCCGTTCGGCGCTGGAGGAGATGCGCTACGAGGTGACGATCGATCCGGCGGTGGCGGTGCGCGCCCGCCAGGCGGTCGAGCGCATGCTGGAAGTGCGATGATACCTCCCCTCCCCGCCATCATGGTCGAGCCTTCGGTGCGCGCCGCGCTGCTGGAGGACCTCGGCCGCGCCGGCGACCTGACGACCGACGCGATCGTGCCGGCGGGCGCGCGCACCGAATGCGCGCTGATGGCGCGCCAGCCCGGCGTGGTGGCGGGACTGGATTTTTCCGCCGCTGCGTTCCGGCTGATCGATCCGGCGATCGAGGTAATCGTCGAACGTGTCGATGGCAGCAGGCTGTCGCCGGGAGACCTGATCGCGGTGATCCGCGGGCCCGCGCGCGGCATCCTGACGGCGGAACGCACCGCGCTGAACTTCCTGTGCCATCTATCCGGTGTGGCGTCGGCGACTCGCGGCATTGTCGATGCGATCGTCGGCACCAACGCGAAGGTGGTGTGCACGCGAAAGACCATGCCTGGTCTGCGCACGGCGCAGAAATACGCGGTACGTGTCGGCGGCGGTTCCAATCATCGGTTCGGCCTGGATGACGCGGTGCTGATCAAGGACAACCACGTCGCGATCGCCGGCGGCGTGCGGGCCGCGATGCAGCGCGCGCGGGCCGGGGTCGGACACCTGATGAAGATCGAGCTGGAGGTGGACACGCTGGCGCAGCTTGAGGAGGCGATGACGCTCGGGGTGGATGCCGTGCTGCTGGACAACATGGGACCCGACATGTTGCGCCGGGCGGTCGAGATCGTAGGGGGACGTGCCATCACCGAGGCGTCGGGACGCATTCGTCCCGACACCGCGCCGGCGATTGCTGCGTCAGGCGTGGACCTGCTGTCGGTCGGCTGGCTGACGCACAGTGCAACGGTGCTGGATATCGGGCTGGATCATCAGGGGTAGGCATCGAAGCCAACCCATGCTGTAGTTCTTTCGATAATGAGGAACTGCCTGGGGGTGAAGTGCCATGCCAGTGTCCTTTGCCGGCGATATCCTGCCTTTATTCCGTCCTCGTGACATTTCCTGCATGGCCGGCCATGGCGTCATGCTGGATGACTACAGCTTCATGAGCGACGACCAGGGCAACGGCGACTTCGCTGATCACGCCAGCGCTCGCACCGTCTACGCACGGCTGGCCGGAACGGCGCAGCCACGTATGCCGGTGGGCGGGCCATTTTGGACGGCGGACCAATTGGTGAAGTTCGCGAGCTGGATGGACGACGGCTTTCAGCCGTAACATTTGCAACTAACAATCATCGGGGGACGTCCGTGAAACCAACGGCATGGCTGCAACGAACCATCATCGGGATGATTTCGCTTCTGGCGTCGGGCCTGGCCGCGCGCGCCGCCGACAATTCGGATCTCGCCATCAACCATCCGGATCAATTCTCCTGGGGACTGTTCGCTCAGGTCGTTGCGCCGGCGGCGACCCAGGGCAACAACAATGTCCTGTTCGAGACCTGGGCGAGCGATGGCGACACCTTCAAGATTCCGCCCCAGTTTCCGACCGGCGCGCCGAGCCCGATGGTGCTGCACCCGCCGGTGCTCACCTCGTTGATGCCGCGGCGCCTCGGTCTGATACCCCATGTGTTGCCGGGTGGCACCGAAGAGGTGCGGCGCAACGAGGCAGCATACAGGTTCATCACCTCGAACAACCTGCACACTGTGGACGGTCTGGTGAGCGCCTTCGCCAGCGGCAAGCAGATCGTGTTCCCGCAGGACGCCGTCGAGGTGAAGGGCAACTGGATCCCGGCGGACAGCCCCGGGATCGATCCGTCCCGTTACCACATCAACACCGCCTCGGACGGGAAGCGCTACGCGCTGGTGGCGATGCACCTGATCTCGAAGCAGATCCCGAACTGGACCTGGGCGACATTCGAGCAGCAGGACAATGCGGGACGCTGCGACTTCATCGGCTGCCACGACACCTTCGGCGCTGTCGCGGCCGATGTTGCGCCGCAAAGCACGCAGGGCCAGAAGTATCCCGCCTGCCAGAAAACCGCAGCCGTGCTGGCGGTATTCACCGGGGCGAAAATCGACGCCGTCTGGCAGAACTACTGCCTGAAGGGAAGCCAGGTCGATTTCACCGAGAGCACCGGCATTCCGATCCATCTCGGCAATTCGGTGACGGAGGCCGGTTTCGCCAATACCTCGTCGTGCATCACCTGCCACTCGCGCAGTGCGGTGAACAAGGCGGGCAAGGCATCGTCGCAAGCCGGTTTCCTGATCCCGCCACCACCGACGTTGTGCCCGACCGGTTCGCCGTGCAGCCCGAACGGCGTGCCGCTGCCGAGCTGGTTCTGGTCCGCACCAGGCACGCCCACCCAGAAGCTGACGGCATTGCAGGTCGACTTCGTCTGGGCGATTCCCTTCTGCGCGGTTCCGCACGGCCAGACCCAGGGTCCGTGCACCTAGTACCCCTGCACAAGGGTTCCCTGCGACAGCATCGCGGAAGTCTTGAACGCAAATGTAAAGCGGATGCACGCCGAGCACGCAGATAGCGAAAAGCTGAATGATCTGTCGCAGCGTGCCCTCGGCTGTGCCTTGGCGCACTGTTTGTGAACCTCACCGCACCATCTGCGTGTTTGGCGTGCATCTGCCTACATCTGGGTTTCAACCTTTCTTGTCTCCTATCCCACGGGCCCGGCAATTGGCGGGTGAGGCAGCATGCCATACGGCCGCGCCGAGCCGCGCGTGCGCATGCTCGATCGGTCAGAACCCCTGTGCAGGGGTACTAGACACACATGTCCGGCCGGCGCGGCGCATTGCCCAACAGCCTGCGGCCGATCCAGCAGATCGGTGCGGTTCCGGCTTCGCCGGACGAAGCGCCGTTGTTCGTCACGATCCATCTGCGCGACCGAACCGAACCGCGACGTCGTGCCGGCAGCCGATCCGACCTTGCCGCATTGCTGATCCGCCGCGATCGAGCCGAACTGTCCGCGCAGCGCGTAGCAGCTCTGGCCGACGCCGCCGATCAGGTTCGGCAGTTTGCCGATGCACAACATCTCACCGTGCTGGAGATCGATCCCGCCGGTCGCCGAATTCGACTCAGCGCCTCCCCCGGCGCCATAGAGCGCGCCTTTGCGACACGCCTGCACGCGCACGAGCATAACGGGCGGCGTCTGCGGTTCCCGGTGCGGCAGATCCGCCTTCCGCGTAAACTTCGCCAGCACGTTCACGCCGTTCTTGGGCTTGATGAACGCCCGCAGGTCTCTCGCGGAGTACGCGCCGCATCGCTGCAAGGCACCGGCGAGGGATTGCTGCCCCCGCAGGTCGCCCGGCTTTACGGCATGCAGACCGGTGGTACAGGCGCCGGCCAGTGCATCGGTATCATCCAGCCCGCGGGCGGCTACGACCATGCCGATCTGGCGGCGGCCTGCCTGGCGATGGACATCCCGCCCCCAGCCACCGTCGATGTCGCTGTCGGCAGCGGCCGCAATGCCTTCGGTCAGGACACTGAAGCCGACAAGGAGGTCGCACTCGACCTCCAGGTGGCGATCGGGGTCGCGCCAGGTGCCAGGTTCGCGGTCTACTTCACCACGGACAGCGACCAGGGACTTGTCGATGCCGTTACCACCGCGGTGCACGACACGGTCAACCGGCCATCGGTGCTGGTGACCAGCTGGGGCGACGCCGAAGGCAACTGGTCCGAACCTGCCCGGCGCGCGATGGATGCCGCGCTGGCCGACGCGGCCAATCTCGGCGTGACCGTCGTGGCGGCGGTCGGCGACAACCTGGCGACCGATGGCTTGATGGACGGGCGCGCGCATGTCGATTACCCGGCCTCGAGCCCGTATGTTCTGGCCTGCGGCGGGACGCACATGACGCTGACCGCGGACCGCCTCGGCATAGCCCAGGAGCAGGTGTGGAACGATCGCACCAGCGGCACCGGCGGCGGTATCAGCGACGTCTATGCTGTCCCCGCCTACCAGAGCGGACTGCCTCTGCCGCCGTCTATCAATGACAGCGGACGCCGGCGCGGTGTGCCGGATCTGACCGCAGCGGCCGCCGCCGATCCGGGGTACCGCATCGTGGTCCACGGCAATCCGGTAGTCATGGGAGGCACCAGCGCCGTTGCGCCATTGTGCGGCGGCTTCCTGGCCCTCATCAACGAACGGCGACGATCCACTCTCGGTCTGGTACACCAACGACTGTATCATGCGTCGGGGCTGTTCCGGCCGGTGACCGTCGGCGATAACCGACCGTTCGGCAGCGACATCGGTTACGATGCAGGTGCAGGTTGGTCTGCCTGCGCCGGTCTCGGCGTCCCCATTGGTCGCGCGATCATCGACACCCTGACCAGTGAGGCAATCGCCTAGCGGCTCGCCAACATCGCAATACCGCCGAAGGAGACGAGTGATGCCGCATCAGCTGCGATTCCTGGCGATGATGCCGCCCCACCTGGCCTGGCCGGAACTGCTGCGACGCTACAGGCATATCGAGGCACTCGGGTTCGATCTCGCCGGCTTCGCGGATCATTTCGTCGATTGGACCGGCACACCGGGCCCCTGGTTCGAGGGATGGTCGCTGCTCACCGCAATCGCGGTACACACCAGCCGGGTCCGGCTGGCGACATGGGTGACGCAGATCCCGTTGCGCAACCCCGCGCTGCTCGCCCGCCAGGCGCTCACCGTCGATCACATATCGAACGGCCGGCTCGAATTGGGCCTCGGCCTCGGACTGACCACCGATCCGTCATGCGCGATGATGGGACTGCCGAACTGGAGTTATCGCGAGCGTGCCGCGCGCTTCAAGGAATATGTCGAGATCGTCGATCGGCTGCTTTGCAACGAGGTCACGACCTACCAGGGACAATACTACCAGGTCGATAGCGCCGCGATGGACCCGCGGCCGGTACAGCAGCCGCGGCCGCCGATCGTCATCGCGGCGATGGGGCCGACCATGCTCAGGCGCGCGGCCGAACATGCGGACAACTGGAACAGCATGAGTTTTGCCGGCAGCTTCGACGATCACATCGCGGAGACGCGGGATCGCATCCGCCTGGTCGACGAACACTGTGCCGCTATCGGGCGGGACCCGGCCTCCTTGCGGCGGTCCTATCTGCTGTACGACATGGCGGCGCGCCAAAGCGGCGGACTGCTCGACTATTACGGCTCGACGGACATCTTCGTCGACCGGGTGCAACGCCTGGTCGAACTCGGGATCTCCGAGATCGGGCTCAGCTATCCCAGGCGCGATGAGCAGGTGCCGATGTTCGAGAGGATCGCGGCGGAGGTCATACCAGCTCTGAAGGCGGACGCCGCCGCCAGCCACACCGGGAGCGGTTAGCCCGTTTTCGGCCTGACCGGCAATTCGTGCGATCGCCCGTCTCGATGGGTTTCGCTGCGCTCTACCCATCCGACCAGCCGACCCGCTGCGCGCATTGCCGT
>DASXNR010000398.1:0-8921 GCA_036494925.1 Acetobacteraceae bacterium
CTTCGGTATCGGGTACAGTGCCGAGACCACCGCCATGCCAGGCGAGCGCAGCAGCGACGACAGTCCGACCGCCAGGCCAAGCGCGATCCCGCACCCCGTGCCCACGATCCAGCCGATCGCCAGACGCGCCAATGACGCGGAGAGATGCCGCCACAACTCGCCGCTCATCGCCAGCTGGTACAGCGCCACCGCGATGTTGGCGGGCGCCGGCAGGAACAGCGTCGGGATCAGGCCGAGTGAATCACCAAGCTGCCACAGCGCTACCAGTCCGATCAGCGTCGCGACCCCGGCGAGCGGAATATTCCGCGGCGCGAAACCGCCGCCGCGGAATGGCACCGGCCCCGTTACCTGGCCCATGCGTCAGGCGACGTCGCCCAGCCGGTAGAACCGCGCCGCCGTGCCGTGGAACAGCGCCGCCTTCTCGGCGTCGGAGCATCCGGCTGCCAGGCGTTTGAACGCGTTCCACACCACCGGATAGCTGCACATTCCCTTGTCCACCGGGAAGTTGCTCTCGAACATGCAGCGTTCGGGCCCGAACGCCTCGATGCAGGTCTCCATGAACGGACGCCATGCCGCGGCCAGCTCGCCGGACGACGGCGGCAGCACCTCCTCGTGGAAGGCAAAGCCGCGGATCGTCATCGCCTGACCCCCCAGCTTCAGATGCACGTTGCCGCAGGTCGCCAACTCACGCAGGTCGCGCCGCCAGTCGGCGAAGGTATCCGCGGCGCGGTCGCGATAAAGGCCGACGCAGATCGGACCGCCGCAATGATTGGCGAGGATCGGCAGGTCAGGAAACGCGCGCGCCAGATCGATCAGTTCCGGCAACTGCGGATGATACAGCGAGCACTCGTATGACAGCCCGAACCGGCCCAGCCGGCTCAACCCGGCGCGGAACGCTGGGTCCATCAGCAGATGTTGCGGCGCCGGCGAGGACGTGGTCATGACCACCGCCGCATCCCAGCCGGCGCTCTGGCGGATGCCCTTGAAGCGGCCGCCGCCAGCCTGGACATGCGCCTCCAGCACGGCGTCGATCGGCTCGCCCAGACGGAAGTCGCAGTAGCCGACGATACCCGCGCAGGCACGCAGGCCGGTCGCCTCCGCGCGCGCGGCCGTGGCGGCAACGTATTCGGTCTCGCCGACGGGCTGCAGTTCGGCCGGTCCGTCACTGCAATAGGAGAAGCCGCACTGGATGAAGACTGTGGCCTGAACGTTGTGGCCGGCCGTCAGATCGGCGCGCAGCTCGTCGAGCAGATAGCGGCCGGACGGACGCTCCCACAGATGATGGTGCGCGTCGACGATCGGCAGCGCCGGATCGATGATGTCCTCGCGCAGCCCGGCGAGCCAGGCTTCGTTGACATGCGGGTGTGGATACGCCTGTCGCTCCCCTGTCGCCGCGCTCATGCCGGTCTCCTTGCTCGGATCGGCACGAGAATAGGCCGAACCGGCGACTCACGAAACCGATTCGGGCAGACCGAGTGCCGCCTTGCGGGCGCGCACTGTGGGCGTGTCCACCAGCACGCGATCAAAGCGCCGCATCATCTCCGCCGACAGATCCTTCGCGGCCTCCCACTGTGGCCCTTCGCCGGCCACGACGACGCGATGCAGCGCGGGAATCTCCCGTCGGTACGCCTCGTCGCGCGCTTCCAGACGACGCTGGCGAATGTCGCCGCGGAACTGCTCACGCAGGAAACCGTAGGCCAGCAGCTCGCTCAGCAGGATGGTGATCATGTCCTCGGCCTGCTTCGGCTCGAACTCGACCAGATCCTTGATCCCCTTGCGCGCACTCTCCAGAGCGAGAAACAACATGTAGAGGACGCTGCAGATCGCCCGGTGCCAGTCATCGTCGCGTGGACCGGCCGGCTCGGGGGCTGTGATCCCGGCGAGCCGGCGCAGCAAATCGCGCATCACCTTCATGTAGGTGTAGAAAGCGGTGACGTGTTTGACGACGTCGGCTTCCAGCGACTGAAGGTCGGTCACCGATGAGTCGAACACCGGGAAATAGCTCTCCTGCGAGGTGAAGCGGCTGGTATCGTCCGGGCTTTCGCCGTCGATGACATGTGGCCGTCCGGCCTGCGGGCCGTTCTCGAACAGGTCGATATAGCGGTGCACCATGTCTGCCACCGCGACGACGCGGCACAGCGTGGCGATCTCGCAGGCGAACAGATCCACCACGCCCAGCCGCGCGCTGCCCCTCTGATAGGTCCAGGCGAGCACGCCGCAACCGACCGCGCCGACCCCTCCGATGAAGGCCCCGCTGTCGGCGATCGCCGCGAATCCCAGCCGCAGCCAGATCCAACCGCTCTGCCGGGTGTGGACCTCCTGCCAGTTGGTCATGACCTGATGCTCGAAGCAGAACGCCAGCGCCAGGATCGTGCTCACGATCATGATGATGAGGCTGACCGAGAATATCAGCCGCAGATCGGCGACGTGCCGCGAGCGCCCCAGCCGTTCGAAGGTCGACGATTCGGCGCCCAGGCGAAGCTGCCTGACGATGGCGAATGGCGACAGCATTGATGCGATGCCCATGGACCCCACCATGCGGATGCTTCATGGCAGCATAACTTTCTCCCGCCTGGCTGTGAACGGCGTCACATCCGGCGCAAATTCGGTGAGCGCTCGATTTCCCGTTCGGCTGCGGCGGCATCGTCGCGGATCAGCCGCCACAGCTCGGCCTCGACGGATCGCAGATCCGGATCGCCTGCCGCGCGCCCGGACAGTGGCCGATCGATGCGCCGGATCGTGCGCACGCGTCCCGGCCGGCGCGACAGCACGACGATCTGCTGGCCCAGACGCACCGCCTCGGCAAGATTATGCGTGACATAGACCGTGGTGGTGCCGGCGCGCTCGATCAGCGCGGCGAATTCGTCGAGCAGCAATCCGCGGGTCTGCGCATCCAGCGCCGACAGCGGCTCGTCCATCAGCAGGCACGCCGGCCGCATCGCGAGCGCACGCGCGATGCCGACGCGCTGGCGCATGCCGCCCGAGAGTTGCCGCGGCCATGCGTCGGCAAAATCGGCAAGCCCGGTCAGTGTCAGGACCTCGGTGATGCGCACGGCGAGTTCGGCGCGCGGCAGGCGGCCCTCCAGCACCAGCGCAATATTGCCGGCAACCGTGCGCCACGGCAGCAGCGCGAAATCCTGGAACACGTAGGTGAATGTATTGAGGCAGTCCGCGGCGACGCTGCCCTCACAGCGAACCTCGCCGGCGGTCGGCGCGAGCATGCCGCCCATGATGCCGATCAGCGTCGACTTGCCGCAGCCGGACGGGCCGATCAGCACCAGCACCTCGCCGGGCTCGGCAACCAGATCGATGTCTTCGAGCACCGAAAGTTCGTCGTAGGCGTGGCGCACGCCACGCAGAACCAGCCGCAGGCCGTCGCTCATCGCGTCGGCAGGAAGCGCGTGTCGATCACCGACTGCGGATCGGCATCGCCCTTCACCAGGCCCTGAGCCTTGAACCACGTGAGCTGTGCGATGACGTCGGCCACATCCAGTGCCGCTCCTTCGTCATAGTAACCGACACCGCCGATGATCTTGTCGCGCGCATTCGGATCGCCGGTAAACACGTATTTGGCGATCAGCGGAATGACCGCGTCGGTTTTCGCATCGACGATTGGTTTGTCCTGGGCGTCGAGCCGGAGGAAAGCATCGCGATAATCGGCCACACCCTTCTGATAGGCGCGTGCGAAGCGATGCAGCAGTTCGGCGTGCTGTTCGGTCATCCGTGCGGTGGTGAACACGGCGGTGATCTGATACGGCACGATATCGCCCGCCCAGCCGACGATGTATGCCTGCCCGGACGCCGCCATCGGCTTTGCCATCGAGGCGATGGCGATGGTGGCATCGACCTGTCCGCTGCCGACAGCGGCGACCATGTTGGCGATCTGCTGCACCGGACGCAGCGTCACGCTCGCAGCATCGAAGTGTTCCGCCTCCGCGATACGGCCCAACATGTAGTGAAACGACGAACCATACTGCGTGATGGCGAAGCTGTGGCCGGCGATTTTCGCGGGCGTGGTCAGGCCGGCGGCATAGGCATCCTTCGAGACCACGATGGCGGAACCCTGATAGCCGCGCTGTTCGTGCAGCCCGCCGCCGATCACCTTCAGCGCGCCCTTCTCGGCGAGGTTGAAGAAGCCGCCGGTCAACGCGGTGACGCCGACGTCGATATCGCCGGACACGGCGGCCGCGGCGATCGGCTGCGCGGCCTCGAAGAAACGGAACGCCAGATCGATGCCTTCGTCGCGGAAGTAACCGCGCTCCTGGGCGATGTAGAACGGTGCGGGAGACAGCGTGTGGAGCAGTCCGAGGCGCAGTGGATCAGCGGCTTGTGCAGCGGCGGCAACAACAAGATTGACCACGCAGGCACCAAGACACCAAGCCAGCTGGTGCCTTCGTGTCTTCGGGGCAGACCGGTTCACACGGCTACCTTCATCTCGCCCAGATACGCCTCGCGGATCAACGGGTTCTGCCGCAGTTCGGACGCCGAACCGGACAGCACCACCTGGCCGGTCTGCAGCACATACGCGCGGTGCGCGATCGACAGCGCCATGTTGGCGTTCTGCTCCACCATGAAGATCGTGGTGCCCTGCCGGTTGATCTCCTGGATGATGTCGAACACCTGCTCGACAAAGATCGGCGCCAGACCCATCGACGGTTCGTCCATGCACAGCAGCTTCGGCCGCGCCATCAGCGCACGCCCCATCGCCACCATCTGCTGCTCGCCGCCCGACAGCGTGCCGGCGATCTGGTTGCGCCGCTCCTTCACGCGCGGGAACAACGCATAGACGCGTTCCAGGTCCTGATCGAATTCCGCGCCGCGCTTGCGCAGATAGGCTCCCATCTCGAGGTTCTCGAACACCGTCATGCGCGGGAACAGCCGGCGTGCCTCGAGCACCGGGGCGATGCCGCGGCGGACGCGTTCGGCGGTTGCCATCCGCTCGATCGGCTCGCCCTGGTAGATCACCGTGCCGCGCGTGGGACGCACGACGCCCATGATGGTCTTCATGGTGGTCGATTTGCCCGACGCGTTGCCGCCGAGCAGGGAGATGATCTCGCCCTCGCCGATGGTGTAGTTGACCTGCTTCAGGACGTGCAGGTCACCGTAGTGCGTGTCGATGTTCTTGAATTCCAGTAACATCGTAATCCTCATTCGTCATGGCCGTCCTCGGGCTTGACCCGAGGATTGACCCGGCCATCAAGCAACATTCGCTGTACCCATCCCCGCCAGCGACGCCTGCGCGTTACGCCCGAGATACGCCCGCAGCACCTCTTCGTTGCGGCGCACCTCGTCCGGCTTGCCGTGCGCGATCACCTCGCCATGGTCGAGCACGTAAACCGTGTCGGCCAGCGTGGTCACCACGTCCAGCTTGTGCTCGATCAGCAGCACCGTCAGCCCAAGCCCGTTCAAACTCTTGATCTGCTCTGCCAGTTCCAGTGTCTCGGCCGGATTCATCCCCGCGGTCGGCTCGTCCAGCAGCAGAATGCGCGGCCGCGACGCCAGCGCGCGAGCGATCTCGATGCGCCGCCGATTGGCATACGATAACCCTGCCACCATCTGCCCGGTGCGCGGCGTCAGACGGTTGCCGAAGATCGAGAAGATCTCCATCGCCCATTCCCGCGCCCGCATCTCCTCTTCGCGGGTGCCGGGCGGACGCAGGATCGCCGCCAGCGTGCCGGTCTTGAGCCGCGCGTGCTGGCCGATCAGCGCGTTCTCCATCACCGTCAGATTGGGGAACAGCCGCAGGTTCTGGAACGTGCGCGCGATGCCTTTCGCCAGGATCTGATAGTCCGGCAGGCCCTTGATCTCCTCGCCGTGGAAGCGGATCGAGCCTTCCTCTGCCTCCACCAATCCCGTGATCACATTGAACAGCGTCGACTTGCCGGAGCCGTTCGGCCCGATCACCGCCACCACGCTGCCCTTCGGCACCATGAGTTCGACCTTGTTCAATGCCGTCAGGCCGCCGAACTTCACGGTGATGTCCTGGATATCCAGCGCGGCTTCGCCGGTGCGCACATCGCCGCCCAGACCCTGCAGTTTCAGATCGCTGAATCCGCCGCGTCGGATCTCGGCATGCTGCTGCTCGATGCTCAGCGCCGCCTGCGGCCGCGTCGCTGGGATCAGTCCCTGGCGTCGGAACAGCATCATGCCGACCAGGATGAAGCCGAAGATCAGCTCGATCGACGGCACCAGGTCGATGCGCTGCAACCAGGCGTTGTCGACCAGGCGCCCGAGCGCGTGCAGCCACTCCGACAGGTCCTGCAGCCACCACGACTGCAGCAGCTGCAGGATGAACGCACCAAGCACCACGCCCCATACGCTGCCGATGCCGCCGAACACGATCATCACCAGAATCATCACCGAGACCGGGAAGCCGAACATCTCGGGTGTCGCTGTCTGCAGCTTGGCGACATAGAACACGCCGGTCATGCCGCCGAACGCGGCACCGATGGCAAACGCCAGCAGTTTGAACTTGGTGCGGTCGACGCCCATCGCGCCGGCGGCGATTTCGTCCTCGCGGATCGCCATCCAGGCGCGGCCAATTCGCGAGTCCCGCAATCGGATGCTGATGAAGATCAGCAGCGCCACCATGGCGATCGCGACGTAATAGTACGGCACCGCGTCGACACCGAAGCTCCAGCCGAACAGGCGCGGCGCGGCCACGCCGTTGAGGCCGGCGGCGCCGTTGGTCAGGTCGGACCAGTTGCGCACCACGATCGGCACGATCTCGCCAAAGCCCAGGGTGACGATGGCGAGGTAGTCGCCGCGCAGCCGCAACGTCGGGAAGCCGAACAGGACGCCGAAGAACGCCGCCAGACCCGCTGCGAGCGGCAGGCCGAGCCAGAACGACAGCGTGAAGTGCACGACGCTGCCGTCGCCCGTCTCGGCCGGCATCCTGGCGACAAGGCCCAGGAAATGGAACGGCTCCCAGAAGCTGCTCCACTCCGGCTGCAGCTGGAACGCGGTCAGGATGCCGTACGTGTAGGCACCGATGGCGAAGAACGCGGCATACCCCAGGTCCAGCAGGCCCGCGAAGCCGACCACGATGTTCAGCCCGAGCGCCAGCGTGGCGTAGGCCGCCGCGTTGGCCAGGCTGTCGGTGTTCGCGTCGTTGTCGAGCAGGATCGGCATCACCAGGGCGATGGCAGTCAGCAGTACCAGCAAGGTACGGCGACGCTGCACCTCGGGAATGCGCGCGAACGGTCGCACCAGGACCGAGACGGCGGCGGCGGCGGTGGCGTTCATGCGGAGCGCCCTCTCATGACTTGTTGGGCGCGATCCGCCCGAACAGACCGGCCGGCTTGAACACCAGCACCAGCACCAGGATCGAGAAGATGATCACGTCGGTCCACGCGGTGGCGATGAATTGTCCGCTCATCGCCTCGATCAGCCCGATCAGCACGCCGCCCACCATGGCACCCGGCACATTGCCGATGCCGCCCAGCACCGCGGCGGTGAAGGCGCGCAGGCCGGCGGTGAAGCCGATGATGAAGCTGGTGAAATTGTAGTAGAGGCCGAAGATGAGCCCGCCGGCGCCGGCCAGCGCGGAGCCGAGAAAGAAGGCCATCATGATGACCTTGTCCACCTCGACGCCCATCATGCGCGCGGCCTCGGGGTCCTGCGCGGTGGCGCGCATCGCCTTGCCGATGCGGGACCGCTGCACGAATACATACAGGATCGCCATCAGCAGCAGTGCGACCGCCCAGATCAGCAGGACGCGGAAGTCCAGCGTGGCCTCGCCGATGTGCCAGCGGATCGCCGGCAGCGGATTGGGGAAGTTCTTCGAATCGGCGCCCACCGTCAGCAGGATCACGTTGAACAGGATGTAGGAGACGCCGATCGAGGTGATCATCGCGGCCGGACCCTTGACGTTGCGCAAGGGGCGCAGCGTCACCCGCTCGATCACGATGCCGAGCCCGCCACAAAACGCCATGGTGACCAGGAAAGCCGCCAACAGGACGCCGACCAGCGGCAGGCCGGTCAGGATCACCTCCTGACCGGACAGGCCGAACCCCTGCAGCACGAACAGGGAGATGAACGAGCCGATCATGAACACGTTGAAGTGGGAGAAGTTGATCAGCTCGAGAATGCCGTAGACCAGGGTGAACCCGAGTGCGAGCAACGCGTACATCGCACCCAGGCTCAGCCCGTTGATTGTCTGTTGCAGAAGTAGATCGAAAACTGTCATGGTGCGATCTGCCCTAGAGCGCGGCGCAACGCCGGCGTGACGGTTCTGGCAGGGCACTTTGAGCGGCCACGCGGCACACCAGCATCGTGTAGTCCCCCTGCGCTGCGTCGGTCTGGCTCATTTGGCGGCCAGACAAGCAAGCGGCGTGCCTGTTACCCAACAAACCGCTGCTCGGCAATGGCCTGGGCGCTTGATCCGAGGTCCTGCCCCCGGGATCGACTCCGGGGGCAGCGGCGGTACCGTTCCTGCGACCGCTCCGATCAGGACTGTGGCGCCACCTCCAGGTACTTGTACTGCGCCGATATGTCCGTCAGTGGCTTCGTGGTGTCCTTCTTGATCTGGAACACGCTGACGGTGCGGTCAGCCAGGTCGCCGTTGGCATCGAACGACACGACGCCCTGGATCGTCGGGACCTTGGAAGCCTGGATCGCATCCCGAACGTTCTCGCGCGTCACCGGCTTGTGGGCGGCGACGAGGCGCTTGACGCTGTCGATGATGACCAACGCAGCGTCGTAGGCGGTGATCGCGTAGTCGTCCGGCGAATCGTTGAACTTGCCCTTGAACTCCTGGACGAACTGCGCGGCCTTGGTGTCGTCGGTTAGGTGCGGCGCGGCGATCGTGTTGTACCATCCCTCGACGGCCGGAAAGCCGGCACCGGCCAGGAGATCGGAGCTGTACATTCCGTCGGGCCCAGCCTTGATCACGTTCGGAATGATATCATAGGCCTGCTTGG
>DASXNR010000399.1:0-2213 GCA_036494925.1 Acetobacteraceae bacterium
TCACCTCACGGCGTTGCATTATCTGTCCTTCTTCTTTGGCCAGGTCTGCGGGGAGGTTGGCTGATCGACCTGGCTCTGTCGAGATTTCATTACTCCAATACCTTCACCGTGTTGGACAGTTCCCAAAGCGTATTGGTGACACCAGCAGCCATCGCCGGCGTGCAACGCAGCGGCTGGTGGATGCGGACGGAGTTGCAATGCATCGTTTGGATCGCGACCGAGTGCAGATGGTGCGGTAAAAACTGACCCACCGCCTGGTCGAGGCATCGAGGTTGGCAGCCGCGACGCCCGTCGTATAACGCGGTCTGCTTTCCACTCACGCAGCCCGATCCAGATATGGCCGACGCCCAATGTCCGTTCTCCTGTATGCCCTGCTCGGCTATCTGTTCGGCTCGATCCCGTTCGGCCTGATCCTCACCCGTTTCGCCGGGCTGGGTGATATCCGCCGCATCGGCTCCGGCAACATCGGCGCGACCAACGTGCTGCGCACCGGGAACAAGGGCCTCGCGGCGGCGACGCTGCTGCTGGATGGCGGGAAGGGTGCGGCCGCTGTCCTGCTCGCCGGCTGGCTTGGCGGCCATGATGCCGTGCTCTGGGCGGGCGGTGCGGCGGTGCTGGGGCATGCCTTCCCGGTCTGGCTCGGATTCAAGGGCGGCAAGGCGGTGGCAACCTCCTATGGCGTGCTGATCGCCGCCGCCTGGCCGGTGGGCGTGTGCGCCGGCGCGATCTGGCTGGCGATGGCGGCGATGGGGCGCATCTCGTCGCTGGCGGCGCTCGCGTCGTTCGCCCTCGCACCGTTCCTTGCCGCCACGCTGGCGGATGCCATGGTCGTTAAGCTCGCGTTGGTGATCGCTGTGCTGGTGTTTGCCCGTCATCACACCAACATCCGACGCCTGATCGCAGGCACCGAGCCGCGCATTGGTCAGAAAGCATGAACCACCGGATCAGACGCCAGCCGATGCGATAGACCGGCTGCGGCTCGCGCGCACCGAAGGCGTCGGCCCAGTGGCCTATCGCCGGCTGCTCGCGCGCTACGGATCGGCAGCCGAAGCGCTTGCTGCCTTGCCCGGCCTCGCCCGCACCGGCGGCCGCCCTACATCCCCTGCCATCCCGCCACCGGACGTTGTCACGCACGAGCTGCATGCTCTCGGCAGGCTCGGCGCCCGGATGATCTTCGCCGGGGAACCCAACTACCCGCCGCTGCTGGCCCTGTTGGATGATGCTCCCGCTGCCATCGCCGTCCTGGGCGATGCCGCGCTGCTGGCGGCACGCGCCGTCGCCCTGGTCGGCGGCCGCAACGCCTCGGCGAACGGCCAGCGCATGGCGGAGAACCTTGCGGCGGACCTTGCGCGCTCGCTGACTGTGATCTCCGGACTCGCGCGCGGGGTCGATGCCGCCGCCCACAATGGCGCATTGCAGACCGGACGTACCATCGCGGCGGTGGCCGGCGGCCTCGACGTTCCCTATCCGCCCGAGCATGCCGATCTGCAACGCCGCATCGCGGAGTCGGGCGCCGTGCTCACAGAGGCGTCCCTGGGCACCGCGCCGCAGGCACGCCACTTCCCGCGGCGCAACCGGCTCATTGCCGGCCTCGCCCTCGGCGTCGTGGTGGTGGAGGCGGCGTTGCGCTCCGGCAGCCTGATCACCGCCCGACTCGCCCAGGAGGCCGGCCGCGAGCTGTTCGCCGTCCCAGGCTCGCCGCTCGATCCGCGCTCGCGAGGCGGCAACGAACTGATCCGCCAGGGCGCGCATCTCACCGAGACCGCGCAGGACGTGCTGGACAACCTGCCCGACCACCCCTCCCGCGAGGGGCTCGCCCGCGTCCCGTTGTTCGCGCACGACACGCCATCGAGCCTCGCGGAGCCACCCGTAACCTGGCAGGAACCCGTGGAAAGTGCCGCCGACCTCGCCAGGGCGCGACGGCAAGTCATTGATCTCCTTGGAACTTCTCCAACAGCCGTTGACGAGGTCGTACGGCGCTGCCAGTTCTCTGCGGCTGCGGTCATGGCGGTGATGCTGGAATTGGAGCTCGCCGGCCGCATCGAGACGCTGCCGGGGAGCCGGGTCGCCCTGCTGCCGGAGACCGGATTTTAGGCTACGCCAAGGATCGCAATGTCAGACGTTGTCGTCGTTGAATCCCCCGCCAAAGCCAAGACCATCAACCGCTATCTCGGTGGCGGCTATACCGTGCTGGCCAGCCTGGGCCATGTGCG
>DASXNR010000400.1:0-3020 GCA_036494925.1 Acetobacteraceae bacterium
GGCGGTGACGCGGCTTAGCTTATCCTCCGGCAGTGCCTGCGCCTGCACATCGAGGATGCCGACCTCGTGGGCCAGCGCGCTGGCCACGCTGGCGCGATCTCCGGTGAGCAGCAATTGCCGGCCCAGGCCCAGGCTGCGCAGATCGGCAAGCGCCTGGCCAGCCTCAGGCCGCAGCGTATCCGCCAGCAGCAGCCACGCCAGAAAACGTCCATCCATCGCGAGCCCCGCGATCGGGCCGTCGTGCCGTGGCACCGGCAGCATCGTGATCCCAAGCTGTTCGAACAGTTCGGGCCGCCCCAGCGCCGCTTCGCCATGCTCGGTGTGGGCCACCACGCCGAGACCGGCGCGCTCGCGGATATCACGCAGCGGCAGCAGTCGATCGCTCGGCACCAGGCGCGCCAGCGCCCTGCTGACCGGGTGACTGCTGGCGGCGCCGAGACTCGCGGCGATGCGGGTAAGCGCCGAGCGATCCGCATCGCCGCTGGCTTGAATCTCGCGCAGGCGCAGGGCGCCGAACGTCAGCGTGCCGGTTTTGTCCACCACCAGCGAAGTAGTATCGGCCAGCTCTTCGAGAAACGCCGAGCCGCGGATCAGAATGCCGTGACGCGCGGCGACGGCGATTCCCGCGATGGCGGTGGCCGGTGCCGACAGCGCCAGCGCACAGGGGCAGGCGGCGACCAGCACCGCGAGCATCGCCTGCGCGTTGTTGGTGGTGAACCACGTCACCGCCGCGATCAGCAATACCAGGATCAGGTACTGGCCGGCATAGCGCTCGAGCAGTCGCGTGATCGGCGGTTTCGAGCTCTCGGCGCGCTGCATCAGCGCGATCACCTTGCCCAGGGTCGATTCGGTGCCGGTGCGGGTGACTTCGATACGCAGCAGCCCGTCCAAGTTGATGGCGCCGCCGAATACATCCATGCCGGCGGCGGCGTCCACGGGCACCGACTCGCCGGTGATCGGGGCCGTGTCGATACTGGCCTGGCCTTCGAGCACCCGGCCATCGGCCGGGACCCGATCGCCGGCGCGCACTTCCACCCGATCGCCGGGACGCAGGCGGCTGTTGTCCATTTCGCTGATGCTTCCGTCCGCGGCGATCAGTCGTGCGCGGCTGTGCGTCAGCCGGCCCAGCGCGTCGATCGCTTCCTGCGAGCCAATCACGCTGCGCTCCTCCAGCACATGCCCGAAGATCATGATGATGGGCAGCAGCACGGCGGTGAGCAGATCGCCGGTGGCCCAGGCGCCGAGCATGGCCAGTGCGATCAGCAGATCGGTGATGCCATGCAGGTCGGGATGGCGCAGGCTGTGCCAGCCGGAGCGCAGCACCGGCAGCGCCACCAGCAGCGCAGCGGCGCCGAACAGCAGCTGGCTGACGCCAACCTGTCCCGGCGCAGTCCAATTCCAGATGAGTCCCAGCCCGAGCAGGCCCAGCGCCATCATTGCCAGGGTCAACTGGCGCGCGGCGGTTCGGCGCTCGTCACGGGTCAGCATACCCATCGGGGTATCGGAGGCTGCCGCGGTCATGGCGTCGCGCCTGGAATAATCCGGCGCTCGTCACGGGTCAGCATGCCCATCGGGGTATCGGAGGTTGCCGCGGTCATGGCGCCGCGCCTGGAATAATCAGCCGTGAAGCATCCTTCGGGTCGATCGTCGTCACCGAGCCGGTTTTCGCCAGAATCGCGCGCATCCGCTCGCGATACATCCGCAGCGGCAGGCCGGGGTCGGTCCCGTCTTTGATCGACTGCGCCAAGAGCAATATCGCCGAGGTGTCGGTTTGCGCTTTGGCGAGCCGCTCCGAGGCCTGCGCATGCGCCACTTCGAGCGCGCGGTCGGCGGTTTGATTGGCGCTCTGCGTGGCCCAGGCCGCGTCGGTGCGCGCTTCGGCAATGGCTTTTTCCGCCTGTTGACGGGCGGTCAGCACGGCATTGAACGCGCTCGACGTATCGCGCGGCAGCGTCGATTGCAGATCGACGCGCACGATCTCGATGCCGATGCCCGCGCCGCTGGCTTTGAGGCCGGCCAGGCCGTCGTTGACGCCCCGTACCAGATCGCCGCGCAGACGTTCGCGCTGCGTCGCAATCGTGCTATCGGCACCCACCAGCTCGGGCCGCGCCACCAGAATCGCATCCAGATCGCGCGCGGCGCAGACGCGCACCGCGGCTCGCGTCACCAATCGATCCAGCGCCGGCAACACATGGTCGGCCTGCAGCACGTAGTCGCGCGGGTCGGTCACTTTGAAGAACACGCGCACATCCAGCTGCACGATGCCGGCATCGCCGGTGAGCAGGTAGCCGGAACCCGCCAGGGCATCGCTGGGCGGTCCGGCGTCATCGTCGTCCGAAGTCGCCAGATCGCTCTGCGTGGCGCGCTGTGACCGCAACAGCGCCTGCACGTGGCGCTCGATCACGCTCTCCGCCGACGGCAGCAGTACCACCTGTTCGAACGGCTGCGGCCAGGCCAGCAGCAGTCCCGCGCTGCGCGTGCGCGCGATCACGCCCATGCGCAGCACCACGGCTCGGTTTTCCGGATTGATCTGGCGTAGGTTCGAAAATCCCCAGCGCAGCGCCACCAGCAAGGTCACCGCATACAGCGCAATGAACGCCAGCCGGCCGGCCTGTAGCCAGGGGCTGTTGCGCACGCCGGCGGGAGAGCGGGCAGTCACCGGTCGGACTTTTTCGGTGCAGTCGAGTCGGCCGCTTCGGTTGCGGACGGACCGTCGACCAGCGCGCGGAATGGGGCCGCGTCGGTGCGCAGAATCATCCGGGTGCCGGGGTTGACGATGGTACCGAGCGTATCCAGCGAGCGCAGCAGCTTGTACAGCTGTGGCGAGCCGGCGTAGGCATGGCCGTAGATCGCGGCGGCCTGGACGCGCGATTGCGATTCGATCTCCGCCGCCTTCACCGTGGCGTCGGCCTGGACGATGCGCGCGTCGCGCTCGGCGGCGGAGCGGATTTCGGCGGCCTGCCGTTTGCCGACGGCGGTGCGTTCGGCGGCGATGGTTTCACGCTCGGCGCGCATGCGGT
>DASXNR010000401.1:0-4163 GCA_036494925.1 Acetobacteraceae bacterium
CCGGCGTCGGCTTCGCCTTCCCGGACGTCAGCCATGCCTGGGCCGCGATGGATGGTGAGCTCGGCAACATGCTGCGCGGCCTGGCGGAGCAGATCGGCTTCTATTGCCTGGACAAGGGCTACGACCACGGCTTCCGCGAGATCACCACGCGCACCAAGCCAATCACCAGCCCGGACGATCTGCGCGGCTTCAAGATCCGCCTGCCGGTCGCACCGTATCTGATTTCGCTGTTCCGTCATCTCGGCGCCTCGCCCACAGCGATCAACTTCAACGAGGTATACAGCGCGCTGCAGACCGGCATCGTGGACGGCCAGGAGAACCCGCTGGTGCTGATCGACACCGCCAAGCTGTACGAGGTGCAGAAGTATTGCAGCCTGACCAACCATGTCTGGGCCGGGTTCCACACTTCGTTCAATATCGCGGCATGGAAGCGACTGCCGCCCGACCTGCAGGCGACGGTGACGCGCATCTTCAGCGAGGAGGCGCTGGCACAGCGGCAGGACTTCGTCACCATGACGACGACCGAGCAGCAGAACCTGACCGGCAAGGGGATAACGTTCAACGCGCCGGACACCAAGCCGTTCCGCGATGCGCTGGCGAAGAGCGGCTACTACCCTGACATGAAGAAGACTGCCGGCGACGCGGCCTGGGTCCTGCTTGAAAAGTACGTCGGCCCGCTGACGGCATGAGCCTGCCCGCACCGGACTACGCCGGAGCGATCGCGCACCCGACCGCGCCGGGATGGTACGGGCTGCGCCGCGGCGCATTGTGGCTCGACCGCGCGATCGGCGCCGCCTGCGAGGCGGTCGGCGCCGCGCTGGTGCTGGCCGAGGTGATCATCCTGTTCTGCGGCGTGGTGTCGCGCTACGTGTTCGACAGTCCGATCTTCTGGACCGACGAGTTGGCCAACTTCCTGTTCCTCTGGCTGTCGATGCTGGGGATGGTGGTGGCGCTGCGCGGCGACGGCCATATGCGGCTGACTACGTTGGCCAACTGGGTACCGGCGCACTGGGCGCGCTGGTTCGCAGCCGTCGCCTCGCTGGTGGTGATCGCGTTCGTGCTCGAGATACTTGTGCCCGCCGCGCAGTACCTCGATCAGCAGCGCTACGTGCAGCTGATCACGCTGCAGATCTCCGACGGCTACCGCGTCGTCGCCATCCTGGTCGGCAGCGCGCTGGCGGCGATCATCGCGCTGCTGCGACTGCTCGAGACCACCACATTGCGCAGCTTCGGGCTGGCGCTGCTGACCGTCGGCGGCATCGCGGCGCTGCTGTGGATCGGCCAGCCGGTGCTGCTCGCGATGGGCTTCGGCTCGCTGATCGTGTTCTTCGTCGTCATCGTCGCCGCCTGCGTCGGCATCGGCGTGCCGATCGCGTTCGCATTCGGCATCGCAACGCTGTCCTATCTCGGCCTGACCAGTGCCATGCCGCTTTCCGTGGTGGTCAACCGGATGGACGAAGGCATGTCGAACCTGTTGCTGCTGTCGGTTCCGATGTTCGTGTTCCTCGGCCTGCTGATGGAGATGACCGGCATCGCGCGGGTGATGGTGGCGTTCCTTGCGGCACTGGTCGGCCATGTGCGTGGTGGCCTGTCCTACGTGCTGCTCGGCGCGATGTACCTGGTGTCCGGCATCTCCGGTTCGAAGGCCGCGGATATGGCCGCCGTCGCGCCGGTGCTGTTCCCGGAGATGCGGCGCCGCGGTTCGCATCCGGGCGAACTGGCGGCACTGCTGGCGAGTTCCAGCGCGATGTCGGAGACCATTCCGCCCAGCCTGGTGCTGATCACCATCGGCTCGGTAACCAACGTGTCGATCACCGCGCTGTTCACCGGCGGGCTGCTGCCGGCTGCGGTCGCGGCGATCGCCCTGGTGGTGGTGAGCTGGTACCGCTCGCGCCACGTGGACATCGGCGGCGGCGAGCGCGCGCCGGTGTCGCTGATGCTGCGCACGTTCGTCATCGCAATCCCGGGTCTGACGCTGCCGTTCGTGATCCGCGCCGCGGTGATCGACGGCGTGGCCACCGCCACCGAGGTCTCCACGGTCGGCGTCGTCTACACCGCGCTGCTGGGGCTGTTCATCTACCGGCAGTTCGACTGGCGGCGCATCTATCCGCTGCTGGTCGATACGCTGTCGCTGACCGGGGCGGTGATGCTGATCATCGGCACCGCGACGGCGATGGCGTGGGCGCTGACGCAGTCAGGATTTTCCCAGTGGCTGGTGGCGACGATGGCGTCGGTACCGGGCGGCAAACTGGGCTTTCTCGCGATCACCGCGGTGGCGTTCGTGATCCTGGGCAGCGTGCTGGAGGGAATTCCCGCGATCGTGCTGTTCGGCCCGCTGCTGTTCCCAGTGGCCAAAGCCATGGGCGTGAACGAAGTACACTACGCGCTGGTCATCATTCTGGCGATGGGCATCGGGCTGTTCGCGCCGCCGTTCGGCGTGGGGTTCTACGGCGCCTGCGCGATCGGACGGGTGTCGCCGGACGATGCACTCGGGCGGATGTGGCCGTATCTGGCAGGGTTGGCGGTGGCGCTCGCGATCGTCGTCGCGTTCCCCTGGCTGTCGATCGGGTTCCTGTGACGAACGCCTTGATCAGCCGGTGACGCGATCGTGCGCCGCGATAATCATTCCCAATCCGAAGCGTCCGTATCAGGTGCAGCACGGCCGATCCGATCGAGGATGTCGCGGATGAACGGCAACTCCATCAATCCGATCCCTGCCTACCAGAAGAGCCTGATGGATTCGCTAAACGAATTCCTCGGCAGCGTGGACCGTGGCATCAGGAACATCTACGGCGTTCCCTGAGGCCCGTGCCAATCCAGCCGAGGGAACTCGACGCCCGGTCCAGCCGGTCGTAGGCTGGCGACAACCCTTGGGAGGGAGTCGTAGTGATGTCGAGCAATGGCCCTGAGACCTGTCTGACCGGCGTGAAGGTGCTGGACCTGACGCAGTTCGAGGCTGGACCGTCCTGCACCGAGGCGCTGGCCTGGATGGGCGCCGATGTGGTGAAGGTTGAGAACCCGAAGCTGGGCGATCCCGGCCGCACCGCCGGTGGCAAGCCGGGGCAGGACGCCAACTACTTCCTGCAGTACAACGCCAACAAGCGCTCGGTCACCGTCAACCTGAAGGACCCGCGCGGCGTCGAGCTGGTCAAGGAGATGGCCAAAAAGGCGGACATCTTCTGCGAGAATTTCGCCCCCGGTGCGATCGAGCGGTTGGGCCTCGGCCCGGACGTGATCCGCGCGATCAACCCCTCGATCATCTACTGCCAGACCAAGGGCTTCGGCGCCGGCAGCGCGTTCGAGAAAAGTCTCGCGTTCGACATGATCGCGCAGGCGGCAGGCGGGCTGATGAGCATCACCGGCGAGGAAGATGGCCCGCCCTGCAAGCCGGGAGCGACCATCGGCGATACCGGTACCGGCATGCTGATGGCGATCTCGGTGATGGGCGCCTATGTGCGGAGATTGCGTACCGGCCAGGGCGAGCATCTGCAGCTCGCCATGCAGGACGCGATCCTGCACTACATCCGCAACTCGTTCACCTACATGGAACGCACCGGCAAGGCGGCGCCGCGCGCGGGATCGAAGACGGTGGGCGGCGGCAATCCGCCGATCGGTGTGTATCCGTGCAAGGGCGGCGGGCCGAACGACTATGTCTACATTTATTGCAGCCGTGCCAATCCGGAGCACTGGAACCGCCTGCTGAAGGTGATGGGCCGCGAGGACCTGCTCGGCGATCCGATGTACGATACGCCCGACGCGCGCACCGAGCATCGCGAGGAGGTGGACGCCATCGTCGCCAACTGGACCAAACAACATGACAAGCACGAGGCGATGCGGCTGGTGAGCGCCGCGACCATTCCGTCCGGCGCCGTTATGGATACGATGGAGCTCGCCAACGACCAGAGCTTCGTCAAGCGCGGTATCCGTCAGGTGATGCAGCATCCCAAGGTCGGCGACTACACGATGAGCGGTTGGCCGGTGCGCTTCTCCGGCAACACGCCGCCGATCAAGGCCGCCCCGCTGCTCGGTCAGCACAATGAGGAAGTGCTGGCGGACTGGCTGGGGATGGATGATGGCAAGATCGGCGGCCTGAAGAACGCCGCGGTGATCGGGGGATGACGACCCCCTCCCCCCAGCCCCCTCCCGCAAGGGGAGGGGGAGGA
>DASXNR010000402.1:0-3860 GCA_036494925.1 Acetobacteraceae bacterium
GCCGAAGCTGATGATCGGCCCGAACGTGGCATCGTCGGCCACGCGCACCCGCAGCTCGCGCCAGCGGTTTGCCTGACGTTGCACCAGGAGCGACGGATCGCCGCGCTCGGTCACCTGACGCGCGGTGAGCCGGTGGGCAGCTGCGGCAACCTCGCCCGCGTCGTGCAGATCGAGCGCAAGCCCGCCGGAGCCACGTTCATCCGGGCGCACACTCTGGCGCAGCTTCACCACCGCGGGGAAGCCCAGCAGCGCCGCCGCCTCGGCTGCATCGTCCGGCGACATCACAGCACGACCTGGCACCACCGGGATGCCGTAGGCGGACAGCACCGCCAGCGCCTCATCCTGCATCGCGGTGAGCCGCCCGCCGCGGCGGATGGTGGCAAACACGCCGCGCACCGCGTCACGGTCCGGCGTCACCGTCAGCACGGTGCTGTGCGGCAGTTCGCGCGCGGCGGCGCGGTTGCGGCGATCCTGCACCAGATGCCGGAAGCCGCGCACCGCCTGCTCGGGCGTCGCGAACACCGCCATGCCGGCCTCCGCCAGGCTGCGCCGGCACGCAGCACCCGTGGTCTCGCCCATGGCACATACCAGCAACGGCACCTTCATGGCGTCGCGGGATGCCGCGAGCGCCTTGGTCGCTGCCGCATCGGTGCCGCCGGTCGGTGCATGCACCACCAGGACGCCGCCGACGCCCGCTGCGCCGGCGGAGGCCTCTGCCAAGGTCGCCAGGCGCGTCGAGTCATCCGGCTCGACGTGGACGATGTCGGCAGCCAGTCGCAGCCCGTTGCGCAGCACCGCGTCGGCCGCCATCCGGCCGGCACCGATCGCGTTGGTGACGATGCCCAGTGCCTCGCCGCGCACCGGGCGGGCACGGGCGAGGATCTCGGCCGCTGCCAGCAGGTCGTCGAGGTTGGTGACGCACAGCACGCCCGCCCGCCGCAGCGCGGCCTCGAAGGCACGTTCCGCGGCACCGGTCGGGTCCGCGAGCACGCTGCCGGGCCGGATCGCCACCACCGGCCGCAGCCGCGACGCAGCGCGCGCGGCCGAGAGAAACGCCCGCCGGTCCCGCAGCTGCCGGATGTCGAGCAGGATCGCGCCGGTGCCGGGGTCGCGCGACAGCCAGTCCAGCACCAGGCCGAAGCCGATGTCGGCACGATCGCCGATGCCGACGATGTGGCTGAAGCCGACGCCGTTCGGCGGTGCCCAGTCCAGCACGGTGCGGCACAGCGAGGCCGATTGCGACACCAGCCCGAGCCGGCCGGCCGGCACCGGCAGGTGCGCGCGCGAGGCATTCAGTCCGATGCCGGGCACTACGATCCCGAATGATTCCGGACCCAGCACGCGAACGCCGCCGCGCCGTGCCGGGTCGGACAGGCCATCGGCGCCGCAATGGACGATCGCTGCGAACGTGCCCTTGGCGGCCAGTGCCCGCAGAAGGTGCGGCGATGGGGGCGTGCCGAACACGGCAAGGTCCGGCGGGGATGGCAGGGCGGCGATTGCCTCAGGAGTATCGACCGCGATTACGCGGCCTTTGAAGCCACCGGCATCGAGGTTGGCCATCACCTGACGGCCGACCTCCGATCCCGCGCCGATCGCGACGATCAGGTCCGGGTGGAACAGACAGGCCGGACTGAACCGTCCGACAGGCTTGTCTCGCATCAGGTGCATGACGGGCGAGCATACGGCCTGCGCGGGCCTCAGTCCTCCCCCTGGTTTTCCGCCGGCGAGGCGGACCTCAGTGGAACATGCCGAGATGCGTGAGATCGTTCCAGGTCGCCAGGATGAACAGCCCCGCCAGCAATGCCAGGCCGGCGCGGAAACCATATTCCTGGGCGCGCGCCGGGACCGGCCGGCCACGGATCGCCTCGGCCAGATAGAACAGCAGATGCCCGCCATCCAGCACCGGAATCGGGAACAGGTTGATCAGGCCGAGGTTCACCGACAGCACGGCGATGAACGAGACCAGGCTCGCCAGCCCCAACTGCGCCACCTGACCGGACAGCTGCGCGATCCGCAGCGGTCCGCCGAGGTCCTCGGTGCCGCGGCGGCCGCTGATCATCTGCGCCAGGCCCACGACCGTTTCCGAGGTGACCTGCCAGGTCTGTGTTACGCCGCCCACCAGTGCCTGGGGGAGCGTGAGCCGCTGGTACTCGACCTGGCCGCCGCGGATGCCCAGCATTCCCACCTTGCGTCCGCCGGACTCCCGCGCGTCGGTGAGCACCGACAGATCCATCGTTTCACGGCCGCGCCTGATCGTGATTGGCAGCGTCTCTGCCGGACGCGCCGCGATGATTCGCTGGATGTCCTCGAAGCTTGCGATCGGCGCACCCGCGATCGACACGATCCTGTCGTCTGCCTGGATGCCGGCGTGCGCCGCGGCGCTGCCGGGCAGCACATCGCCCGCCACCGGAAGGATCAGCGGGCGGCCGGCGGTCGCAAACAGCAGCGCGAACAGCACCATCGCTAGCAGAAAATTCGCGATCGGTCCGGCGGCGACCACGAGTGCGCGCGCGGCGACCGGCTTCTCGTGGAACACGCGACCGGGGATCCAGCGGCCGGCATCGCCGACCGGCTCCACGCGGACCGGCCCGGGTTTAGCGGCCTGCGGGGTGCGGCCGCGCCAGCGCGTGATCGCAAGACTGACGCGGCCTGGCTCGCGAGGTTCGTCGGGGACTGCAACTTCCGGCCGCTCGTGACCGTGCAGCTTGACGTAGCCACCAAGCGGCAGCCAGGCGAGTTTCCAGACCGTCCCGACCCGATCGCGCCAGGTGGCGATCGCGGGGCCGAAGCCGATCGAGAACACCTCGACATGCACGCGGACCAGCCGGGCGGCAAGGTAATGGCCCGACTCGTGCACGAACACCAGCACGCCAAGTACGAGGAGGAATGCGAGGATACTCTGCAGAGCGGCGGGCATGATCTGGCGTGCTTTCGGTTCGGTTATCGTGTCAGGCGGCGCGCGCCGCGGTCAGTCGTTCGGCGGTGCGGCGGGCGGCGGCGTCGAGCGCCACCACCTCGTCGAGTGTATTTGCCGGATGCGTGCCCATCGCGTCGAGCACTTCCGCCACCGTGCCGGCAATATCGAGGAAGCCGATCCGGCGTTGCATGAAGGCTTCCACCGCGATCTCGTTCGCCGCATTCAGAATCACCGGCGCACCGCCCCCTGCCCGCAGCGCGTCCCGGGCCAGACGCAGCGCGGGAAAACGCTCGGTGTCGGGCGCCATGAAGTCGAGGCGCGCAAGGCTCGCGAGGTCGAGGCGCGGCGCCGGCGTGGTCATCCGCTCCGGCCAGGCCAGCGTGTGCGCGATCGGAATGCGCATGTCGGGCGAACCGAGCTGCGCCAGCACGCTGCCGTCGCGGTAGAACACCAGCCCGTGGATCACCGACTGCGGGTGCACCAGGACGTCGATCTGCGGTTCGTGCAGCGAGAACAGCCGGGCCGCCTCGATCAGTTCGAGGCCCTTGTTCATCAGTGTTGCCGAGTCGATGCTGATCTTCGCTCCCATCGACCAGACCGGATGCTTGCGCGCGACGTCGGGTGTGGCATTGGCCATCTCGTCGCGCGTGGCGGTGCGGAACGGACCGCCCGACGCCGTGAGCACGATCTTCTCCACCGCCGATCGATTGCCGTTCTCCAGCGCCTGGAAGATCGCGTTGTGCTCCGAGTCCACCGGCAGCAGTGTCGCCCCGGCGTCCCGCACCGCCTGGAGCATAACGTCCCCGGCACACACCAGGGCCTCCTTGTTGGCCAGCGCCACCACGGCACCGCGCCGGATCGCGGCGAGCGTCGCGGCCAGGCCGGCGGCCCCCGTGATCGCCGCCATGGTCCAGTCGGCCGGCAACGCGGCAGCCTCGACCAC
>DASXNR010000403.1:0-17188 GCA_036494925.1 Acetobacteraceae bacterium
TCGCGCCGTCGCGATAATCGGGGGCGACCGCCGCCGCAGTCTTGTGGATCGCCCCGCTTTCCCCTGGCATTTTCGGCCTCGAAGGCCCACATACTCGGCCCATAACGTCAAGCGGGCCAGTCCGCCCGCTGACGGCTCGAAAGGGGTCATCGTGTCGCGTCATAGATTCAAGGTCGGGCAGACCGTGCATCTCGTGCCCAACCGACTCGAGCGCCATGTACCGGGTGGCGCCTACACCATCCAGCGTGCGCTGCCGGACGAAGGGCGCGATTTGCAGTATCGGGTGAAGAACGTGCAGGACGGACACGAGCGCGTGGTCAGCGAGGCGCAGTTGCGTCCCGCCGAGGCGCTCGCGCCCCACCACTGAGCCGCGCCCGGCGCATGAAGATCACCGTCGTTCGCATCCTCCGGCTGTCCGGCATCATGCGCACCGACGGGCCGTTCTGGGAAGAACGTCTGGTCCGGCCGATCGACATCTATCCCGAATACCGCATCCGCACCGACTTCGAGGGTGGCGGTCAGGTCGATGACAATCATTTCAGCCTGCATCAGCACTTCGTCCGTGTCGAGACCGATGAAGGCCCATTCGGCATCGCCGGTCCGCTGCCCGACATGGTGGCCGCATTCGTGGCAAAGCGGCTGCGGCCGATCATCCTCGGCCAGGACCCGATCGCGCACGAAAGACTATGGGACCAGATGCATCGCATCATGGTACACGGCCGCCAGGGCGACGCGATGCTCGCGATCAGCGCGATCGACTGCGCGCTGTGGGACCTCAAAGGACGCTGGCTTGGCCAGCCCGTGTATCGCCTGCTCGGCGGCCCGACGCGGGACAGCGTGCCAGCCTATGCCTCGATGCTCGGCTTCGCCGTACTCGACATGGGCCGCGTGCGCGAGCGCGCCGCGGAATATCAGGCACTTGGCTATCCGGCCCAGAAATGGTTCTTCCGCCACGGCCCGATGAGCGGCCACGACGGCATGCGCAGGAACGTCGAACTCGTCCGCACGCTGCGCGAAACCCTCGGCGATGACTACGACATCATGCTTGACTGCTGGCAGGCGTTCGATCCGATCTACGCGATTGAGCTTGCCGACCGCATCGCCGAATTCCGGCCACGCTGGCTCGAGGAATGCGTGATGCCGGACCGCGTCGACAGCTACCGGCGGGTAAAGGAGCGCACCCAGATCCCGCTGTCCGGCGCCGAACACGAATACACCCGCTGGGGGTTCAAGCGCTTCATCGACGCAGAGGCACTGGACGTGCTGCAACCCGACATCTACTGGGCCGGCGGACTGTCCGAGACGCTGAAGATCGCCGCCTATGCGTCGGTGCATGATCTGATGGTGATCCCGCACGGTCACTCGACGCCGGCCGGGCTGCACTTCTCGCTGGCGCAGTCGCCGCTGTTGACGCCGATCCAGGAATACCTGGTGAAGTGGAATGCGATCAACCAGCATTTCCTCGCCCATCCAGTCACGCCGGAGCGCGGGGAATTCGCGCAGCCGACCTTGCCTGGCCTCGGCATGGATCTTGATCCGGCGAAGATCGAGGCACGGAGTGAGGTTTTTGTGGAGTAACCTCTTGTCGTTCGGTGCCTCGCGAGAACTTCGAACCCGTTAAGTCGAAATTAGCCAAACCAGTGGCACGCTGCGCTCGATGCCCGCACCCGTGCGGGTGTGGAGCACACTCATGGCAGCGGCCACGGGCGCCGTCGCCCGCTCGAGCCGACTCATCTGGGCGATCGGCGCCACCCTCATCGTGCTCACACTTCTCGGTTGCGGTGTGACGATCTGGGACTTGCACGAGCAAACCATTGAGCAGCATCGGGTCGCGGTAAGAAATATTGGATTCGTGCTCGCCGAGCACACCTCGCGCTATGTGCAAGTTATCGATCTCGTGCTGCAGGAAGTACAAGCTCGACTCTCCGTATCCGGCATCGAATCGCCGGACGAACTGGCGCGGTCGTTCGGCGCCGGATCATTCCGCGAATTCCTGCTGGAGAGGATGCACAACCTGCCCGAGGCGGATGCGGTTTCCGTTGTCAAGCTGGATGGGCACATACTTGTCACAACGCGCGAGGCTGTGCCTAGCGACCCGGATGTCAGCGACCGCGACTTCTATCAACATTTCCTGCAAGATGCGGACTCAGGCCCCTTCGTCAGCGGGCCCGCCACCAGCCGGCTGGTTGGCAGACCCACGGTCTTTCTGGTGCGCCCGCTCAATGGCCGCAACGGCAGGCAGCTCGGTCTCATTGTCGGCGCCATCGACCTGCAATATGTCACCGGCTTTTTCCGAACGATCGAACTGCCCGCCGGCGAGACCGTGACATTGCTGCGTCGGGACGGCCTCGTGCTGGCACGTTATCCCGATCCCACCCACGATGTGGGCAACCGTACGGCAGCGGACTCTCCCTGGTACCAGCTGGTCGCTGGCCAGGGTGGGACCTATCGCTCGCCCGGATTCCTTGGCACCGGGCGGGCCGTCGTGTCGGTGCACCCACTGGGCCTCTGGCCCCTCGTCATCGATGTGTCGATGCTGGAGCCGGTTGCGCTTGCCAAATGGCACGAGCAGGCTACGGAGATCGCCCTCGGCGGAATCGCAGTGTCGTTGGGCTTTGCCGTGCTGTTCGGCGTGATCGGCCAACAGTTCCGCCGCAAAGCCGAACAGAACGCACGGCTCGCGGCGACAGCCGCGGCGCTGCGCGCCAGCGAGGCGCGGGTGCTGGACTTCGCCGAAATGTCCTCGGACTGGCTTTGGGAGATCGATGCCGGCCTGCGCTTCTCCTGGGTGTCGGATAGCCCAATAATTCGCGCGATGGGGATACCGCTTCGTATGGGCACGCTGCCGTGGGCCGCGCCGGACACCGACGTCTCGACTACGCATTGGGCCCGGCTGCGTTCCGACATGTTGGCGCGACGGCCATTTCGCGATTTTCGCGATCGCGAGATGGACCTTGACGGCCGGCCGCATCACGTCAGCATCAACGGCAATCCGGTGTTCGACGGCACCGGGAGATTTGTGGGTTATCGCGGGACCGGTCGGGAAGTTACCGCCGAGGTCGAGGCCGCCCAGCTACTCGAGCAGGCAAAGGAACACGCCGAATCCGCGAGCCGCACCAAATCAGAATTCCTCGCCAACATGAGCCACGAACTGCGCACACCACTGAACGCTGTTATCGGCTTCTCGGAGCTGATCCGTGACCAGCCATTCGACCGGATCGGCGCAAACTACGTGGAATATGCCACCGAGATCAACACCGCCGGCCACCACCTGCTCGACATGATCAATGACGTACTTGATCTCTCGAAGATCGACGCGGGACGCTATGTGCTTGCGGATGACACCGTCGAGCTCGGCATGGTCGTGCGAACCTGTATCGGCATGTTGAAGCCGCGCGCGACCGAGGGCGGTGTGCGGATCGACAACAAGGTGAACGGGATGCGCGTAGCTGTGCACGGAGACGCGCGCGCGCTGAAGCAGATCGTGCTCAATCTGCTATCCAACGCGGTGAAGTTCACCCCGAACGGCGGCGTAGTCTCCCTCCATATCGAGCATGCGGGCCAGTCCGTGGCTCTGGTGGTCAGCGACACCGGCATCGGCATCGACGCGGCGGCGCTGAAGTCGCTGGGCGAGCCATTCCAGCAAGCGGACGCCTCGATCGGGCGCAGGTTCGGCGGCACCGGACTTGGGCTGGCGATCAGTCGGAAGCTGTTGGCCCTGCACGGCGGGTCGCTGATGATCGAGAGCACGCCAGGGCAAGGCACCACGGTGCGTGTGCTGTTTTCGCTCGAGCGCATTGTCGAGGTCATGCAAACCGCGAAAACACCTATCGCGGAGCCCGCATCAACAGCCTGACACGCGCTGCGAGCGAGCGCCTTGCCGCGGCGGCATCGGCCGCTAGTGCCAGCAGCGCCGGCAGTTCTCCTGGTCGAGCGACCAGCGAGGCCATCACACGCCAGACCCGGATGGCGCCACGCGCGTCGAGTGCGGCCAGCGCCGCCGCCGGCAAGGCGCGTTCCGCCGGATCGCAGATCGCGCGCAGCACGGCGAACGGCATGCCGCGCCCAGCGGCAGCGCACGCCACGGCACCGCTTTCCAGATCGATTGCGGCGGCGGATGTGCTTTCGCGGAGGCTGCGCTTCTCCGCCACGCTTGACGCGATCGCAGCGGCACCCAGTACGGCATGCGGTGTCGCGCCGCCGAATGCACGCGACAGCTCCGGATCGGTCGGATAATGCGCACTGCCGACAGTCACTTCCGATGGGACGATCAGCGTGCCCGGACGGAGCGTCGGGTCCAGCCCACCGGCGAGACCGAAGCTGACCAGCGCGTCAATGTCTTCATCGATCATCCGCCGCACCGCCGCCTGTGCGCCCGAAAAGGTGCCCCCGCCGATCGCTACGCGGCAGCCCAGGCGCCGCGCGATACGGGCTTCCGCCGCAAGGCCGACGACTAACCCGACGCGCATGTTTGATCTGGGAGAGTCTTCGTGATTCAGAATCCGAACGCCACCTGACGCGTATTGCCGCTGCGCAGATTGCGATAGCGTGCCAGCGCCAGCAGCGGAAAATACCAACGATAGCCGTGGTACCGTAGATAGAATACGCGCGGAAAGCCGACCGCGTTGTACGGCAGCTCGCGCCATCCACCGTCGTCGCACTGCGTCCTCATGAGGTAGTCGATGCCACTCGCCACTGCCGGATGATCAGCCTCGCCCGCGGCCATCAGACCGAGCAGCGCCCAGGCCGTCTGGCTCGGGGTGCTCTGCTTGTAGCGGCCGTGGGGCGCATCCCGGTAGGTCTCTTCGTCCTCGCCCCAGCCGCCGTCCTCGCGCTGCACCGCGAGCAGCCACGCCGCCGCGCGTTGCACCGCCGGATCGTCTGGCGCGATGCCCGCCGCGTTGAACGCGCACAACGCCGACCATGTGCCGTAGATGTAGTTGGTGCCCCAACGGCCGAACCAGCTGCCCTCCGGCTCCTGCCCGCGCCGCAGATACGCCAGTGCCCGCGCCAGTACCGGATCCTCCGCCGGCATGCCGATCTGCGCCAGGAACGACACGCAGCGGGCGGTGACGTCGGCGGTCGGCGGATCGAGCAGCGCACCATGATCGGCGAACGGGATGTTGTTCAGGTAAAGATGCGTGTTCTCCGGCTCGAACGCACCCCAACCACCATCGGATGACTGCATGCCGATGATCCACTCGCGCGCCCGCTCGATCGCCTCGGCGTGGGCGGGATCGCCGTCACGATGCAACAACATGCCGACCACCGCCGTGTCATCGACATCCGGATAGTGCGGGTTGGAGTACTGAAACGCCCAGCCCCCGGGCCGCAGGCCGGGCCGCCGAACCGACCAGTCGCCGACCACATCCAGGATCTGCCTATCCCGCAGCCAGACACACGCAGACCTTGTGCCGGCACCAACCTCCGCCATCGCGTGACCCGCCAGCCCGGTATCCCAGACCGGCGACAGGCACGGCTGGCAGTAGGCGCGATCGGGTTCGACCACCAGCAGTTTGCGCACCGCTTGCCAGGCGATCGCGGCATCCGGATGCTCGGGGGGATAGCCCAACGTGTCGAACATCATCACGCTGTTGGCGATCGCCGGATAGATGCCGCCCAGGCCGTCGTCGCCATTCAGCCGCTCTGTGACAAAGCGCACCGCCTTGTCGATTGCGCGCTGCCGGCTGCGCCGGGGGAGCGCCGGTTGCGCCTTGCGCAGCACGGAATCCACCGCCTTGAAGAACGGTCCCCACCATGGCGAACCATACGGGCCGCGAATCCAGTCGCGCAGCTGATCAGGCGGCGTACAGAACAGCTCCGGGATCACGACCTTGCGCGGATTGCGTGCCAGCGGCCGCAGCGCCATCAGCACCAGCAACGGCACGATGACTGTACGCGACCAGTACGACACCTTCGACAGGTGGAACGGAAACCATAAGGGCAGGTGCATGATCTCCAGCGGCATCACCGGCACCGCACGCCAAGGTACCTGGCCGAACAGCGCGAGCTGCGCGCGGGTGAACACGTTGCTCCGCTCCGCTCCGCCCGCCGCCAGGATCGCCTGCCGCGCCCGCGCCATGTGCGTCGCGCCCGGGTCATCGCCGATCGCCTTCAGTGCGAAATACGCCTTCACACTGGCCGACAGATTGAACGCCCCGTCGTGGAACAGCGGCCAGCCGCCGTGCGCACCCTGGATCGACCGCAGATACCTGCCGATCTTCCCCTCCAAGTCCGGATCGATGCGGTCGAGAAAGTGTCCCAGCAGGACGTATTCCGCCGGAATCGTGGCATCCGCCTCCAGCTCGAACAGCCAATGCCCGTCAGCGTGCTGCTGCCGCGCGAGCGCGGCAGCAGCACGCGCAATCGTGTCGTGCAGCATCGCACCCGGCGCGGTCTGGTCAGGCACCCGGATTTCACTCGGCATCGCGCGTCCTCAGGCGGCGAGCAGCACCTCGGCCGCGGTTCGGCCGGACCTGATGGCACCTTCGATCGTACCGGGCAACCCGGTGTCGGTCCAGTCGCCGGCAAGTACCAGATTGGCCAGCCCCGTGCGCGGGCCAGGCCGCAGTCTCTCCTGTTCCGCGGTGGCGGCGACCGTGGCGCGACGTTCCTTCACCACGCGCCACGCCGGCATCCGGCCCTCGAGGTCGAGCGCTGCCCGCACTTCAGGCCAAACGGCCCTTGCGATCGTCTCGGCCTCCTGGTCCACCATCCGATTCGCCGCGCTGATGGTGACCGATACGTGCTCGCGCTTGACGAATACCCACTCCGCGGTTCCTCCGACGAGTCCGATGAAGCCTGTCGGGCCGCGGTCCGCTGCAACCCGGAAGTGGATGTTGAGAATTGCCTGGAATTCGGTCGGGCAATTCTGGTCGGACAACAGGTCGGTGACGACCCAGGGCGGGGCCGCCAGTACCACGGCCTCGACCGGCATCGGACCATCGGTGGTGGCCAGTTCGCGCACCCGGCCAGCCTCCGTCCGCAGCGCAGTTACCCGCCGGCCGGTGATCACCGGGCAACCACGCGCCTGCAACCAGGCGATCGCGGGATCGACCAGGCTCTCCGACAGCCCCTCATGCGGGACCGCCGGAATGCAGGCGCCGCCGCCAAGGAGCAGGGTTTCCCGCATCACAGCACCCAGCAGCCGCACCAACGCGACATCGGGTGGCGTGTTCAGCGCCGCCACCGCAATTGGCTGGATCAGCCGACGGTAGAACTCGTCCTTGCGCAATGAGGCGGCAACCGTGGCATCGTTGGTGATGCGGCGCAGCCGCAGCAGGGCAAGGTGATCAGTGGCGTGGGTGCCAGGGGCGCGGCGCTGGCGCAACAGCACCCACCAAGGGATCCGCCCGAGATTCGGCCGCAGCGTCCAGCGCAGGCCGTTGCTGAGATCCAGGAATGGGAACATCGGCTCCGGCGGTATCGCCAGCGTCGCTCGCGCGCCGATGGTGTCGAGATAGGCGAATGCCGAGCGGTTGCCAGACAGCAGCAGATGGTTGCCGTTGTCGATGCGCAATCCCAGTTCGCGATCGAAATATGACCGGCAGCGGCCGCCGGCCGCCGGTCCTGCCTCGACAACAGTCACGGTCTGACCGGCCTCGCTCAACGTGACAGCCGCAGACAGGCCGGCCAGCCCGGCGCCAATGACGTGCACGTGCATTCAGCGTTGCGCCGGACCGTGGGTGGCGGGCGAATCGGCAGGCAGCATCAATTGCGCCATGATGTCGATGATCTAGCGGGCGTTGCAGCCGGCAAGTCAAATCCGCCACTTGCAGTTGCGTAACATAAGGTCGGCTTGTTGCGTCGCGCGCGGCGCGCGAGCCACCTCGAGTCGAACGTTTCGCATCGTTCGCTCAAGCGAAGCGATCAGCGCTATCTCGCGCGCGATGTGGGTTTACGCACATCGGCCGTCCTTCCCGCGCCCCTAGAAGCGTGTCCGACACGCTGCCGTGACGGCACGCGCCAGTCGGATGGGCTGCATCGCCCAACGCATCACGAACGAGGAGGTCCAGTCATGCGCACATTCTCCATCGCCGGGGTTCTAGCCGCCGCGACCACGCTCGGTGGCATGCATGCCAATGCGATGCCGTTGACGCCGACACTTGAATTCAGCGACGGCCTGGTGGCATCGGAGCCGGTCACCACCGGCAACATTTCGTTCGGTGGCGTCACCGTCAATGGCGCACCCCTCGTCGGCAGTGCGACGCAACAGATACTACAGGTCAACGGCACGGTCGCCGCGAGTCTGTTCAATCCGCTGTCGATCTCGGCAACCCAGTTCAACTTGACGAACCCGACGGCCAAGTCGCTTTTCGCAGCCTCGATCAGCGGAACTCTCGCGCCGCTGAGCTCGCTGTCCTGGAGCGTGTATCTCGATCCGACCAATAATCCGCTCGGCACCAGCGAGCTGATTGCGTCGGGCAACGTCTCCGATCCGTCATCGGTGCTCGGTCTGGGCTTCTTCGATCCGGCGGCGGCGGTGCTCGAAGCAGTGCCGGGACCGTTCTCGCTGACGGAACTGCTCACCATCTCGGCGCCCGTGGGTTCAACGCTGAGCTTCGCTTCATCGGTCACGGCAACCTCGGTGCCCGCTTCCGAGCCGGCGTCCCTGGCAGTTCTCGGGAGCGGCATGGTGGGACTGGGCCTGATCGCGCAGGCACGGCGCCGCCGATCGCCAGCGCTTCCCTGATGGAGCAGCGCCGGGTGGACCGGAAACCGAGCGGGTACTCTGACGCTCACGGCGGATGCGGTGCCGCGTCCAGCCGCGCCAACCGAGCGGCCGCGGCTTCGTTGCCGGCTGCCGCTGCCTGCCCGAACCACTTTCGTGCCTCTACCCGGTCGCGTGGCACGCCCAATCCCTCAGCATACAAGATACCCAGATTGAGCGCCCCCAGGCCATTGCCCTGCTCGGCCGACGCGCGGAGCCAGCGCTGCGCCTGAGCATAATCCTGCTTCACACCCTGGCCGCGCCGATACATCATACCCAACGCATTCTGCGCGACCGCATTGCCCTTGTCCGACGCAAGGCGCAGCAGCCGCGCCGCCTGCGCGTTATCGTGCGGCACGCCGTTGCCGTGTTCGTACATCAGCCCGAGCTGCATTTCGGCGGGCACGAATTCCTGTAGCACCGCGCGCTGATACCATTGCGCCGCGGTGGCGGGATCCTGCGGCACATCGATGCCACGGCGGTAGATGTTGCCCAGGATGAATTGCGCCTGCGGGTTCCCCTGGTTCGCGGCACGCAGCAGCCATGCCGCACGCTGCGCCGGGTCGCGCTCCACGCCGAGACCCTGGCCATAGAACCGCGCCAACGCGAGCTCCGCCAGCGGGGCGTTCTTCGCCGCTGCGCGGCGATACCAGTCGAGCGCAGTGTCGTAATTGCGCGGCACGCCAAAGCCACGCTCGTACATCAGACCGACCAAGAACAGAGCGCGCGGTGCACCCTGACCGGCGGCACGCTGAAACCACTGCATCGCGGTCGGATAGTCCTTCGCCACCCCAAGGCCCTTCGCATACAGCAGGCCTAGATCGATCTGTGCCTGCGGCTGTCCCTGCTCCGCAAGCTCCCGCAGCGACTGCTGCGCGTCGGTCGCCTGCACCGGGGCCGGCTTGGCGGTGGCGTCCCGGCTCGGGCTCGCCTGCATCGGCGGCGGCGCCTCGAGCGCGGGTGCGGCAATCACGTCCGGAGATGACTCACTGCGCGCGAAATAGAATTCTCCGTCGATCGGCGAACTCGATACCCAGGGCTGCTGGCTGCCCTGGGTAGCGCGCTTGACCTTGAGTCCGACCTGATTGAACAGGCGGAATATATCCAGCCCCGGCTGCCGGATCGCATCGGCCAGTGCCATCGCGTAGGGGCCATCCGGGCCGGTGCCATCGACCGCGACGTTGCCAGGCTGGGTGGCAAACGAGATCAGCGTTCCTTCGGGCGCGCGCATCTGGCAGGCGTCGAGCAACACGATGTTCAGTCGCGTCCCCGCGCCGTCCATCTGCTTCAGCACCAGATCGGCATTGACCAGTTGGAAGTCCAGGTCCTGCGCCCGCGTCGGGTTGGCGTCGACCGGCAACAGCCAGTTGCTGCCCTCCACCTGCATGCCATGCCCGGCGTAGTAGAACAGCGCCACTTCGGCGCCCTGGATCTGCTGCCCGAAGTCCCTCACCAACCGGTCGAATGCCGCCTTGTCGAGGTCCCGCTGCGCACCGCCGCCCACCAGCGTGAAGCCGGACTTTTGCAGCGTGTCGGCGATCAGCTTCGCGTCATTGCCGGGGTTGGCGAGGCGATCGACATGCTGATAGCCGGCGTTGCCGATCACCAGGGCAACCCGGCGTTCGCTCTGCTGAGCGTGTGCACCGGTGGTCGAGCATATGGCGACCGCCAACAGAAGCAGGCGGAAGCATCCGCCGATGGTCGCCCGCATCACCGTCGCTCTCCGCAGCCTTGTGGTTTCATGCCAGACCGTAACGCAAGGCGAGCCACAGCTTCTGCCACATCGGCAGACTCAGACGTTCGTGCGGCGACGACCAGCCGCGGCGCTCCAGGCGCGACAGGATGGCGGCGTAGGTGGCGCCCATCAGCCGCGCCGGCTTCATCGCCCTGGTATCGCAGCTGCGCATTGCCGCGGACGCGGCACGGAAGTGCTCATGCGCCAGCGCGGCGACGCGCGCGCAGACCCGTTGCACGCCGGGTGCCTGCAACGCCGCGACGGGATCGTGCGGCACTGCGGCGGCATCCAGCCACTCGCGCGGCAGGTAGAGCCGGCCGCGTTCGGCGTCTTCCCGCAGATCGCGCAGGATGTTGGTAAGTTGCAGGGCGCGACCGAGTGAATACGCGACCTGGTCGGCGGCGGGCGAGGCGTCGCCGAAGGCGCGCACCGAGAGGCGGCCCACGGCGGCAGCGACACGGTCGCAATAGAGGTCGAGTGTCGCGAGGTCGGGGGCGACGATGGCGGTCTCGGCGTCCATCTGCATGCCGTCGATCACTGCCAGGAAGTCCTCCCGGCGGAGGTCGAAGCGCTGCACCGCGGCGACCAGGACACGGGTGACAGGACCGTCGGACTGGCCGCAGTACAGACCGGCAACGCGGGTACGCCATGCAGCCAGTTCGGGCAGCTTGGCGGCAAAGGCCCTGTCTTCGTCCGCGATGTCGTCGACCATGCGGCAAAACGCATAAATCGCGTACATGGCGTGGCGCCGATCGGGCGGCAGCACACGCATGCCGCGATAGAACGAGGTGCCGGCGGCGCGCACGATGGCCTCGACCGCGTCGAGGTCGGCCTGGACGGCGTTCAGCGGTGTCAGAACCATCGCAACGCCGCGACCGTGCTCGCCACCGCGTCAACCTTGGTCAGGCGCACCCGTCGCGCCACCGGGTCACTGCGCCGCAGCCGTCGTGCCAACCGACTCGCCAAGCCGACGATTACCGCCGTCTCCAGCCTGAGCCGCCGGCTCCGCGTCATCCGCGGCAAATCGGCCGCCAGGCGATTCAGCGCATCAACGCGATCCAGCAGGTGATCGAACACCGCCCGCAATTCCGGCGAGGCCGCCGCGCCACGCAACGCCTCGACCGATACGCCAGGCAGGTAGCAGCGATCCAGGGCGGCCAGGTCCTTCGTGCAGTCCTGCAGATGGTTCAGCACCTGCAGCGACACGCAGAGCGCGTCCGAGGGTACCCATGTCGCGCAATCCTCGCCATGCAGATCCAGCACATGCCGACCGACCGGCATCGCCGAGTAGCGGCAGTAATCGTGCAGCTCGTCCCAGTCCGCATACCGCAGCTTGGTCGCGTCGCGCCGGAACGCGATCAGCAGATCGAGCGAATGGCGCGCTGTCACTCCCGTCTCGGCCAAACTATGTCGCAGTCGCAGCGCACTCGGTGAACCGTCCTCACTCCGGCCCCGCAACACGTCCTCCATCGCGTCGAGCCGCCCAATCTTCTCGTCCGCGGTGAGGCTTGGCGAATCCGCGATGTCGTCGGCATTGCGCGCGAAGGCATAGAACGCGTGCACATGTGCGCGCAGGTCGCGGCGGATCAGCAACGAGCCGACCGGAAAGTTCTCGTCGCCGCGATCCTTGCCGGACCACGCCTCGACAGTCGCGGTATTGCTCATGCACCGGCGCCCTGATAGGCGCGACCCTTCCACGCGACCCCGCGACCGAAGTGATGGTTCACCGCGGCAGCGACCGTGGCGGCGAGATAGAACGCCGCCACCGCTGGCAGGCACGGCGCCCACAGCACGGAGCGATGGAACCGATGCAAGGTAGGCTGATAGGTGGCCGCCATCGCACCCCAGGCAAGCCAGCCGAACCATCGCGCCGACCCATGGCCAAACAGCGCGGCGAACGGCGGCAGCAGGAAGGTTAGCGTCATCGCCAGAACGGTGCCGATCAGCAGCAGCGGCGAGAAGTGCAGTTGCACATAGGCGGTCCGCGACACCATACGCCAGACATCGGCCGCGGCCGGATAGGCACGTTCCGAGCGCGCCAGACCGGAGTGGCCTAACCAGATGCGTCCACCTCGCTTCACCGCGGCCGCCAGTGCGATGTCGTCGATCAGGGCACCCCTCACCGACGCTACCCCGCCGATGCGCAGCAAGGCACGGCGGCGGATCAGGATCGTGCCGCCGGCCGCCGCCGCGGTGGCCCGCAACGGATCGTTCACCCGAGCGAACGGGTACAGCAACTGGAAGAACAACACGAACGCCGGCACCAGCGCGTGCTCCGCCGGCGTATCGCAGGCCAGCGCCACCATTTCCGATACCAGATCCAGATTGCCGCGCTCTGACTGCGCCACCAGCGTCGCGACATGGCGCGGATCATGGACGATGTCGGCGTCGGTAAGCAGCAACAGGTCCGCGCCATCCGCCTCCGCCAGCCCCTGTGCCACCGCCCACAGCTTGCCACTCCAGCCTGCCGGACGTGGCCGGCCGTCCAGCACGGTCAGCCGGGTATCGCCAAGCGATCGTGCGATCGCACCGGTGCCGTCGCTGCTGGCGTCATCCACCACAATTATCCGGAGCGTTCCCGCATAGTTCTGCGCCAGCAGCGACTGCAGCGATCGGCCGATCAGCGACGCCTCGTCACGGGCCGGCACCACGACGGCGACAGCCGGTGCCACCGCAGGACGCGCCGGCACCAGTTGCGGGCCGGACTGCCAGAACCGGCCGTGCGCCAGCAGCAGATACAGCCAGATCAGCAGTGACAGCGCGGCGAGTGTCGTCATGCCCGCAGCATGCCGTTGGCGCGGAACCAGGCCACCGCGTCTTCGATCGCCGTACGGACCGGGCGCGGCGCATAGCCCAGTTCCCGCGTCGCTTTCGCCGAAGAGTAGAACATCTTGTGCCGCGCCATCTTGATGTGATCGCGCGTCATCATCGGCGGGATGCCGGTTAGACGCGCCAGCCCCTCCATCAGCCACGCGGCCGGCCATACCACAGCCTCGGGCAACTCGATCCGCGGCGGGCGGTGGCCCACCACCTCGGCGACCAACGTCAGGATGTCCTTCAGCAGCAGGTTCTCGCCGCCGAGCACGTAGCGCTCGCCGATCCGCCCCCTTTCCAGCGCGAGCGCGTGGCCTTCGGCCACGTCATCGACATGCACCATATTGAGGCCGGTATCGATATAGGCCGGCACCCGGCCGGCAGCGGCATCGCGGATCATCTTGCCGGTCGGGGTCGGCTTGATGTCGCGCGGACCCACCGGCGCGGCGGGGTTCACCACTATCACCGGTAGGCCCTCCTGTCGCACCATGTCCATCACCGCCCGTTCGGCCAGGTATTTCGAGCGCTTGTAGGTACCGATGAAATCCGCCTCGTTGGTCGGCGTGGTCTCGTCGGCCGGCGAGCCATCGTGCGTCCATCCCAATGCCGCCACCGAGCTGCAATGCACGATGCGTTCGATGCCCACCGCCTGTGCGGCACGCATCATCGCGAGCGTGCCCTCGACGTTGGCGCGCAGCATCGCCTCGGGATCCGGCACCCAGAACCGGTAGTCCGCCGCGACGTGGAACACATAGCGGCAGCCGGCAGCGGCGCGTGCCAGCGAAGCGGCATCGGTCAGGTCGCCCAGCGCCAGTTCCGCATCGACGCCGGTCAGATTGCGCCGGTCGCTGGTAGGCCGGACCAGCAGGCGCAGCCGATGTCCACGCGCGGCCAGCACCCGCGCGACCGCCGAGCCGACAAACCCGGTCGCTCCGGTCAGCAGTGTCGGCTCAGCCGCTACCACCCCACGATCCTTTCGAACAAAAGACCAATATAGCCCATTACGGCGGAATCGGTGTAGAGCCGCCGTCCGCCAGCCGGAAAGTCCGCCGCCGTGAAGAAACTCCCGATCGCGCTCGCCCTGGCCGGCCTGTTGCTCGGCACCATGCTGATCGGCTGGTTCGGGTTCGGCCGCGTGATCACCGGCATGCGGCGGGTCGGCTGGGAGGACTTCGCGCTCATCGTCGGGTGGCAGCTGGTGCTGTTCGTCGTGCTGGGTCTGGCCTGGGATATCATCACCCCGCCGCGTGAATCGCGCCGCCCCTGGCTGTTCGTCTGGGCACGCATGGTGCGCGACGCATCGACCAACTGCCTGCCGTTCTCGCAGGTGGGCGGCTTCGTGTTCGGCGCAAGGGCAGCAACTCTGCACGGCGTATCATGGCCGCTGGCGACGGCCTCCACCGTGGTCGACGTCACCGCCGAGTTCCTTGCCCAGCTCGCGTTCACCGCGATCGGCCTTGGCATCCTGCTGGCACGGGCGCCGAACTCGTCGCTGGCGGTGCCACTGGAGGTCGGGCTCGGGCTCGCAGTGATGGCCGGTGCAGCGTTGATCTGGTTGCAACAGGGTGCGGCACCGCTGTTTGCCCGGCTTGGCCGGCGCATCGCAGGACGCTGGTTCGATGACGCGCAGGACCGCATCGAGGTGCTGCAGGCCGAGTTGGGGCTGATCTATGGCCATACGCTGCGACTGGCGATCGGTTTCTTCGTGCACCTGCTGGGCTGGCTGGGTACCGGTGTGGCCGGCTGGATCACCTACCGGGCGCTCGGAGTGCCGATCGACTTCGACGACGCGCTGGCGATCGAGGCGGTGCTGAGCGCGATGGCTGCGATGGCGTTTCTGGTGCCGGTGAACGCCGGTGTCCAGGAGGCTGGTTACGCTGGTCTGGGCGCACTCTTCGGCGTGCCGCCGGAGCTGTCACTCGGCGTCTCGCTGGTGCGACGGGCGCGAGACCTGGCAGTGGGCGTTCCGATCCTGCTGATCTGGCAGTTCTTCGAGATGCAGCGGCTGCGGGCGGTGCAGAGGGTTGCGCTGCGCCGGGAGCTTTGAGACCCGGCCTACCGCCCCTCGACCGGATACTGCGGGTCGTTGTAGCCGGGCGTCGACGGGTGCCCGGGCGAAACCAGCCGATCCACCAATGCCTCGTCTTCATCGGTCAGCCGGCAGCCGAGCGCACCGGCGTAGTCGTCCCACTGCGCTTCGGTGCGTGGGCCGGCGATGGCGGCGGTGACGAATTGATTGTTCAGCACCCAGGCGAACGCGAAATGCCCCGGTGCGATGCCGCGTTCGCGCGCGTGCACCGCGATCTCCTGGGCGATCGCGAGGCTCTCCGGCCGCCATTCCGATTCCATCATCCGCCGGTCCCGCCGCCCCGCTCGGCTGTCCGGCGGCGGCGCCACGTTAGGTCGGTACTTGCCGGTCAGCACCCCCCGCGCCAACGGGCTGTACGGCACAGCGCCCAGCCCGAAATAGCCGCAGGCCGGCAGGTGTTCCGCCTCCACCTCGCGGTTCAGCAGATTGTACAGCGGCTGGCTTGCCACGGGCCGGTCGATCCCGGCCTCGTCGCACAGCCGGCAGATCTCGGCCACCCGCCACGAACGGTAGTTGGACACGCCAAAGTACCGAGTCTTGCCGGCACGGATCAGGTCTGCCAGTGCCCGCACCGTTTCGACCAGGGGCGTCGCATGGTCCTCCTTGTGCAGGTAGAGGACATCGATCGCATCCACGCCCAGCCGACGGAGGCTGGCCTCGACCGCGTCGAACACGTGCCGGCGCGAGACGCCGCGCGCATTCGGCCCCTGCCCTGTTGGATTGGCACACTTGGTGGCCAGCACCCACCAGGACCGGTGCTCGCGGATCGCCCGGCCGACGATCTCTTCCGACCGGCCGGCATTGTAGCCATCGGCGGTGTCGATGAAGTTGACGCCCTGCTCGCGCGCCCGCGCCACGATCCGCGCCGCGGTGGGCTCGTCCGTGGCACCGCCGAACATCATGCTGCCGAGACACAGCGGTGATACACGCAGCCCGCTCCGCCCCAAGGTCCGATACTCCATTTGTCGATCCTCCAATTGCCGGTATCGAGCTTACATCGGACGCGGTTGAATGGCCGGATGGCGAATCGCAGCACTCCTGGGCGGCCCAGCCTTGCCACCCTGTTCCTCAGCTTCCTGACAATCGGCTCGACCAGCTTCGGCGGCGGCCTGCTGGGCTGGATCCGGCGCGAGCTGGTGGAGCGGCGGCGCTGGATCGACGATCAGCAGTTCCTGGTCTGCTACGGGCTCAGCCAGATGGTACCGGGAGCAACCAACGTGAACCTTTCGGTGATCATCGGCGCGCAGCTCCGCGGCGTTCCGGGCGCCCTGGCCGCAATCGCCGGGCTGCTGCTGATACCGCTGGCGATCCTGCTGGTGCTGGGCACACTGTACTTCGCGGCGCGCGGCGGGTCCGGCAGCCACCTGATCAATGCGGCGCTGGCTGGCGCGGGCGCGGCGGCCATCGGGTTCAACCTCGCAACCGGCATCCGGCTCGCCCAGCGCAATATCCGCCGCGTCGGGCCGGCGCTGGTCGCCGGGGCCATCATCGTCGGCATCGGAATCATGCGAATCCCGCTGCTCGAAGTGCTGCTGGTCATGTTGCCGGCAAGCCTCGCGGTCACCCTGGCGGCGCGCGCCCGGTGATGACAACGCTGCTGCAGATCGCCGCAATGTTCAGCCTGCTGTCGCTGCTGGCGTTCGGCGGCGGCGCAGCAGTGCTGCCGGACATGCAGCGCCAGGCGGTCGAGGTGCACCATTGGGTCACCTCGCGCGAGTTCCTCGACATGTTTGCGCTGTCGCGCGCGATCCCGCCGGGCTCGATGATCGTGGTGCTGATCGGCCAGAAGGCGGCCGGCGTCCTGGGCGGCCTGGTAGCGCTGCTGGCCATGTTCGGACCG
>DASXNR010000404.1:0-8222 GCA_036494925.1 Acetobacteraceae bacterium
ACCGCTTCGGCCATGCGCCGGATCGCCGAACGTGAAGGACCAGAGGCGGTCTGCTTCAGCCAGTCGTCGCCGTCCACCACCGCGATCGGCGATGCGGTCCCGTTCATCCGGCGGCTGATGAATGCGTTCGGCACCCCGAACGCGGTGTCCAGCCTCGACATCTGCGGCTGGGGCCGCGCCGGGGCGACCCGCTACACCTACGGCGTCGCCAGTCTCGCCACCAGCGGCGGCGGTGCGATGCCGGACATCGCCAACACCGGCTGCCTGATCCTGTGGGGCTACAACCCCAGCTACTCGCGCCTCACCCACGCAACCGCCGTGGCCGATGCACTGAAGCGCGGCATGCGGCTGATCGTGGTCGACCCGCGCCACGTCGGGTTCGCCAACAAGGCTGACGTCTGGCTGCGCGTGCGACCCGGCAGCGACGGCGCGCTCGCCCTCGGCATCGCCAACCTGATGATCCAGCGCGGCTGGTACGACCGCGACTTCATCCGCTCCTGGAGCAACGGTCCGATGCTGGTGCGCGCCGACACCGGCCGGCTGCTGACCGAGGACGGCCGGCCGCTGGTGTGGGATACCGAGGTCGGGCGCGCGGTGCCCTATGGCGGCGACTGCGCCAACTTCGCCCTGGAGGGCGAATACCGCGTAGGCGACGTGGTCTGCCATCCGGCCTTCGAGCTCTACGCCCGGTTGTGCCGGGAGTATCCGCCCGCGCGAGTCGAAACGCTGTGCTGGGTGCCGCGCGCCCAGGTCGAGGACGCGGCCCGGCTGATCTGGCACGCCCGGCCGGTCTCCTACTACGCCTACAGCGGCCACGAGCACCACGCCAACACCACCCAGACGGCGCGCGCCATGTCGCTGCTCTACGCGCTGACCGGCAGCTTCGATGCGCCGGGCGGCAACGTGCTGCTGCCCGCGCCGCCGTCGGCGCCGATCACCGGCGAGGACCTGCCGGCGGCGAAGCAAATGGCGCCGACCCTTGGTCTTGCCGAACGCCCGCTTGGCACGGCGCGCTCCGGCAACGTCACCACGCGCGAGCTGTACCTCGCCATCCTGGAGGGAAAACCCTATCCGATCCGCGGCCTGATCGGGTTCGGCTCGAACATGCTGCTGGCGCATCCCGATGGCGCGCACGGCCGCGAGGCGCTCGCCGCGCTCGAGTTCTACGCCCATTCCGATCTGTTCATGACGCCGACCGCTGAACTCGCCGATGTGGTGTTCCCCGCCGCGTCGTGCTTCGAGCGCGAGGCGCTCAAGATCGGCTTCGAGATCAGCCAAGAGGCGCAGTCGCAGGTTCAGCTCCGGCAGGTGGTGGTGCCGCCGCCCGGCGAAGCCAGGTCAGACACGGCGATCGTGTTCGGTCTCGCCGCGCGCCTGGGCCTCGGCGAGCAGTTCTGGAACGGCGACATCGACGCCGCGTATCGCGCGCAGCTGGCGCCCGGCAGCGTCACCCTGGAACAGTTGCGTGCCGCTCCCGGCGGCGTGCGAGTGAAGTTGCAAACGCGGTACCGCAAATACGCCGACAAGGGCTTCGCCACGCCGTCGGGCCGGATCGAGCTCTATTCGCAGACCTTCCTCGATCATGGCTACGCGCCGCTGCCCGAGTTCGAGGAACCGAAGATCGGCCCGTCCGCGCCGCCCGAACTGGCCGCGCGGTTCCCGCTGATTCTCACCAGCGCGAAGTCGACGCTGTTCTGCCAGACCCAGCACCGCGCGTTGCCCAGCCTGCGTCGGCGCGCCCTCGACCCCGAGGTGGACCTGCATCCCGAGGCGGCGCAGGCCCGCGGCATCGCCGGCGGCGACTGGGTGTCGATCGAGACGCCGGAGGGCAGCGTGCGTGCGCGGGCGCGGCTGAACGCCACGATCGATCCGCGCGTGGTGGTCGGCGAGCACGGCTGGTGGCAGGCATGCGCCGCTCTCGGCGCCCCAGGCTACGACCCGTTCGGACCGGACGGCGCCAACCTCAACCTGATCCTCGGCGTGAAGGCGCTCGATCCGGTCAGCGGCACGGCATCGCACAAGTCCTATCTATGCGAAATCCGGCGTGCCGCCTGACGCAGGGCGGACCAGCCGCTTGCGCAGGAAGTAGCGGGTCTGGCCGGCGGGATAGTCAGCCAAGGCGCCGAACTCCTGATAGCCGAGCGCGAGGTAGAACCCGCGCGCCTGGAATGTGTCCAGCCAGGCGGAATGGCAACCTCCGGCCAGCGCGTGCGCCTCGGCACGCGCCAGCAGCGCTCGCCCGATGCCGCGGCGGCGCCAGGCATCTCCGACCCACAGCGCGTCCACAAACAGCCATTGCCAGGCCAGCACACCGCTGAGCCCCGCCGCCAACCGGTCGTCCTTCGCGTGCAGCAGCAGCGCAAATCGCCGCGTATCCTCCGGCACCGTCCGTGCGTTGAATGCATCGATTTCCTGGCCGAGTGCGAGGCGCGTCTCCCTTGAAGGTGCGGCATCGAAGCTGAGACGGAGCTCGGCGGGGATACCTGTCATGGTTTGCTCCATGTGTTCCTCTCTGCGGTTCGCCACTATGGCATAACAAACAGCCGACCCCGCCGTTGGAGACTGTTCGACGATGTGCCGCCAGTGCCTCTCGCGCCGGACCCTGCTCGCTGCTTCGGCCATGCTCCCATTGGCGCCAGCCTGTGGGGCGACGGCGGCCAACGCGCCGGTCGAGCCGCGCATGCGCCTGGCGGACCCGCCGCCGGATCGCCTGGTGATTGCCGTGACCCTCGATGCCTGTCCTGGCGCGTTCGACGAACGGATCGCCTCGGCGCTGGTCGAGCATTCCGTGCCGGTGACGATTTTCGCCACCGGGGTGTGGATGCGCCAAAATCCCGCCGGCCTGGCATTCCTCCTGACGCGTCGTGACCTGTTCGCGATCGAGAACCACGGCGAGCTGCATATTCCACCGGTTCTCGGCCGCGGCAGCATCTACGGCATTCCGATCGCCGGCGACCTTGCCGCCGTGCGGCGCGAGGTGACCGATGGCGCCGCCTCCATCGCCGCCGCGACCGGCTCGGCGCCGCGCTGGTATCGCGCGGCAACCGGCTATTACAGCCCCGTCGCGATGACGGAAATCCAGCAGCTTGGCTTTGGGATTGCGGGATATTCGCTCAACGCCGATGCCGGCGCGTCGCTGCCCGCCCGCAGCGTCGCGGGCCGTATCGCCAAGGCGAGCAACGGTGACGTCATCGTCGCGCACATCAATCAACCAAATCGGCCGAGCGGTCTCGGGGTGGTCGCCGGGATCCGGGAGCTGCAGCGGCGGGGCGCCAGCTTCCTCCGCCTCGATCAGCTCGGCGCGACCGGACTCGCCGACGCCTGACCCAGAGCAATCGGGTGAACGGACCGGTGATTTCGTCGAGTCGGCAAAAAGCAAGGATTTACACGGAGTTTCACGGAGGAGGAGGTTCGCACTCAGCGCGCAGCGCATTCAATTTTTCTCCGTGAAACTCCGTACAAACTCCGTGCGAACTCCGTGTGAAATCCGCGGTTCGGCACAGGACCAGCGGCGAGCGCGTCGCTGCGCCCGATTGCCCTGACGCCTGATTGCTGCCACCGCCCAATCAGCGCATTCTCCCGCATCTGACACGGAGGTCGCGATGAGCGCGCAGCCGGCAACTGCCACCCGCGAATGGCCGGACGAAGGAAGTTCGCGTGTGCCGAACTGGGTCTACACCGATCCGCAGATCTTCGCGCGCGAACTGGACCTCGTGTTCGGCGCGAGTGACTGGCTGTATGTCTGCCTCGAAACCGAAATCCCCAATCCCGGCGACTTCAAGCGCAGCCAGCTCGGCAATCGCGAGGTGGTCGCCGTGCGCGGCACCGACGGGACGATCAATGTGCTGGTCAATCGCTGTGCGCATCGCAGCATGCAGGTCTGCACCGCCAGCCGCGGTTCGGCGAAGGAGTTCGTCTGCCCCTATCACCAATGGACCTATGACCTCGCCGGCAATCTGCTCGGCATTCCGTTCCGCCGCGGCTATCGCGGCCAGGGCGGCATGCCGCCCGATTTCCGCCCGGAGGAACACGGGCTGCAGCGCCTCGCGGTGACGCATCGGCATGGCGTGGTATTTGCCAGCTTCGGCGCGCCGAACGAGTCACTGGAGAGCTATCTCGGCGAGCGCATGCTGGGTTACTTCGACCGCGTATTCGACGGCCGGCAACTGGTCGTGCTTGGCCACATGCGCCAGCGCATCCCCAGCAACTGGAAGCTGATGTTCGAGAACATCAAGGACCCCTACCACGCCAGCCTGCTGCACGTGTTCCTGGTCACTTTCGGCCTGTTCCGCCTCGATCAGCAATCCGCGGTCGAAATGGATGAGACCGGCCGCCATGCCGTGCTGGTCAGCCGCCGCGGCGCGCAGGAGACCAACGAGGCGACCGCGCAGATGCGCGCGTTCAAGCCTGGCTTCGCACTGCAGGACAAGCGCCTGCTGGACCCGGTGCGCGAGTTCCCCGGCGATGCCACCGTGGTGATGCAGACGCTGTGGCCCAACCTGATCGTGCAGCAACAGTCCAATACACTGGCGATGCGGCAGATCGTGCCGCACGACGCGCGCAGCTTCGATCTGGCATGGACGTTCTTCGGTTACGCCGACGACACGCCCGAGATGCACCAGCGCCGACTGCGCCAGGCCAATCTGATGGGACCCGCCGGCCTGGTGTCGCTCGACGACAGCGAGGCGATGCTGCTGTCGCAGGCCGGCATCGACACCAACGACGACAAGACATGCGTGGTGGAGATGGGCGGACGCGCCGTGGTCAACGAGCCGCACATGGTGACGGAGACGGCGATCCGAGGGTTCTATCAGCACTACCGCTCGGTGATGGAGCTGTAGCCGGCATGGTAGCGGTGGCGCCCGGCATGGAGGTCGGGCTGGAGTTGCGGGCGCGTCTGGCCGATCTGTATTGCGCCTACGACGATGCGCTGAACGATGGCGCGCTGGAGCGCTGGCCGGAGCTGTTCACCGAGGCGTGCGTCTACAAGGTGATCCCACGCGAGAACGTCGAGCAGGGTTTTCCGGTAGCACTGATCTACTGCGAGAGCCGCGACATGCTGGTGGATCGCGTCGTGGCGCTGCGCGAGACCGCGCTGTTCGCGCCGAGGATCGCGCGCCGGATCACCAGCGGCATCTGTCTGCGCGCGATCGAGCCGGACGGGCTGCACCTGACCGCGAGCTTCGCGGTGTTCCAGACCATGCAGGACCAGCCGAGCGAATTGTTCCTGTGCGGACGCTGCCAGGATCGCGTGGTCGATGATGGCGGAGCGCTGCGCTTTGCCGAACGGCTGTGCATCTACGACTCCACCATCATCCCGACGTCGCTGGTGTATCCGGTCTGAGGCGCGCTACTGCATCGTCGAGCGGGATGTCGGCACGATGCGCTGGATATGTGCCTTCTCGCGATCCAGGCATTCCGGGACGCGCGGCCCGATCTTGGTCTTCCAGTGGTCGGTCTCGTAGACCGCCTTGTACTGCGCCTCGCGCTCGGCCTCGCTGTTGAAGCGGCGGATCCAGATGTAGCAGGATTCGTCGGTCTCGCCGCGGAAGCTGCCGCAGATCACCATGCCCTTGGAGACCTGGAAGGGAATGATCTCCTCCTCCATGATCTTCACCCACTCGTTCATCTTGCCGGGCCGCACGAAGTACTGGCGGAGTTCGTAGAATGCCATTGTGTCCGTCTCCTCTTGGATTGCCCGCGGCAGCATAGACGGAGGACCTCGCGTTGACCAATGCACCGGTTCGCGAACTGCTGGCTTTCGCCGCCGGGTTAAGGAACTGAAGGCCAGGAAGCCCGATGGTCAATGCTCGGGCGCGGTTCTCAGCATAGCATGCAGAAAGGCACGCACCCGCGCTTCGGCGTCGCCGGCTGCCGCGGCATCGTAGGCAATGGCATGTCCGAGATAGGTGTGAGGCTGCCCGGCTGAATCAAACGCGTGCACTGCATCGGGATATACGATCAGTTGTATCGGCGCGCTGTGTCCAAGCGATCGGGTGATCCCGATATCGCTTTCGTGCGCTGCGAGCTTCCGGCACGCATCTGCCGTCGTCCAGTCGTCGCGTTCGCCGATCAGGATAAGCAGCGGAACAGTCATGTCGCCGTTGCTGATCTGGCAACCCGGGTAGTACGCGACAGCAGCGCGGAAGTGCTCCGGCTGCATGCGTTCCAGTGGCCCCGCCTCGGTTGCGAAGAGCACGGCGCTGGCGCCCATCGAATATCCGATCACCGCGACACTGCTGCGATGCACGAAGCCCTACGCCACGAGCCCGTGCACCAGTGCAGCACGACAACCGCGGGCAACCGGCCCGGCAGATCCGGCCGGGCCAGATACCCCAGCAGCGGCGACGCATCGGCGGAATACTCCGGCACGACCGAGGCACGTTGCGGCGCCACTTGCACGAGTTCATCGGCGCGTGCGTATGCAGCGTGAAAGCACAGCAGGGCTGCGACGATCATCCGCCAAGGCAGGCCCGCGCCGTTCATCGCGCCGTGGGCCCAGCGAGCGTGAGCACCTGGGTCAGCTTCACGCTCCCGTACCAGCCCTGCACTGCCAGGTGCGAGGTGCCCGCGTTGAGTTCGGCGGCAATCCGCGTCAGTCGGTTCAGCACCGGCGGCGTCAGCCACCCCAACGCGGCGCCGTCGAGCTGCGGCAAGGCTGCCTGCATCGCTGCCAGTCGCAGCCTGCTGTTGCGGCCGCGCGGCCGGCCAGTGAAGCCGCGATGCAGCCAGTGGTTGGCAACGGCACCCGGCCCTTCGTGCACGACCGCATCGCGTTCGCTCCGCTCGATGATGCAGCCTTCGTCCGGAGTCGTTCCGGTCAACGTGTAGATCACCGGGATGCAGATCGGCGTCGTCGTCAGCATGACCTTGGCCGCGGCAAAGCTGGTGCATTGCTCGAATGCCTGGCGCAGCAGATGGGCAGGCGGCAACGCCGTCGCCTTGCGGATACGCCAGCGGTTGACCATCCAGTCGATCGCCACGCCGAGACTGCGGTGACCGAGGCTGTAGGCCATCGGCGGCTGGTTGATGGCAGCAGCGAAACGCCCCGGTGCCATCGCGGTCAAAACGCCCACATAGCCCGGCCAGCTGATGTTGTAGTAGGCGCCGGCCGCCGGTGCGTGACGCGCCACGACGACGTCGCGGCCCAGCCGGAACGGCCAGTCGAGAGTCCGATAGAGCTGCATCGCGAACCTGCCGTCCGGCGAGTGGCAGGCGGTCGTGCAGCCCATCTCGAAGCTGAAGTTGAGGGCATAGGCGCCTGGCTGCCCGAGCAGCCCCGCGATCATGTCCACCTCGTGGCAATAGGGGTTGTTCGCGCAGCGCAGGCAGCGCGCGGCATAGCGGTCGGCCCATCGCAGCAGGGGCGGCGGGATGGTCTGCTGCACGACCCGCACCATGTGGGGCAGTTGCGCCGATCGCATGCGGGCCAGCTGCGCCGGGCCCTCCGGGGCCTCAATGATCGGGATCTCGGGAAGCCCGTGCTCGTTTTCAGGCAACGATGGCATCCGTAGCGATCGAGCAGGCCATCGCCTACCGCCCTTCGTGGCCTTTGGTCTGGTTTCCCTCCGCGGCATCAGATTCGGTCTGCTCCTTCAGCAGCTCGCGAAGCAGCGAGGGAGCGCGCCTCTCTGGCGGCTTCGCCGAGCCGCTCAGCCACGAAAAAACGCGCTCGCGAAGGCCGAATTGCAACCCCTCGGCGATGCCGGCCGCGGTGCAGCACAACAGCATGCCGCCTGGCACGGCGGCATACAGGAACAGTGGCGAATCGCCCACGGTGTGAAAGCCGAGGTAGGCGCCGATGGCGACCCCGGAACCCTTGGATAGAAGGGACATCACTGTCTCAGCAGTGGGAGGTGACCGCTCGACAATGATCGCCGGGTGATCGAATGCCGCCAGTACGTGCTCGCGCAACGCGTAGGCACTGAACTGCCTGAGATCGGTTTCCTCGTGCTGTTGCCATTTGGTAAGCGCATCCAGGCGTCCCTCCGACGCCCAGCGCGTGAATTCGACCACAAACCGCCGCCTGGCCGAAAACTCGTCCAGCGCCTTGGAAAGCTCGGTTATGAGCCGGAGCGCATCGGCCGTCGTCGGTCTTGGCGGACGCGCGCTCAACGTGTCCACGAAGGCCCGTCTGAGCTCCTGCTCGCCCGCCGTCACGTTTATGAATGACTCACAGGTAAAACCCAGCGCAGATCCCATCCGCCGGATCGTCTGTTCGT
>DASXNR010000405.1:0-1564 GCA_036494925.1 Acetobacteraceae bacterium
GCCCTTGGAACCCATCCTCAACCAGACAAATGGATCGCAAAGGCTGCGCCTTTGCTGGGGGTCGAGGGGGCAAAGCCCCCTGGCTCACGGGCGTCAGCAGGATCAGCCACCGCGAAACTCGCCGGCGTCTCGCCGTCGCAATGGCGACGCCACATCTCCGAATAGGCCGCTTCCAAATGCCGGGTGCAGCGAGCAGCGTCGAACAGCGGGGACGCACGCACGCGGTCGCGCAACACCGCGCGGACTCTGGCCAGTTCTGACGGCTCGGTCGCCAGCCGCAACGCCAGCGCTTCGTATGCCGCCGCAGTCTCGGTGATCAGCTCGGCCAAGCCGCACGCGGTCAGCGCGCTGGCCGCCATCCGCCCGGCGAAACCGGCCCCGACGCAGGTCACCAGCGGCAACCCTGCCCAGAGCATGTCGCTTGCCGTGGCGCCGGCACAGTAGGGCAGCGTGTCGAGGAACAGATCGCCGATCGCGCAACGTGCCAAGTATTCTGGGTAGCTGACCTTCGGAGCGAACACCAGGCGTTCAGGGCCAATTCCCCGCTCGGCTGCCTCCCGTCGCAGGTTGGCTTCGGCCGGTGGATTGCCTCCGATCAGCCAAAGTACGCTGCCCGGTACCGTCGCGAGCAGACGCATCCAGATCGCGAACACGTCAGGGGCGATCTTGTAGCTGGTGTTGAAGCAGCAGAACACGAAGCCGCGCTCCGGCAGACCGCAGCCTTCACGGCTGAAGCGGCGTGGGGACATCTCCCGCGTAGTCCCGTTCGGCTGGTAGGAGACCGGCAAGTGCACGATTTTCTCGTCGTAAAATCGCTGCTGTGCCAGCGGCAACGCCACCGGATCGGCGACTATGTAATCGATGAAGTCGGCGCCCATACTGCCGATGTAACCGAGATAGCTGACCTGGATGGGCGCCGGGCGAAGCGCCAGCACCCCCGATCGGGCGCGGGTTGTGTACCCGCTGAGGTCCACCAGGATGTCCGTCTCGTGGTTCGCGATCGTCTGGGCCGCCGAAAGGTCCGGCAGAACCGACAGGTCGACGAAACGGTCGCACGCGGCGACGAGCCGACGGCGTATGGCGCTGTCGTTATGCAGCCGCAGATCGTAGCCGACCACTTCGAATTGCGTGCGATCGTGATGCTCGAGGACGTCCACGATCAAATGCGCCAGGGGATGCTGACGGAAATCGCCCGACAGATAGCCCACCGTGAGCCGTCGCCGCGGATCCCGCGGCCGCGATCCGGCGAGTGGTTCGGGTGTGCGTGGGAACCGCCTGCCCCATTGGCGTGCACAACGCAGCTGTTCCTCTCCCGAGGCAGACGTGGGCAGCAGGGCGAACGGCGCCACCGCCGCGTCACGGCGCACCAGATCGATCAGCTCGGCGTCATCCGCGTCTCGGCGGCGCCAATCGCACGCAAGATAGCGCGTGTGGATGCGCTCGCTCAGGGCTTCGGGATAGTCCGGCCGCACCGCGATGGCGCGATCGAACGCGTCCAGGGCATCAGCGAATTGCCCTGTCGCCTGCAGCGCGTTGCCGCGGTTGTGCCAGGCCTGGGCGAGGT
>DASXNR010000406.1:0-28045 GCA_036494925.1 Acetobacteraceae bacterium
GAGGCCGATTGTTATCGATCTGCTTGGGTATTTCTGGGGGCGCTCGCTTCCCGGTGCGGTCGGGTTGAAGAATGCGGGCTGGGGCGGCAGCGATTCCGACACGATGCAGGACCGTCTGCGCAAGAAGATGCAGGCGCTGACGAACGGCGATCTCGCGACGCCGATCGTCGCGGTCGGCTTCAATTCCGAGCGCTTCGACGGCCGCAACCTGGCGCTGCGGCTGGTGGCGCTCGGCTATTCGCAGGTCTACTGGTATCGTGGCGGGCGCGAGGCGTGGGAGGTCGCCGGTCTGCCGGAGGCCGAGGTCGACATGCAGGACTGGTAGCCGTCACGCCATCTCCAGCACCCACGGCTCCGCGATGCCAAGCCCGCGCACGTCGATCCCGTTGGCCAGCCTCGCCGCATACGCCTCGTGGTGATGCCCGTGCACGATCAGCCGCGCTGCCGCCACCTCGGCCAATCGGTCGATCGCGGCGAAGCCGTGGCGATGGCACGACGGCGCCTCGTGCGTCACCAGCACGTCGAACCGATGCTGCGCGAGCCGCGCGAAATCCTCCGGGAAGATCGAATCGCGATGCCACAGCGGCAGCCCGCCGCGCCAGTGCTCGCGCGGCTGCAGGCTGTCGAGGAACTCGCGCCGCGTGTTGAAGCTGGGCGGTTCGATCCTGCCGCCCGGCTCATCGGCGCGCGGATACCAGATCCGCGGCTTGAACACGCCACCAAGGCCGGCGATGCGCATTCCGGCGACCTCGATCACCTTGCCGCCGATGTCGCCCTCGGGGAAGTCCGTGGCCAGGTTGTCGAACGCCGTGTTGGTCTCGGCATCCTTGTTGCCGATGATCCAGTGGACGCTCCAGCCCAGCGTGAGCAGCGAGCCCAGCATGTGGCGCAGCGGCACGCGCAGCTCGCAGTCGCCCAGCAGGATCAGCGTGCCCGGTTCCTGTTCGGCACAGGCGCGCAGGATCGGCGGGAAATTGCCGTGGGGGTCGCCGGCGATGACGATGGGCGAAGGCACGTGGGACACCTCGATCAGTCGGCGCGCCCGAAACCGAGCAGCCGCGCCACCGGGCCGATGGTCCAGCCCTGGATGACCAGCGACACTACCACTACGACGAACACGCCGGAGAACAACCTCTCGTCGCGGAGCGGATCGCCGAGCGCGGGGAGAAAGCTGAGGTAGATCGGCACCGCGCCACGCAGTCCGACCCATGACGCGAATGCCGACTCGCGCCAGGGGAACCGGAACGGCAGCAGGCAGGCGAATGTCGCGACCGGCCGCGCCACGACGATCAGCACGACCGCTATCAAGATGCCGATCGGGACGAAATGCACCAGACGGAACGGCGTGACCAGCAGGCCGAGCATCAGGAACAGCACGATCTGCGCCAGCCAGGCACAGCCTTCCACGAAGTTGCCGATCTCGCGCCGCGCGTGGTGCGGCGTGGCGCCGATCAACACGCCGGCCAGATAGATCGCCAGGAAGCCGCTGGTGCCAAGGACCTGCGCCAGGCCGAACAGCGCGAGGCCGAACGCCAGCACCAGCACCATGGCGGTGGGGGCCTCGAGCGTCAGGCGGCGCAGCAGCAGGGCGAGCAGCCAGCCGCCGCCCAACCCGAGCAGGCCGCCGCCGACCATCTCGCGCGCGAACAGCAGCGCGCCGTTCAGCCAGGTGGCCCAGCCCGGTTGGACGATGACGTGGATGACGAACACGGTGAGGAAGATCGACATCGGGTCGTTGAGGCCCGATTCCACTTCCAACAGCGCGGTGACCCGCTCGGGCAGCGCGATGCGCGCGCGCACCAGCAGGGTGGCGACCGCGGCGGCGTCGGTCGGCGCGACCGCTGCGCCGACCAGCATCGCCATCGCGAACGGCACCGCGGCGATCCATGCGACCGCGGCGCCGACGATGGCTGCGGTAATGCCGACGCCGATCACCGCCAGGACGAGGGCCGGCCACAAAGCGAGGCGCAGCATCGCGACGTGCGTCTTGAGGCCGCCCTCGAACAGGATCACCGCGAGCGCCACGCTGCCGACCAGGTAGGCGGAGGCGAAATCGTCGTAGACAATGCCGCCCGGGCCGTCCGCGCCAGCCAGCATGCCGAGGACCAGGAACACCAGCAGCACCGGCGCATTGACCCGGCGGGACAACAGGCCGGCGAGCACGCTCAGCACACCGAGCGCCGCGCCGACCAGGATCATCGCATTGGCCGCCTGCATGTGGGCGCGGCCGAGGGCGAACAGGTCGGGTCCGATGGGCATGGGGGCGGGGATGTTCACCGGTCGCGGCAGGCAGGGCAATGGCGGACATGGCATTGACTTTGGTCGCCGCGAAGTGGCTAGAGCCGAGTAATGAGCGCTGCCATTTCCGCGCCCGCCCAGTCGCCATCGGTGCACAATCCGCGCACCCGGTTGCTGCTGCATGGGCGTATCGTGCCGACGCTGCTGTGGCTGGCGTGGCCCACGGTGCTGGTGATGATGGCGCAGTCGTCCAGCGGGCTGATCGAGACCTGGTTCGTCGCACGCCTGGGGACCGACGCGCTCGCCGGCATGGCGCTGGTGTTCCCCGGCTTCATGATGATGCAGATGCTGTCCGGCGGTGCGATGGGTGGCGGCATCTCGTCGGCGATCGCGCGAGCCATCGGCGCCCGGCGGCACGCCGATGCGGACGCGCTGGTGCTGCACGCGGTGCTCATCAACCTGGCGCTCGGCCTCGCGTTTTCAGCTCTGGTGCTCAGGTTCGGCCCGACGCTGTATCGCGCGCTCGGCGGCCGGGGAGGCTCACTCGAGGCGGCGCTCAGCTACTCCAACGTGGTGTTCGCCGGCACTCCGCTGGTGTGGCTGCTGAATGCGTTCGCGAATGTGATCCGCGGCACCGGCAACATGTTGGTCCCGGCGGCGGCGATCTGTACCAGTGTTGCGCTGCTGGTGCCGTTGTCGCCGTGTCTGATCTTCGGCCTCGGACCGTTTCCTGCCCTGGGCATCGCCGGCGGTGGTGTCGCCATCGTGTCCACCAGCGCGCTGACCGCTTTGGTGCTCGGTTGCTACATTCTCTCGGGCCGCTGCCTGGTGCGCCTGCGCCTGGTGCGGCTGCGCTGGGTGCTGTTCCACGACATTCTGCGCGTCGGTGCCGTCGCCGGTATCACCACGCTGCAGACGACGCTGACCATCGCGCTGACCACCGCGCTGGTGGGCATTGCGTCAGGGCCGGACGCGATCGCCGGGTTCGGTACCGGCGGGCGGCTGGAATATCTGCTGGTGCCGTTGGTGTTCGGCCTTGGGGCGCCGCTGGTGGCGTTGGTGGGTACCAACATCGGCGCCGGCCAGGGGGCGCGGGCGTTGCGGATCGCGCTGACCGGCGGGGTGCTGGCCTTCGCCGTCACCGAGGCGATCGGGGTCGCTGCCGCGATCTGGCCGACCGCGTGGCTCGGACTGTTCGGCCATGATCCGGAGATGTTGGCGACCGGCAGCGCGTATCTACGGACGGTCGGGCCCGCCTACGGCTTCTTCGGGCTCGGATTGGCGTTGTACTTCGCCTCGCAGGGCGCGGGGCGGCTGTTCTGGCCGTTGCTCGCCGGCCTGCTGCGGCTGATCGTCGCGATCGGCGGCGGCTGGCTGGCGTTGCGCTCTACCGGCTCGCTGTACTGGCTGTTCGTGGCGCTGAGCGCGGCGCTGGTGACCTACGGCGTGACCTTGTCGGCCGCGGTCGCGTCAGGCGCGTGGTTCCGTATCGGCAGGCGTTGAATAGTCGAGACCGGCATAAAACTCGTCGATCGGAACCTGGACGTCGATCTCCGGCATGTGGAGTGTGTCGCCTTCGGTCAGAGCGGTGGCGATCCAGTCGTTTCCCCGGCGTGTGAACACCGCGGCGCCGATGCTCTTTTGCTCGTCCCACCGGTCATCGCAACCGCTCGAAGCCGTCGAATTCGTAGCGGATCTCCTGGCGTGCCTCCCACGCCAGGAATTCTGCGACCGTCATCGGCCTGCGAACGGCGACGTTCGTCTATTGCGCAGGAACGGCCGCCCGCTGCTTCGCCATCTCCTCCTCCCACGGTCCCGGGAACAGGCCCAGGTTCACCACGTCAGGCGCGAACACGCTGTCCTGGCGCGGCCACTTCTCGCGCGGCAATTCGTACGACACCTCCAGCCCGTTGCCGTCGGGATCGCGGAAGTAGATGCCGAGCGACAGGCCGTGATCGGAGATGTGGTCGAACTTGATGCCCTTCTCTTTCAGCCGGTAATAGGCGTCCTTCAGGTCGTCCAGGCTCTCCATCATGAAGGCCAGGTGGTTCAGCCCCACCTGCCGCTTCAGTTGCAGCGGCGCATCGTCACCGACCTCCATCAGCGCAACCTCGTGCGACTTATCCTGGTCCGCCGACATGAACGCGGCGCGGCCCGGACGGAAATGATAGGTGTGCAGGCCCAGCACATCCTCGTACCACTGGCGCGAGCGTTCCGCGTTGCGCACGTAGAGATTGACATGCCCGAGATGCTTCGGCCGATAGCTCATTGCAGATCCTCCATGTCATGTGTGGTTCCGGGCGCCAGCCCGGCAGTCGACCGTCATCGGCGGGCTAGACCTGCTCATCTTCGCGTTGCAGGAAATCGAGTACCCGCTGCATCGGCTCGTGCTTCGGGTATATCGCAGCCAGCGCGCGGGCGCGTGTCAACGGGTCCGAGGCGAAGAAGCGCTCATACAGCACCTGGCGGCTGCCGAACGAGCTGCCGGCGACATCCCACGCCAGGCGGAACAGTTTTACCCGGTCGCGCGCCGCCGTGGTGTCGGTGGCGAGGTATTGCTCGATGTGGCCCGCCAGCGGGCCTGCGAAGTCGGCCTCGCTCGGCGTGATCATGAAGCTCGACGAACCGAGCAGGTGCAGGATCTCGATCATCCGCGGGTAGGCGGTCATGAACAGGTTGCGGGTGCTTTCGATCGTCACCGAATCCGGACACATCACGCCCCATTCGTCGAGCTTCGCGTCCGCCTCGGCCGCCCGCATCAGCGCACGCGTGAGTGTCGTGGTCAGCATCAGCTCCCCGATGCGTTCCTCGGTGTGCGGCAGGTGTTTGTTGCCCAGCGCCTCGGTCATCAGCAGTGCCAGCCCCAGCACGAACTCGCACTTGGCCAAATTCTTCGCCGCCCCCTGATGCGACGAATGCGCGGAATAATGCGTGCCGGCGGCCGCGCCGTTCAGCAGGTCGACATCGCCGTAGAGAAACACGCGCTCCCAAGGCACCTCGACGTGGTCGAAGAACACGACGCAGTCCATTTCCTCGAAGCGCGAGGCGAGCGGATGGTCGAAATGCGAGCCGCCAAGATCGAAGCTGTCGCGGCACAGGAAGCGCAGCCCCGGCGCGCCGCATGGAATGGCGAAGGCCAGCGCGAACGGGCTATGGGCCTCGGCGTACTGACCGAGGCGCGGCGAATACACCGCGATCTCGTCCGAGATGGGTCCGAGCGTCGCCAGGACGCGCGCGCCGTGCACGACCAGCCCGCGGCTGGTTTCCTTCACCGCCTGCAGCGCCGTGCCCTCCTGAAGATTGTAGGTGGCGGCAACGTTGCGGCTGCGCTGCAGGTTGATCAGCGAGTGGGTCAGGACGATGTCGTTCTCGCGGATAAACTCGTAGTAGCGGCGGACGTTCTGGGCGAACTCCGGTCGGCCGTTGCCGCGCGCAAAGTACTCGGATGCGGCGCCCCAGGCGGCCAGCGTGACGTTCATGAAATCGGGCGAGCGGCCCATCATGCCGCAGGTGCCGCGCGCCCAGTTCAGCATCATCACGCGGCGGGCTTCCAATTCCTCGCGCGTGCGGGGATTGATGAAGGACAGGCCGACGCGATCGCCGGTGGTGGGCGAGATGTAGGTCATCTCGTCGCGGTATTTCGGATCGCACTGCATGTCGTACAGCGCCGCGATCGCGCGTGCACCGCCGGCCAGGCCGGGATGCGTGGTCACGTCCTTGACCCGCTCGCCCCGCAGCCAGATTTCGCGGTCCTGCTCGCGAAGCCCGTTCAGGTACTGGCGTCCGGTGCGAGCCGGCATGGCGCGTCTCCATTGCGTTGATCGCAATCATGCGCGGATGAAAAACAAAAGTCTCCCCCTCCCGCAAGGGGAGGGGAGACCCGTTCAGTCGTTCTTGAACCCGGCGAACCGGTGCGGGATGCGCCTTATGTCGGCGAGCACCTCGCGCCGCAGCCCCGTCGGCGCATCCAGCGGGAATTCCAGGTCGATCGAGTCCGCCGCCCCGCCATAGCGCTGCTCGATCGCGCCGGCGATCTCACGATAGGTCCCGCAGGCGGCGAAGATGCGCACCATAGCGTCCGGCACCAACGCCGCCATCTCGCTCCAGCGGCCTTCCACCGACATCCGGTGCAGCTTCAATCCCAGGTCCTGCAACCCATGCAGCGCCAGGATCGGCATGTAGGTCCGCGTCGAGCCATAAAACCCAATGCGGCGGCGCACGGCCTCCACACCGGCGGCGACCGCCGCGTCATCCGGCCCAGTGACGACGAAACCGCCGCCATGGATATCGAAATTCTCCCGCGCCCGCCCGCCACGCTGCATGCCGATGGCGATCTGCGGCAGGCACACCTCCTCCAGGTAGCGCCGTGAACACAGCGGATGCAGCCGCACGCCATCGGCGACCTGGCCCGCCACGCGCAGCATCGCCTCCCCCACCGCCGCGAGGGTCACCGGCACCATCGGCAGCCCCGTCGGTTCCGGCGAAAAATCCGGGGTCATCAGCGTCAGCGTGTAGTGTTCGCTGCGGAAATCGAGTTTTTCCCCGGTCTCCCAGCATCGCCACACCGCGCGCAACGCCAGCACATAGTCGCGCAGCCGCGGCGCCGGCGCAGTCCAGGCGATGCCGAAGCGCCGCTCGTTGTGGCCCTTCACCTGGCTGCCCAGGCCCAGCACGAAGCGTCCGCGCGAATTCGCCTGCAGGTCCCAGGCCTGCGACGCCAGCACGGTCGGGCTGCGCGGAAACGCCACCGCGACCGACGGCGTCAGCTCGACACGCTCGGTCGTCAGCGCAGCCACGGCGAGCGGAGCGAACACGTCGTGCCCCAGCTCCACGGTCATCACCGCATCGAACCCGGCCGCCTCCGCCTCGCGTGCCGCCTGCTGCGTCTCCCGCCAGTCCCGCATGGGCAGCCGTGTGAACACCCGCATACCGTTCCCCTATTCGACGTCAAGGTCCGAAAACCGCGAGACACGCGCGGCGGTATGAGGGATCATCATGGCATGGATATGGACGATGACGCCTGCTACCGCGCCATTGCAACGCGAGACCGCCGGTTCGACGGACGCCTGTTCGTTGCCGTGACGACGACCGGTATCTATTGCCGGCCGTTCTGCCCGGCGCCCACGCCCAAGCGGCAAAACGTCCGATTCTTCCCAACGGCGGCAGCGGCCCAGGAAGCCGGATTTCGCCCATGTTTGCGCTGTCGGCCGGAAACGTCACCTGACCTTGCCTTCTGGCGTGGGAGTTCCAACACGGTATCACGGGCGCTCGGACTGATTGAAGCGGGCGCTCTCGATGACGCGGACGTCGGGAGCTTGGCGGACAGGCTGGGCATCGGCGAGCGCCAGCTGCGACGCTTGTTCCGGCAGCATCTCGGCGCTTCCCCGATCTCGATCGCGCAGACCCGGCGGATACTTCTGGCCAAGCAGTTGATCCACGACACGCGTCTGCCGATGACAGAGGTCGCCCTGGCATCGGGCTTTCGCAGCGTTCGGCGATTCAACGAGACCTTTCAACACTTGTATAAGCGGCCGCCGAAGGCACTTCGGCGCAGGGGAGTGGCGGACGAATCCGTTGGTGCGACAGGCGCGATCGCAGTCAGCCTCGGTTATCGGCCGCCGTACGACTGGGAGGCAATCCTGTCGTTCCTGCGGGCGCGGGCAATCCCAGGCATCGAGACGGTAACGAACGGCCGATATGCGCGCACGATCGCGATCGGCGGCGAACGCGGCGTATTGGTGGTCGAGCCGGCGAATGCCAACGTGCTTCGGGCAACCGTTCGCCTGCGACACCTTGCAAGTCTGCCGGCAATCGTCGCACGCGTACGCCGGGTCTTCGATCTTGCCGCGGACCCTCTGGCAATCGGCGCTCAGCTCAGCCAGGACCCGGTATTGGCACCGCTTGTCGCCGCCCGGCCCGGTCTCAGGGTTCCCGGTGCATGGGATGGATTTGAACTCGCTGTCCGCGCGATTCTTGGGCAGCAGATCACGGTATCGGCGGCGACGATGCTCGCGGGTAAACTGGTAGCGTCCTATGGCGATAAAATTGTTGATCCGGCTGCTCTCGAGCAGGGGTTGACACATGTGTTTCCGACGCCTCGGCAATTGGTCGATGCGGATTTGGCGGCCCTCGGTATGCCGAAGGCCAGGCGGATGGCGTTGTCTTCTTTGGCGGCGGCCGTCGTCGCCGACCCGCTGATGTTCGGCCCACGCAGAAGTCTCGAAGCGGCCATCGCTCAGTTGCGATCCCTGGCGGGGATCGGCGAATGGACAGCCCAGTACATCGCCATGCGTGAACTACGCGAGCCAGACGCGTTCCCGGCGGCCGATATCGGTCTGCTGCGAGCGATGAGCGATGGAGGTGGCATGCGGCCGTCACCTGCCGAGCTGCTCGAGCAAGCCGAGAGATGGCGACCCTGGCGCGCTTATGCGGCGCTGCATCTCTGGGCGTCCGGGCCTCGCGCGTCCCCGGTTACTGAGCAGGTGTTCCATGACCAACAAGCTGCCTGAACGCCTCCGACTTGACCGGCTGGCAACGCCGATCGGCGAAGCATTGCTGGTCACGGATGAGGCGGGCTATCTCCGGGCGCTGGATTGGGCCGATCGCGAACCCAGCATGGCCCGTCTGCTGCGCCTGCATTACGGATCGGTTGTGCCGGAACCGGCTGCCGCGCCGAACCACATCAAGCGGCTGCTGCGGAGTTATTTCGAAGGCGAACTCCGATGTCTTGCGGCCATCGAATGGCGCACGGCCGGCACGCCATTCCAACGCTCCGTGTGGGCTGCTCTTACCACCATCGCGCCCGGCAAGACCCTTAGCTACGGCGCCCTGGCGGTGCAACTCGGATGCCCCAGGTCCGTGCGTGCCGTCGGCCTGGCCAATGCGGCCAATCCAATCAGCGTGGTGGTGCCGTGTCACCGCGTGATCGGTGCCGATGGCTCGCTCACCGGCTATGGCGGCGGCATCGAGCGCAAACGATGGCTGCTCGATCACGAGAACGTGGCATTCCGCGACCCTGTCGTCATCCGCGGGATAGCGGGAACCCAGGCGGCAGCCGGGTATCCGCTTTCGCGTGGATGACGACTGAAAACCGCAGGCGCGGCGGTCAGTTCAACCGCAGGTCCGTGATGTGCTTCGGGTCCGGCCTCAGCTCGCCGCGTTCCACGCGCTTGACGATGTCGGTCAGCACCACGTTCGCCGGTGTGGCGATGCCGATCTCGTCGCCCTTCTTCGCCACCATCCCATTCAGGAACTCGATCTCGGTGCGGCGGCCCTTCACCATGTCCTGGCCCATCGACGGCCGATGCTCGCCGCCGCCCCCGCTCACTTCCGCCAGCCGGTGCTCGTCGTAGTGCCGCGTCGCCGCGGCGTCGCCTTCGCCGGCACGCGCGATGATTTCGGGATCGAGGTGCTGGATTTCCTCCAGCTCATAGCCGAGTGCCTGGCCGACACGGATCGCTTCGCTACCCAGGCGCGCGGAGAAGTGGCGGATCGCGTCGTTCTGCACCATCTCCTTGCCGAGCATGCCGGTACACGCCGACAGGCCATTGCCCATCACGTTGGTCACCAGCTTCGACCAACGCTCGCCCCATAGATTCTCGGTGACCATCGCGCTATCGGCGAGACTGACCAGGCGGCAGATCTCCTTCACGCGATCGGTGACGCGGCCATGAACCTCGCCGGTGCGGAACACGGTGTGACGCTTGCCGCTTTTGCCGGCTGCTCGGCGCACGTGACCGGGTTCGCACAGATCGACGGTGATGGAGCTGGCGATGCAGCCGACCGTCTTGCCCCAGCCGACCACGCCGGCAATCGTTTCCTCATTCATGCAGTTCTGCAGCGATACGATGAAGCCGCCGGGTGCCAGGTACTGGCTGATCAGCGTCGCCGCCCACTCGGTGTCGTACGACTTCATGCAGACGAAGGCGATGTCGATCGGCTGTTCCTTGGCGAGTTGCTGCGCGTCGGTCACGTGCATCGCGCGCACCTTCGCGGTGAACTCCGGCACGTCGCGGATATGGCTGATCTTCAGGCCGTCACGCTGCATCTTCTCGACATGCGCGGGCCATGGATCGATGAACGTCACGTCCTCGCCGGCCTGCGCCATATGCGCGCCGGCGTAACCGCCGACGGCCCCAACGCCCATGAATGCGATTTTGTTAGCCATGGTTCCCTCCATCAACGACCTCGATGATCTCGCGCGCGCGTGTCACGCGTGTGCCCCAGCGCGCATCGAACTCGGCGATCAGCCCGCGGATTGCCGGCGACGAGGAAACAGCCTCGGCCGCGGCGACATTCGCGAACTGATAGAATGCGTAGTGCACGGATGGATCGCTGCGGCTCCAGCCGCGCCATGCGCGCTGTGCGGCGAATGCCTTTACCGCGCCGGGCAGATGATCCGTGCGATACCAGTGATCGAAGTCGCGCCGATCCGCCTCGGCCACCACCGCGCGCACCACCAGATAGGCTGACATCACTCCTCCCGCCGCAGGCCGAGCCGCGTGAGCCGCGGCAGCACTTCCTGCACGAAGAAGGCAATCTCCTTCAGGTAGTCGAGGAACGCAACCGAGGTGCCGGCCAGCCCCATCTGGCTCATCTGTCGCATGTATGCCCGCATGAAGCTGTTGACCAAAGGGCGGCGGAGCTCGTTGCCGGCCGTGTCCTTTACCACCGGGCCGCGCTGACGCCGGTAATAAGCCTGGCCCTCGGCGTCGGCCATCTCTTCGGCGAAGTAGTGATAGAACTCCTCCGCTTCGCGTCGGGTCGGGCGGCACACCACGTGCGACATAGTGCAGCGTCCCTATCAGGTTAGAGCAGGTTTGCGGTGCCGTTCGATTTGACAATCGCAATTTCAGTCGCGATTCTTCTCCTTTGACGAAGCACTGATGTCACGGGGGTAAATAATCATGGCAGCCTACTTTATCGTTCAGGGCACGATCTCTGACGAGGCACAGTACCAAAAGTATCGGGAAGCGGTCGTCCCCCTCATTATCCGTTTTGGCGGAGAGTTAATGGTAAGAAACGCCAAGGTCGAGTTGCTGGAAGGCCAGCACAATGGACGGCCAATGGTTATGTTCAAGTTTCCATCCATGGACGCCATAAATGCCTTTTGGACATCGGCGGATTACGCACCGGTGAAGAAGATACGAGAGGGTGCGGCCGAAGTGGACATTTGGGCGGTCCCGGGAGTGTAGCATCATCATGCATCCCTACAGCATGAACACGGGAGTTCTGCTGTCGGAATGGCATCGACTTTCAAGCTATTACCTAAACCCTTGTTAGGTCATCCGGTCGGCCTCGGAAATCGCGCCAGTCGGCACTGCCTTCGCAACTGGCGATCATCCTACAGTTTGCATCGCCGGATCAGCGGTTCCGCTGCCACTGTCGTCGATGACGCTGCCATTGGAAGATGTCCTCACGCTCTGTCCCGGAGCCCGGTAGGGGAACGAAATTTGCGTAAATACGAGCGTGAAGGTGACGGTCCTCCCGTCACCCGACCACTGCACGTCGTCGACAGTGGCATCAGTCATCAGCGCGCGCCATAGCGTAAGCCCGTCGCTGCCGGTGCGGTCGAGATAGGTCCATGGCAGATTGTCGCCCTGTGCGACCGCACCAAACAATTGCATTTTGCCGTTGGGACCGAGTGCCGAGTCCTGGGCCCAGCCGGAGATCGAATTGGGTACCTCCGGCGTGCCCCATGACATCGAAACCAGTGCGATCCAGTTCGGGTGATACTGGTCATTGCTGGTGCCGCCGAGCTTGGCGTTGCCGCCGTCGTCGACGGCCAGCAGGAACATGTCGTTCATTGGTAAAGCCCTCCATTCGTTGATTCTTCCAGCGTGCGCCACTGCGCCTTACCGTATCAGATGATCAACAACCCCTCATAGCGAAATGTGTCCGTGCTGCAGGGCAATCGGGTGAACGTCCGGCCCGCCGGAGTGGTTGGATAGTCCACAAGAAAGGATTCAACACGAAGGACGACCGAGGACCACGGAGGGCCACTGAGGTCAATTATGGCGAGCGCACAGTGCATTCAATCCGTTCTCCGTGGCCCTGTGTGGTCCTCGATCGTCCTCCGTGTTGAAGTTCTTCTGCCTTTCGGTCGCTCCGGTCGTTCACCTCTCGGTCGGCGCTGGAGCCATCGGCGTCACCACAGTGCTGCTACTGTACCCATGGCTGCCGATGGCAATCATCGTCGGGTCCGATATTGCACACGCCGTGCCGCTGACGCTGGTGGCCGGCGCAGTCGAGACCGGCCGTCGTCGGCCTGTTTCGTCCCGTCAGGGTCGGCCGGCAGGCCGGTGCGGAACTCGCAATGACAGCATAATCCCCTGCGCGCGATACTGTATCAGCGCTTGGCTGGACTGCTGCGTTCTCTTTGAAGTTGGTGCGCCTCCCGCCTGATCTCGTCCATACTGCCGAACTGACCGGGGCCGCTTGCCAGGCCTTCGTCCCACAATCGACAAAGCGCATCGCGTTCGGCTGCGTCGAGTTCGCGCCGCAGCCGCCACTCCAGTAGAGCTTCACTCACGACTTCGTCCTGCGATGCGTACTCGGCGCTTGCGCCCGCCTGCTGCACGGCCTCCGCCGGGGCGGGCTTCAAGGCGACGTGTAGTTCCAGACTGTCCGTCATGTGGTGCTCCTGCCGGACCGACGCTGGCATCCCCTATAGCACCTGGATCAACTGCGTCTTCAGATACGCTGTCTCCGGCAGGTGCGGATGCACCGGATGGTCCGGACCGGCGCCGCCGGTGAACAGGATGCGTCCCTCGCGCCGCGCACGGTGCAGGCCGAAGGCGATCTGCGCGCTCCAGGCCTCCAGCGGCGCGTGGAAGCTACACGATGCGACGAACAGGAAGCCGCCCGGCGCCACCAGCGACGCTGCCAGTCGTGCCATCCGGCCATAGGCGCGCAATCCCGCCTCAGCATCCTTGCGCGTCCGGGCGAACGCAGGCGGGTCGCAGATCACGATATCGAACCGTTCGCCGGCGAGCGACGTCATCGCGTCGAACGCATCGTCACGCCGGATATGCACACGTTCCGCGACATCGTTGAGCGCGGCGGCTTGTTCTGCCTGCGCCAGGGCCGGTGCGCTGCTGTCCACCAGTGTCACCTCGCTCGCGCCGGCCACGGCACAGCGCAAGCCGAACGCACCGACATGGCTGAACACGTCGAGCACGCGCGCACCTTCCGCCAATGCCGCAACGCGATCGCGGCTTGGCCGCTGGTCGAAGAACCAACCGGTCTTCTGTCCGCCGAGCGGATCGACCGGGAACCGCACGCCGCCTTCTGCCACCTCCGCGTGCGCATCGGACCCGAACAGCAGTCCCACGCTCTCGGTCAATCCTTCCTGCCGCCGTGTCCCCGAATCATTGCGTGCCACCACGGCCCGCAGCGGCAACAATCCGCTAAGCGCCTCGACGATCGACGGCGTCAGCCGATCCATTCCGGCGGTGTTCGCCTGCAGCACGGCAACATCGTTGTAGCGGTCGATCACCAGCCCGGGCAGACGATCGGCTTCGGCGTGCACCAGGCGATGAAACGCCGAATCGCACACCCGTCCGCGCAGCGCGATCGCCTCGTGCAGCCGCCGCCGCAGCCAGTCCACGTCGATGTCCGCCGCCGGATCGCGATCCAGCAGCCGTGCCGCGATCAGGCTGTGCGGGTTGAACATGAAGGTGCCGAACCGGGTGCCGTCGTCGCCTTCCAGGCGCACCAACCCTCCCGGCGGCATCTGACGGTACTCCGGCTGCATCGCAATCTCGTTGGAGAACACCCACGGCGCGCCGGCCCGCAGCCGCCGGCCCTGACCGGGTTTGAGCCGCAGCGTCGGCCGATCGCTCAAGCGGCCGCGCGCCGCGCCGGTTGCAGGATCGCCTTCAAAGCCTCCTCCAGCCGATCCATCATCGCGTCGGTATGCAGCGGCGTCGGCGTCAGCCGCAGCCGTTCCTCGCCGCGCGGCACCGTCGGGTAGTTGATCGGCGTCGCGTACATGGCGAACTCGTCGAGCAGCCGCCGGCTCACCGCGCTGCACCGCGCCGCGTCGCCGATATGCAGCGGCACGATGTGGCTGGCCGACGGCAGCACCGGCAGGCCGGCTGCGCCCAGCCGCCGCTGCAATGTCGCGGCGCGCTCGAACAACGCCTCCCGCCGCGCCGCATCGCCGCGCACGTGCCGCACGCTGGCCAGTGCCGCCGCGGCGATCATCGGCGGCAGCGAGGTGGTGAAGATGAAGCCAGGCGCGGAGGAGCGGACGTAGTCCACCACCGAGGCATCACCTGCGATGTAGCCGCCGTGGCAGCCGAACGCCTTGGCCAGCGTCCCCTCGATCACGTCGATCCGCTCCGCCACGCCGTCGCGCTCCGCCACGCCGGCGCCGGATGGTCCGTACATGCCGACCGCGTGCACTTCGTCCAGATAGGTCATCGCGTCATAGCGCGCGGCGAGATCGCAGATCGCACCGATCGGCGCGATGTCCGCATCCATCGAGTACACCGACTCGAACACGATCAGCTTCGGCGCACCGGCCGGGACCGCTCGCAGCAGCTCCTCGAGATGCGCCACGTCATTGTGGCGGAAGATATGGCACGCAGCGCGCGATCCCTTGATGCCGGCGATCATCGAGGCGTGGTTGCGCGCGTCGGAGAACACCTGCCAGTCCGGCAGCGAGTTCAGGATGGTGGACAGCGCCGCCTGATTGGACACGAACCCCGAGGTGAACAGCAGCGCCGCCGGCTTGCCATGCAGATCGGCCAGCTCCTCCTCCAGCGCGTCGTGCACCGGGCTGGTGCCGCTGATGTTGCGCGTGCCGCCGGCACCGGCGCCCATCTCGCGCGCCGCCGCGCAGGCGGCCTCGACCACCACGGGATGGCCGCCAATGCCGAGATAGTCGTTGGACGACCATACCAGCACCTCGCTGCCGTCCGCCCGGCGGTACAGCGGAAACCGCTCCGCCTGCTTGCGCAGCGGGGTGAAGCGGCGATAGCGGCCCTGCGCCTCGATGCTGGCCAGAGACTCGCGGCAATGGGCGTGGAACGGGTGCATCTTCGCCTGGCTCCCCGGTGTCGGTCAGCAGTCTATCGACCACTGACGCCGCCTGTCATGCCCGGAATCCCTGACGCGGGCGGGTTATTCCATCATCGGACGTAAATCCGCACCTCCTGCGCGCTGCCGGCCTGCGCGGTCCGCAGTCCGAGATGGATGCGGTCGGCCGGCACGCCCTGCGCCATGATGTCGCGCATCACCGCCGCAGCCCGGCTCTGCGCTGTCGCCGCGTCAGCGCCGGAGGGCAGCATGGCGACCACATCGTACTGGACGCCGGGCGCGCGCGTCTCGGCCTCCCGCACGGCGTAGCGCAGCACGTCCTGGTAGTTCGGGTTCGGTGTGGCGTAGCCGATGCTGAGCAGCGCGGAGCGCGGATCCACCTTCGGCGGCTCGGACTTAGCCGCGGTCTCCTCCGGCGAGGGCGCGAACGTCGTCTGGTCGATCAGCTTGCAGCCGGCCAGCAGCAGCCCCGCCGCCAGGATCCACGTAGGTCTCATGCTGGTCCCTATTCCCGGTCTCCCTTCTCTTGCAGCAAGGCGCCTGGCGGGCAAGATGCGCCGCCCCAACCCGAGGACGCCCGCCATGACCGCCCAGACCAACCAGCGCATCGACGGCAAGAGGCTGTGGGACAGCCTGATGGGCATGGCCGAGATCGGCGCCACGCCGAAGGGCGGGGTGCGCCGGCTGACGCTGACGGACGTGGACAAGCGCGGCCGCGACCGGTTCCGTGCCGAGTGCGAGGCGGCGGGGCTTACCGTGCGGGTGGATGCGATCGGCAACATGTTCGCGCGCCGGGCCGGTCGCGACGCCACGCGGCTGCCGGTGCTGTTCGGCAGCCATCTCGACAGCCAGCCATCCGGGGGGAAATATGACGGGGCGCTGGGCGTGCTGGCCGGGCTGGAGGTGATGCACTCGCTGAACGACCTCGGCATCGTCACCGAGGCGCCGCTCGAGCTGGTGAACTGGACCGACGAAGAGGGCAGCCGGTTCGGCCATTCGCTGATGGGGTCGGGGGTGTGGTCCGGCGTGTTCTCGCTCGACAAGGCGTATGCGCTGACCGACGTCGACGGCGTAACGGTGCGGACGGCGCTGGACGGGATCGGCTATCGCGGTGAGCCGCCGGCAGCGGCATTCCCGGCGGACGCGTATTTCGAGCTGCATATCGAGCAGGGTCCGATCCTGGAGTGCGAGGCGAAGCAGATCGGCATCGTCACCGGCGCCCAGGCCATGGTGTGGTACGACGCGGTTGCGACCGGCCAGGACTCGCATGCCGGCACCACGCCGCCCTCGGCGCGCAAGGACGCGCTGGTGTGCGCGGCGCGGATCATCGACCTGGTCGATCGCATGATGCGCGCCCGGGGCGAGAACGGGCGTGGCACCGTCGGACAACTGCTGGTGTCGCCGAACAGCCGCAACGTGGTGCCGGGCGAGGTGCGGTTCTCGGTCGAGTTCCGCCATCCGTCGGATGCCGAGGTGGACCGGCTGGACGCGCAGTTCCCGCGTGAGGCCGGCTTCATCGCGCGTGATTGTGGGGTGACGCTGGAGTTGACGCCGTTGTTCAAGATCGCGGCCCAGGCGTTCGATCCGGCGTGCGTGGATCTGGTGCGGCAGGGTGCGGCGAAACTCGGCTACGGCGCGCGGGAGATCGTATCGGGCGCGGGCCATGACGCGGTGTACGTCGCGCGGCACGTGCCGACCGCGATGATCTTCACCCCGTGCAAGGACGGGCTGTCGCACAACGAGGCGGAGAGCATCGAGCCCGAGGAGGCGGAAGCGGGGGCGCAGGTGCTGTTCGAGGCTGTGCTGGCGCGGGCGAATCGGACACTGTGACCATCGCTCGACGTGACAGGGAAAAGCCGCGGCGCTCACCAAGCGAGGTCATGACCCCTGCCATGCCGAGACCGTTGGCAATCTCGATGTGCCGGGCGAGGGAACAACGGCGCCCTGTTGACCCACCTTCGCCAGCATCGCGTCGGCCGTGGACGTCGCCGCGTCCTCGACCAGCCAGGGGAAGACCGAAGATGCGTCGAGAATGCAGGCCGGCACCGCGTGCTACCGACGCCCCTCGCGGATGAGGGCGGCTGGATCGAGGCCGCCCAGCGTCTTGCCAGCACGAAACGCCCGAAAGCGGGCGACCAAGATGTCGGCCTGGTTCGACTCCTCCTGGCCGCGCTCCGGCTGCGCGGCTGATCTTGCCACGTCGATGCCGTGCGTCGTCAGAAAGGCGTCGAGCCGCGCACGCGTCCTGAGCCCGCGCAGCCGCCGCAACCCGGGCCGCGTCAGCCGGCCGGGGCTCGATATGCTTCCGGTGCGAGCGCCTCCCGAGCCTGGCGGGGGAGATCCTTCGTGCCGAGCCGTGCCGCGAGATCCGGCGGCAGGACCGCGCCTCTCCTCGACGCTACCGTTGAGTCCTGCTTGCCTTGCTGCTTCTCTCTCGGCGAGAGGCGCGCACGTGCCACCGGCTCCGTCATCATTGGCAACGCAGTCCCGCATAGGCAGCGCATCGCGGTGGCTCTCCGTTCGTTTCGACCGCACTGGCCCTTGCAGGAACAGCTCTGGCGGCGGCCCGGCCACGTTGGCGGCTTTAAATCTTCGCGGCGCGCGGAGATTCGACAGATTGGCAGCGCAGACGGTCCCGCGCGGTTCGCGTGACGATGGATGAGAGAGCAGCGGTTTTAGGCGATCGGCGCCAGATCGACGCGAACCGTGTCCGGGTGACCCGCCTCGGGCGGAAAGCGCTTCAGGATCAGCGGGTCGTGGCCGGGGATGATGTGGTCCGGACCATCCGCGAGGCTTTCCAGGATCTCGAACCCCTTCAGCATGCGCGCCACATCGACCACCACCGGGAACGGCATCCGCTTGCGGATATTGCCCCACAGATGCGAGGCGTCACCGGCCAGCACCACCCAGCCGCGTTCGGTGGGAACGCGGACCGACTGGATACCGCCGGAGTGGCCGCCGATCAGATGCAGCGTGATGCCGGGAGCGATCTCGGCGGTGCCGTCGTGGAAGCGCAGCCGGTCGGCATACAGCGCGCGGAGCGCGCTCTGCACATCGTCGACATCGAACGGCCGGCGCAGGAACGGCTGGCACATGCAAGGGCCGGTGCAGTAGGCCATCTCCGACGCCTGGAGATGGAACGTCGCCTTGGGGAAGTACTCCATCCCGCCGGCGTGGTCCCAGTGCATGTGCGTCAGCACGACATCCGGCACTTCTGCCGGATCGATGCCCGCCTGCAGCAATGCCTCGGCCGGCGTGCGCAGCAGTTCACGGCCGCGGCGCTGCGCCGAGACCGGATTGAACCCGGTGTCCATCACGATGGTGCGGCCGTTGCCGCGGATGGCGAACACGTAGAAGTCGAGCGGATCGGGTGCCGCGTGATCGTCCGGGATAATGTAGTTCTGGAATTGCAGGCGTCCGTCGAAGATGCCGTATCGCAGGGCAAGGACTTCGTATCTTGGCGTCACAGCCATGGTGTGTCTCCCCGTGGTCGACGACCTGTTTATCGTCTTTCCCGGGACAGCGGGAAGCCGCCGGCCGTCAGAGCTTGGAGCCGCCATCGACCCGCAGTGTGTGGCCGGTGACCCAGCGGGCATTGTCAGACGCGAGAAAGGCAACGGCGGGCCCGATGTCCTCGGGGCCAGCGATGCGCTGCAGCGCCTGCATACCCAGGATGACGCCACGCCCGCTCTCGGTCCGTGCGAAGCTGGACATGTCGGTGTCGACGACGCCGGGGGCGACGGCATTGACGCGGATCCCCCGGGCACCGAGCGTCGCGGCGAAGTGTTTGGTCAGTGTGTCGATCGCGCCCTTTGTGGCCGAATACGCGGACAGGGTCCCGACGGCGGCGTGCGCCGCCAGCGACGAGACCAGCACGACGCTGCTTCCCGCGCCGAGGATCGGCAGTAGCTGTTGAACCAGGAAGTAGGGCGCCCGGACGTTGACCGCGAACAGCGTGTCGAAATCCTCGACCGTCGTCTCCTCGATCGTCGCCGCCTTGCTGACGCCGGCATTGGCAACCAGGATGTCGAGGCGTGCGCCGACAATCGAGCGCACCTTGCGGGCAAGCTCATGTGCGCCGTCGGCGGCGGCAAGGTTCGCCGCGATCTTGTCGGCACGACTGCCAAGGTCGCCGATCTCTCGAACGACCGCGTCGGCCTCGTCTGCGCCGCGACCGTAATGTACCAGAACTTGTGCCCCGGCTCGCGCCAGCGCGAGCGCGCTGGCACGGCCGATACCTCGCGACGCGCCTGTAACGAGCGCGGTCTTGCCTGACAGGATGGTCATGTAAGTATCGCCCTTCTGGTTGGGTGTCGGCGCTAGCCCGCGGTTTTTCCACCATCGGCCGACAGGATCTGGCCGGTGATGAAGGATGCCTTGTCCGAGGCAAGAAAGACGATCGCGCGTGCGATTTCCTCGGGCGTGCCCACACGTCCCAGTGGGACAGACGCTGCCAGCCCCGCCTTGCGCTCCGGCGTCCCCGTGAAGCGGTTGAGCATGCCGGTTTCGGTGGGACCGGGTGCGACGGCGTTGACCCGGACGCCGAATCTCGCAGCCTCCAACGCCGCGGACTTGGTCAGGCCCTCCACGGCGTGTTTGCTGGCCGCATAGACCGACGCACCGGCCGCTCCTTCATGGCCGTACGTGGATGAGATATTGACGATGCTCCCGCCACCCTGCGCCTGCATCGCGCGCAACTCATGCTTCATGCTGAGCAGCGTGCCGAGCACATTGGTATCGAAGGTCGCCGCATATGTCTCCGCGGTCTGCTGTGTCACTGGACCGGGCAGGCCCTCGGTGCCGGCAATGTTGACGGCCACATCGAGGCGCCCGAAGCGTTCGACAGTCTGATCGATGAGGCTGCGGACCGCGTCCTCGTGACGGACGTCGGCGCGGATGAACGCGGCTTCGGCGCCCAGCCTCTGCAATTCGCTCGCCAACTGGTTGCCGGCATCTTCGTGGCGTCCGGCGACGACGATACGGCTGGCTTCGTCCGCGAACGCGAGCGCGGTGGCGCGGCCTATGCCGGTCAGCGCTCCAGTGATAAGCACGACGGGTGTGGTCATGGCCTGGCTCCTCTGAGGCAAACCCGCCGGGATTGTTCCAGACGATGTTGCCGGCGAAGAGCTAGGTCGCGGTCGCGCCCTGCGGAAAGACTTTGTGGGTTGTCCGTCATACCTTGCAGGCATGAGGCGGAGCATGGAGCTTCGGCATCTAAGATACTTCATCGCGGTGGCCGAGGCAGGAAGCCTGACCGTGGCAGCCGAGCGAAAACTGCATACGGCGCAACCATCTCTCAGTCGCCAGATTCGCGATCTGGAGATCGAGATCGGCACCGAGCTGATCACCCGCAGCTCTCGTGGTGTTGAGTTGACCGTTGCAGGCAAGGTATTCCTCGATCATGCCCGGCATGCGCTGGCTCAGGTCGAGGCGGCGAAACAGGCAGCGCGGCGCGCCGGCCTCCCCGCAAAGAGAACGTTCGCCCTCGGCTTCCTGAGCGGCTGTGAGCCCGAATGGTTGCCTGCCGCGATGGATGTGCTTCGCGAGAAATGCCCCGACGTCAACGTCAGCATCGTCAGCAAGCATTCGCCGCAACTCGCCGACGGTCTCGCTGCCGGGCGGCTGGATGCCGCTTTCCTGAGGCCGGAACAGAATTTCCCCGAGCTGGCTTATCAGGTGCTGGTCAGGGAACCGTTGGTCGTGATGCTGCCAAGCGATCATCGTCTGGCTTCGCACGAGGCGATCAGCCCGCGCGATCTCGCCGGTGAGGCTTTCATTGGTATGGCGGACCAGGCTCCGGTCCTCAGTTCGATAACAGAATCCTATATCCGACGATCAGGGATCGACCTCAACACGGCACTCAAGGCCGAGTATCTTTCTATGGCGATGTCACTCGTCGCGTCGACGCGCGCGGTGACGCTGCTGCCTGATTTCGCTCGCAACTATCTTACCTGGTCGGTGATCAGCCGTCCGCTTGCGGGTGAAGCCCCGTTGATTGACCTGGTCCTGGGTCATCACAGGGCCAACAACTCGCCGCTCCTTCGACTGTTCCTGTCCCGGACCCAGGAACTGGCGAGCCGCGTTGCCGAGCGTGACCACGCGGGGCGTTGAGGAACGCACCGATCCGGCCGGTGGATTGGGCTGGACGGCGGGGCCGCTGGCTTGCCGCTGTGGAATGCAGCATCTACCGTCCGCGTCGCTCGCAGCGGAGGACACACGTGATGGCCAACATCCCAAACCGTCCGGAATACCAGAGCGATCTGTTCAGGCAGGGTCTCGAAGTTCGGCGCGACGTTCTGGGCGCCGACTATGTCGATGGCTCGCTCACCCGTGCTGACGACTTCAACGCGGCCTTCCAGCAGATCACCACCGAAGTCGCCTGGGGCATGATCTGGACCCGCCCCGGCCTCGATCGCAAGACGCGCAGCATGATCAACCTGACGATGCTTGCCGCACTGAACCGTGGCGCGGAGTTCCGGCTGCATCTGCGCGCCGCGCTCACCAACGGCGTGACACGTGACGAGATCAAAGAGATCCTGCTGCAGATCGGCGCCTATTGCGGCATCCCCGCCTGCCTGGAAGCGTTTCGCATTGCCACCGAGGTGTTCAAGGACGTCGACAGCGCGAAGGGCGGCGACTGATGGCGGACAGGCCAAGCGTCGGCTTCGTCGGCGTCGGCAACATGGGCTGGCCGATGGCGGCCTGCCTGGTGAGGGCGGGTTTTACCGTGCACGTGAACGATGCCCGCCGCGAAATCGCCAACAATTTCGTGCAGCAGATCGGTGGCGATGCTCCCGACACGCTGCGCCAGCTTGCCGCGATATCCGACGTGGTGGTCACCATGCTGCCGACCAGCACGGTCGTCGAACAGGTGCTGGCGAATGGTGACGACACCGTGATGGCCGGCATGAAGCCCGGCACCGTGGTGATCGAGATGAGCTCCGGCGTGCCATCGGTGACGCAGCTCCTGGCGGAACGCGTGATGGAACTCGGCAGCCATATGATCGATGCGCCGGTGTCGGGCGGTGTGCCGCGGGCGAAGACCGGCGAGCTGGCGATCATGGCGGGCGGTGACAGCGCGATCATCGATTCGGTCATGCCGGTGCTGCAGGCGATGGGCACGACCGTCCTGCGTACCGGGGCGGTCGGTTCCGGCCAGGCGATGAAGGCGCTGAACAACCTGGTGAGTGCCGGCGGCTTCCTGATCGGCATCGAGGCGCTGCTGATCGGCCAGCGTTTCGGGTTGGATCCGGCGGTGATGGTCGATGTGCTGAACGCGGCGACCGGGATGAACAACTCGACGCAGAAAAAGTTCAGGCAGTTCGTGCTTTCCCGAAAATTCGACGCAGGCTTCACCATGGGACTGCTGGCGAAGGACCTGTCGATCGCGTTGCAGGTCGGACGCGAGACCGGCACGCCGGCGCCGCTGTCCGCGCTCACCAAGGAGATGGTGGCGGCGGCGCTGGCGATGTTCGGCTCCGACGCCGATCACACCGAGATGGCGAAACTCTGCGAGCGACTGGCGGGCGCACAGCTCGGCAAGGGCTGACACACAGGTTGCCGGTGCGGTATGATCGCCCCCACCTGCGGGAGGGAATCGTGATGACAGTGATTTCGTGGTGCCGCCGGCGTCACATCACCGGGGTCGTGGCGGTCGCCACCATCGCTGTGGCAAGCTTTGCCGGCGGTTGTGTGGTGGCGGCACAGCCTCACATGCAGAACGCCCTGGCGGCGTTGCAGAACGCCCGAGCCGAGGTGCAGGTCGCCGAAGCCAACAAGGGCGGCCATCGCGTCAACGCGATCCGCCTGGTCAACGAGGCGATCAGCGAGGTGCAGTCCGGCATCGCCGCCGGCTCGTGACGAGGCTCCCTGGTAAAAACCGGCCAGCCCCCCTATATGCGGGCTTCGGCACTTTTCGCCAGGACAACTCTTGGCCAGATCCGCGACTCCGTCGCATCCGGCATCTCCGAAGAAAAGTACTACGGTCTGCAGCGTGTGGATCGCCGATATTACCCGGAGTGACGTGATGTCTTCAGGTACGGTAAAATGGTTCAATGGTCAGAAGGGCTACGGCTTTATCCAGCCGGATGATGGCTCGAAGGATGTCTTCGTGCATATCTCGGCGGTCGAGCGGGCGGGCCTGACCGGTCTCAACGAGGGCCAAAAGGTCAGCTACGATCTCGAGCGTGGCCAGCAGGGCAAGACTTCCGCGGTCAACCTGCAAGCTTCCTGAGCGGATGGCGACCGTCCCCGCATCATGCGGGGACGGGCTTCTCTGCTGGAGCCGATGCCAATGGTCTCACATAAGTTTGCGGTGGGCGATCGGGTGCGGCTGACCCTGGACCGATATGCCGAGAGCAGTCCCTGGGACATCCATACGATCTCCCGCAGACTGCCGGCCGAGGCCAACGTCTGGCAATATCGGGTGAAGCGCGTGGGTGACGGCCAGGAACGCACCGTCAGCGAGCCCCAGATGGTGGCGGTCAAGGCGGAAGGACGCACCGCCGATTCGCACTTCAAGACGATTGAGACGCAGCAGGACACCGCGCGTGAGCGCAATGGGGATACCCGGTCGCGCGGTCCTGCCGGGCGAATCGATCGCGGGCGTCGCTGATTGCCGGTTTTACCCGGCATCGCGCGGGAACGATGATGTGACGGACGCAACCTATCGGGTCATTCGCCGGGAGGATGACAGCGTTGCGGTCGAGATCACCCGGCCTGGCGCGCTGCCGCAGATGGCGGCCGGTTTCGCAACCGAGGCGGAGGCTGCCGACTGGATCGCGCAGGACAAGCGCCTGGCAAATACCGCGGGTTCATTTCAGCTGCCGGCAGGTCGCAGGCGACGCCGATGGTGATCTGCGGTTACCGGTAGGCGAGCGCCAGCCCGCGATTGCCATTTTGCCGCGCCACCAGGAAACCGATCATCGCAAGATTGACGATGTTGAAGAACACGCCGACCGCGAACGCCGGCGCGTAGAAACCGAACCGGTCATACAGTTCGCCCGCCAGCCAGCTTCCAAACGCCATGCCGGACATGCCGAGAAAAAAGAATGTCGGCACACGCCACGCCGCCTCGGATGACGGGAACAGTTCGCGGATCGCCACGACGTAGGACGGGATGATGCCTGAGAAGCCCAGGCCGAATGCCGCGGATACCGCGAACAGCCCGACCTCGTTCTGCGTCAGCAGGAAGCCGCCGATCGCCACTGCCTGACACGCGGAGCCTGCCATCACTGCGCGCAGTCCGCCGACGCGGTCGGCCAGCATGCCCCAGAACTGCCGGCTGAGAAACGCGCACGCCAGCAGCACCGACAGCATCGCCGCGCCATGTGTCGGCGCGATGCCGAGATCGCTGCACAGCGCCACAAGGTGCGCGTTCGGCACCGCCATCGGGATACAGCAAAAGAATGCGGCGACGCAGATCAGCGCCAGCACCAGGTTGGGCGGCATGCCGAGGACGGCTGCGCCCTTGCGCGGATCGCCTGACAGTGCGTGCGCGATGTGCGCTTCCGGCGATGGGCGCAGGCACAGCAAGGTCAGCGGCAGGATGATCGCGATGACCACCCCTGAGTAAGCCAGCATCGTGGTCTGCCAGCCGTACAGTGAGATCCCGCGCTCGAATACCGACGGCCAGACTATGCCGGCGATGTACTGGCCGGACGAGATCAGTGCCAGCGCGGAGCCGCGGCGGCGGTCGAACCAGCGGCTGACATAGACCACCAGCGGCGCGAAGATCGCGCCGTTGCCGACCAGTCCGATCAGCAGGCCGTGGCCGACGTAGAGTGTCCACACGCTGCCGGTGGCGGAGAGTGCCAGGCCGGAGGCCATCATCACGGCGCCGATCATCACCGTGGCGCGGATGCCGATGCGGTCGGCCAGCCAGCCCATCATGATGCCGCCGACACCGGTGCCCATCCAAACCAGAGCGCCGGCCAGCGCCACGACGGAACGGTCGGTGCCGAGTGCCTCCTGGATCGGCTTCAGGCCGACCACGACCAGCAGCGGCGCGCCGTACGAGATCGACAGGATGCCGAGGGTGACGCAGGCAGCGACCCACGACGTGCGGCTCTCGATGCTGGCCGCGCGTAGTGGCGGCATGGTGTCCGGCATTGCCGGCATCTCCTCCCGGGGTATAAGCGGCAGGCCGGTATGGACGCGCGATGGTGTCCCGGCAAGCTGGAGAAGCGGCATGAGTGACCCCATTGGCGCGCAACCCACCGGACCACTTCGCGGCCTGCGCGTGTTCGATCTGACGCGTGTGCTGGCGGGGCCCACCTGCGCGCAGATGCTGGCCGATCTCGGCGCCGATGTGATCAAGATTGAGCGCCCCGGCGCCGGCGACGACACGCGCGGCTTCGCGCCGCCCTACATGCCGGGCACCAGGGAAAGCGCGTATTTTGTGGGCGTGAACCGCAACAAGCGCTCGGTCACGCTGGACATCGCGCGGCCCGACGGTCAGGCGATCGCGCGGCAATTGATCGCGCAGTGCGACATCCTGGTGGAGAACTTCAAGGTCGGCGCGCTGGCGAAATACGGGCTGGGGTATGAGGCGCTGCATGCGAAGTTTCCACGGCTGATCTATTGCTCGATCACCGGGTTCGGGCAGACCGGACCGTATGCGCCGCGACCCGGCTATGATTCGCTGATCCAGGCGATGGGCGGCGTGATGAGCCTGACCGGCGAGCCGAATGGGCTGCCACAGAAGGTCGGCGTGCCGGTCGCCGATCTGTTCGCCGGGCTGTACGGCTGCATCGGCATCCTCGCCGCGCTGCGGCATCGCGATGCGACCGGGCAGGGGCAGCAGATCGACATCGGCATGCTGGATACCCACGTGGCGTGGCTGGCGAACCAGGGCATGAACTACCTGGCGACCGGCGAGAACCCGGCGCGGCTCGGCAATCAGCATCCCAACATCGTGCCATATCAGGTGTTCCCGACGGCAGACGGCCATATCGTGCTGTCGATCGGCAACGATCCGACGTTCAAGCGGTTCTGCGAGGCGTTCGCGTTGACGCATCTGCTGGAGGATGCGCGCTTCGCCACCAACGCGGCGCGGGTCGAGAACCGGCAGTTGGTGACCGACACGCTGACGCCGGTGATGCAGACGCAGAATACCGTGTGGTGGGTTGAGAAGCTGGAGGCGCTGAAGATCGGCTGCGGGCCGATCAACAGGCTGTCGGAGGTGTTCGCCGATCCGCACGTGGTGGCGCGCGGCGTGGTGCGCGAGATGACGCATGGCTCGGGCGAGACGGTGAAGATGATCGCCAATCCGGTACGGCTGTCGGAGACACCGCCGGACTATCGCATCCCGCCGCCGCTGCTGGGCGAGCACACCGATACGGTGTTGTCGGACCGGCTCGGGCTGGACGCGAGCGCGCTCGCCGAGCTGCGTGCGAAGGGCGTGATCTGAGGATGCGGCCGGCTATCGGGCAAGGCGCGCCGCCATCCGAGGCGATCTACCTGCCGTTCGAGAGCGGGCCATATCGCATGGCGATGGCGCTCACCACCGTGCCGGAGAGCTCGTGGTTCGAAATCGACGAGCGCTATACCGATGAGATGGCGGAACGCCGCCGCCTGCTCGCGCAACAGCACGGCGATGTATTCGGCGCCCTGCCGAGTTCCGACGCGGCCCGCGCCGAGACGCTGCACGAACTTGTCGCGAACCTGACGGCGCACGCGCCCAGCTGGTTCACACGCGACAGTGGCCTGCTGCACAACATGCTGACCGGTGAGACCTGGAATCTTGCCGCCCCGCCGATCGATCCCCTGGAACTCGCTGGCCGGCTGGTGCAGGAGGACCTGTGCATCATCCAGCAGAGTGACGAAGGTCCGATCTTCACCGCTGCCGTCCTGTGTTTCCCGAGCCGCTGGAGACTGCACGAGAAGCTGGGCAAACCGCTCGCGTCGGTGCACGGGCCGGTGCCGCACTATGCCGAACGCCTCGCCACCCCGGTCGATCGTTTCATGGCGAAGGTGAAGCCCGGCCATATCGCGTCGCGGCTCAACTGGTCGGTGCTCGACGATCCTGCGATGTTCCAACCCGGCGGCAAATGGCGCGTGCAGCGCAATGACGCGATCACGCCCGACAACGCCGGCGACGCCCTCTACCTGCGTGTCGAGCGCCAGACGCTGCGTCGCCTGCCGCAATCAGGCGCAATCCTGTTCGGGATACGCGTGCACTCATATCCACTGGCGAGCGCCATCGCCACGCCGACTGCCGCGTATCGCCTGGCGGAAGCGGTGCGCGCGCTGCCGGAGGCGACGGTGCACTACAAGAGCCTCAAGGTGTTCGGCCCCGTGCTGCTCGCGTGGCTGGACGCGCGTTCGAACTGACCCGCCGCCCTTCCGCCATCAGCCAGTCGCGGAACGCGACGATCTTGGGCTGATCGGCGGTGGCGCGCGGGCACACCAGCCAATAGGCAAACTCCTGCGGCCAGGCCACGTCCAGTGCGCGCACGAGACCGCCTTGCTCGAGTTCCGGCCGTGCCAGCGTCTCGGTCACCAGCGCGATCCCTTGATGCGACGCTGCGGCCCGGATCAGCAGCGTCTGGTCGTCGAAGCTGATGCCGCCAGACGCGGCGTGGCCGAGATCGGCGACCTCCTGCGCCTGGAACCATAGTGCCCATGTGTGGACGACCCCTTGGATGCAAGAGACAAAATGAGAAATCTGACGAGCGGGTCGATTGCGATCATGTGTCCGGCCTGCTGACGCGGCGCCATGACCGCTGGCCCAGATGGGGTCCGCAACCCAGTCCCAAACAGT
>DASXNR010000407.1:0-25855 GCA_036494925.1 Acetobacteraceae bacterium
GCTGGCCGGTGTCGAGGAACTGGTGCCCGACGGCGGCGTGAAACTCGGCTTCCGCGCGCATTATCCGCAGCTCGAGACCAAGCTGACGGTGCGCGGCACCGATATGGACGATGTGCGGCGCAAGCTTGAACCGGTGCAGGCGGAAGTGCGCAAGCGGCTGGGCAACTTCATCATGGCGGAGGACGACCAGACGCTGGAAGGCGTGGTGCTGGCGGAACTGACCCGCCAGGCCGGAACGCTCGCATTGGTCGAGACCTTCACCAGCGGCCAGATGGCGGCGCGGATCGGCCACCTGCCGGGCGCCGAACACGTGCTGCGCTGCGGCGTCACGGTGCGCGACCGCACCGCACTGCACACGGCGCTCGACATCAAGGGCTTCGGCCTCGCCGGCGAGCTCACGCAGGAGACCGTGGAGGCGGTGGCCCACGCCGCCCGCACTCACGTTGGTGCGACGCACGCGCTGGCGGTGCTGATCGATCTTGACGAAGGCCCGGACCGGATCGATTTCGGCGGTACCATCTGGATCGCGATCGCCACCGCGGAGGACGTCGCCTTCCGGCGCTCGCGTATCCTGGGCGGTCGCGAATGGGTGCGGCTCGGCGCGGTCGAACTGGGGCTCGACTGTCTGCGTCGTTACCTTCAGCGTCTGCCGGTGGTCGAGCGGATCGACTTCGAGAAGACCTGAACAACCGTGCCGACAAGGCACGGATGAGCAATCAAGCAAGCAACAAGCAATTTCGGGAGGTCCTGATGTCCGCGAACCGCTGGCTGCAACTGTGGCTAGGCGTGCTGTGCATGGTGCTGATCGCCAACCTGCAATACGCCTGGACCCTGTTCGTCGATCCGATGCACCAGGCGCATGGTTGGAGCATCGCCGAGATCCAGATCGCGTTCAGCATCTTCATCGCCACGGAAACCTGGCTGACCCCGATCGAAGGCTACATCGTCGATCACCTCGGCCCACGCACCGGTCCGCGCCTGATGATCAGCTTCGGTGGCGTGCTGGTCGGCGTCGCCTGGGTGATCAACGCCTACGCCAGCTCGCTCGCGATGCTCTATGTCGGGGCGGCGGTCTCCGGCACCGGAGCCGGCGCGATCTACGCCACCTGCGTCGGCAACGCGATGAAGTGGTTCCCGGATCGGCGTGGCCTCGCCGTCGGCCTGACCGCGGCGGGGTTTGGCGCCGGCGCGGCGCTCACCGTGATCCCGATCCGGATGGTGATCGACACCTACGGCTATGCCTCCGCCTTCCTGTGGTTCGGCGTTGCGCAAGGTGTGGTGCTGCTGGTCGTCGCCCAGCTGCTGCACGGCCCGCTGCCTGGCACCGTGCTGCCCACGATGGTCCGCTCCGCGGTGCCGCAGTCGTCACGCAGCTACACCAGCATGGCGGTGCTGCGCTCGCCGGCGTTCTGGCTGCTGTACTTCATGTTCGTGCTGGTGTCGTCGAGCGGCCTGATGGCCACCGCGCAGCTCGCGCCGATCGCCAAGGACTTCGGCCTGTCGACCACCGTCATATTTCTCGGCGCCACAACGCTGAGCGTCGCGCTGGTGGTGGACAACGTGATGAACGGCCTGGCGCGGCCGTTCTTCGGCGCGGTGTCCGACCGGATCGGCCGCGAATACACCATGGCGCTGGCGTTCACACTCGGCGCGCTGAGTTATTGGCTGCTGGCGCTGTTCGGCTCCAGCCCTTGGACGTTCGTGATCTGCGCCGCGCTGATCTTCTTCACCTGGGGCGAGATATTCAGCCTGTTTCCCTCCACCTGCACCGATCTGTTCGGCACCCGGTATGCCACCGCCAATTCGATGATGCTGTACACCGCCAAGGGCACGTCGGCGTTCCTGGTGCCGTTCGCCAATGTGCTGAAGACCGCGACCGGATCGTGGGAGGCGGTGTTCCTGGCGGCGGCAGGGATGAACCTGCTGGTGGTCGTGCTGGCTTTGTTCGTGCTGCTGCCGATCCGCGTGCGCCACCATCGTTTGCTTGAACCGGCCGCGGCGCATCAACTGCCGCTGAACCAGTTGTAGCCGTAATCCTCCCAGAACCCGCCCGGATACACGTTGGTCACCTCGATGCCGACGATATGCTTCGGGTTCTTGAAGCCGAGCTTGGTCGGCACGCGCAGCTTGACCGGGAAGCCGTATGCCGCCGGCGACGGCCCGTCGCGGAAGGTCAGCGCCAGCGGCGTCTGCTGGTGCAGCGCTGTCGCCATGTCGATCGAGCTGCGATAGCCGTCGGCGCAACGAAACGAGACATAGCGCGCCCGCGTATCGGCACCGCTGCGGGCGAGGAAGTCGCGGAACGGCACGCTGCCCCATTTGCCGATCGCGCTCCAGCCCTCGATGCACATGTGGCGCGTGATCTGATCCGACTGCGGCAGCGCCGCGAGGTCGGCAACGGTCCAAGGCTTCCGTTCGGTGACCAGACCGGAAACCTCGAGGCGCCACGCGGCACCATCGCGACCAGGGCAAGATGCACGATGATGAAGGCCACAATGCCGGCCATGGAAAGGAAGTGGTCGCGACGTGCGGTCTCCGGATGCCGGTCCGTAAAGGAGATAGATCGCGAAGTTCGCCACCACCAGCCACATCGCCGCTAAATGCCAGGCGAGCGCGCCGCCCAGCCAGCTTCCCAGCGTCAGCCTCGCCGGGAACACGAAGGCAATCAGCGGCGAGGCGTTGTAGATCCGCTAGCCGCTGCCGATCATCAGCGTCATCGCCGCGGCGTTGGTCCAGTGCGTGATCCGCACCACCAAGGGATGGATGCGCATGACAATTCCTCCGGCGAGCGGATGCGGGCGGCCTTGAGGTTGCGGCCGCCCGCACTCGGTCGATCAGGCGCGCGGCAGCAGCACGTGATCGACCACCTGGATCACGCCGTTCGACTGGCGCACGTCGGAGATCGTAATGTCGGCCACGTCGCCCTTCTCGTCCTTCACCGTGATGTTGGACGAGCCGTTCATCATCAGCCACAGCTTGCCGCCGCTGACCGTGTTCAGCGTCGCTGTGCCGTTGCCTTCGAGGATCAGCGAACGCAGCTTGTTGCTGTCGTAGTTCCCGGCGACCACGTGGTAGGTCAGTATCTTGGTGAGCATCGCCTTGTTCTCGGGTTTCACCAGGCCCTCCACCGTTCCGGCCGGCAGCATGGCGAACGCCTCGTTGGTCGGCGCGAACACGGTGAACGGACCGGGGCTGTTCAGCGTGTCGACCAGGCCGGCGGCCTTCACCGCGGCGACCAGCGTGGTGTGGTCGGCGGAATTCACCGCGTTGGCGACGATGGTCCTGGACGGGAACATGGCCTGGCCGCCGACCCGGACGGTCGAGGCTGACATGTCTTGTGCGAACACGGGCGTGGCGGACGCCAGCAGGATCGCGGCGAACAGTGCGGTACGCTTCATGGTGGTTTCTCCTCTCGTTGGAGCGGCCATCAGCAGCCGCTGTCCCCCTATCGTCGCGACCGGCCCTTTCGGATGCGGCGCGGCCGAAATTTTTTCGCGGTTTGTTAAACCGCATCCGCGATGCTGTGCTGTATGCGGCGGATGGTCTGCCTGGATGGATTGCGGGGGCTGCTCGCGTTCTACGTCATGCTCAGCCATATGCTGCCATTTGCGCCGCTGCCTGGCTGGCTGGGCCGGGCGTTCTCGCATGGCGGCGCTGGCGTGGATGTGTTCTTCATCCTGAGCGGGTTGGTGATCGTGCAGTCGCTCGCCAGCTTCGAATATCAGCCGTGCCCGTTTCTGATCGCCCGTGTGGCGCGTATCTACCCGGTGTTCCTGGTGGTGTTCGCTGTATCGGTGGCGGTGCAGCCGCTCGCTTCCGGGTTCTCGCTGATGTCATGGATCGACCAGGACAGCACGCTCCGTTACCTGTGGCCGAGCGGCTGGCCTAGCGACTGGGTCGTCGGTGTCGCGACGCACCTGACGATGACGCATGGGCTGTTTCCGGACGGCGCGAGGCCGGATCTGTGGCTCGGCTTCCTGGGCGCCGCCTGGAGCCTGTCGACCGAGTGGCAGTTCTACCTGCTCGCAGTACTGGTCGGCGCGCGCATCGGATTGCGTCCGCTCTGCTGGATGTTCTTGGCGGTATCGGCGGGATCCATGGTCTGGCATGCGCTGGCGCCGGAAGCGTGGCAGTTCAGCCGCGCCTTCCTGCCGAACAAGGCGCAATATTTCGCACTCGGGATCGCCAGTGCGCTGGTGGTGCGACAGGGCGCCAAAGGCCTTGGCACCTATTGGGCCGTGCTCGCCGTAGCGTTGGCGCTGAGCGCCGTGCAAGGCGGCATCGACAAATTGCTGCCACCGATGATCTGGAGCCTGTGTCTGGCGGCGCAATTCCAGTCATCCTCGCCGCCCGGCTTCCCGGGTCCGACGAGGGTGGCGGGATCGGCATTGGGACTTCTGGCAGCAACGTTGCGGTCACGCCCGTTGGTTTGGCTGGGAGCGATCTCGTACGGCATCTACCTCGTAAACGAGCCGGTGCAGAAGGTCCTGGGCCTGGCACTTGCACTCGTTGTGCAGGGGAATGCGACGCTGTTCACGGCGTTGTGGCTTCCCGGGGCGGCAACACTGCCGATCCTCGCCGCATGGGCCCTGCACGTTTGGGTCGAAGCACCGGCACTACGCCGGGGCCGCGCACTGGCACGACGCAGCATGCCCGCGGCGGCCGCTCCGGTCAGCGCCGGATGAACGTCCAGTAGAGCGGCGTGCGGCCCTCGCGCAGCGCCTTCGCCTCATAGCGCGTGGCTGGCCAATCCGGCGGTTGTTCCCGCGCGGCGGTCGCAAAGTCGAACTGCTCCTGCCTGGCCATCACGTCGGCCACCCAGGCCTGATAGGTCGGATCGTCGCTGGCCACTCGCCACTCGGCACCTGGCCTCAGTACTCGAGCGAGTAGCGGCAACAGCGCCGGGTGGACGAAGCGGCGCTTGGCATGGCGCGCCTTCGGCCAGGGATCGGGGAACAACAGGAACAGCCGGTCCAGGCATTGGTCCGGCAACAGGCGCAGCAGTGTCCGCGCATCGTCGGTCCACAGCCGAAGGTTGGGCGGCAACGGCGCGGTCGCCTCCTCGCCCTCCGGCGCCAGACGCGACAGCAACGAGCAGATGCCGTTGTCGAATACCTCGCAGGCGATCAGCCCCACTTCCGGATGTGCCGCGATCTGGGCCAGCGCGTGCTCACCGCTGCCGAACCCGACCTCGAGCCACAGCTTGGCCGGTCGCCACGCCTGCTCCGGCGCCAACGCCAGCCGCGGCAGCGTGACATCCAGCAGGCGAAGCTGGCGCGGCCGGAGGCGATGGCCGCGCCCGCGGCCATACAGCCGGTCCGGCGGCGGCTTCAGCGCCCGAAGGCTGCCCGCAACGCCGGCGCCAGGTCGGTCTTCTCCCACGTGAAGGTGCCCTTCTCCCCATCCGGCTCGCGGCCGAAATGGCCATACGCCGAGGTGGGCACATAGATTGGCCGGTTCAAATGCAGATGTTCGCGAATGCCGCGCGGCGTGAGGTTCATCAGCTCGCGCAGGGTGCGTTCGATCCGCGTCTCGTCCACGTCCTTGCCGGTGTTCTGCAGATCGACATACACCGACAGCGGGCGGGCGATGCCAATCGCGTAACTGATTTGGATGGTGCAGCGGTCGGCCAGCCCCGCCGCCACCACATTCTTCGCCAGATACCGACAGGCGTATGCGGCCGATCGATCCACCTTGGTGGGATCCTTGCCGCTGAACGCGCCGCCGCCATGTGGCGCCGCGCCACCGTATGTATCCACGATGATCTTGCGTCCGGTCAGGCCGCAGTCGCCGTCCGGCCCGCCGGTGACGAACTTGCCGGTCGGGTTCACGTGGAACTCGGCTTCCGGGCACATCCAGCCTTGAGGCAGCGTGCTCTGCACGATCGGCCACAGCATTCGCTTGATCTCGGGCTGCTCGAGATCCTCGACGTGCTGGGTGGAGACCACGATGCTGGTCGCCCCCACCGGCTTGCCGTCGACATAGCGCAGCGTCAGCTGGCTCTTGGCGTCGGGCAGCAGGCCCTCGACCGACTTGTCGTGGATATGCCGAAGCTCGCGGATGCGGTGCAGGATGGCGTGGGCGTAATGGATCGGCGCCGGCATCAGCGCCTCGGTCTCGCGACAGGCGTAGCCGAACATCATGCCCTGGTCGCCGGCGCCCTCGTCCTTGTTGCCGGCGGCGTCCACGCCCTGCGCGATGTCAGACGACTGCGCGTGCAGGTGACAGGCGATGTCCGCCTTGTTCCAACTGAACCCGGCCTGGTCGTAGCCGATTTCGTGGATCGCCATGCGGGCGAGGTGGTTCAGCAGATCGGGCGTCACGGTAGCGGGGCCTCGGGTCTCCCCGGCAAACACCACCCGGTTGGTGGTGACCAGCGTCTCGCAGGCGACGCGCGAATAAGGGTCGGCGGCCAGATACGCATCCAGCACCGTGTCGCTGAGCCGGTCGGCGACCTTGTCGGGATGGCCTTCGGAGACCGACTCGGAGGTGAACAGGAACTCGCCCGTATCGCGCATCGATGGGTTTCTCCGGTGAATTTGGGGGCTGCCGGTGTGTGGGGGAAACCCCCTTGAGGGTCAAGGCCGGAACGGACTGTTTGACCCGTGTGCGACGAACGACATTGACCGGTTTCACCTGATCGCCAATGTGATCCAGCGGGTTCCGCAGCTCGGGATGCGAACGGCATGGCGAACGACACGATGCAGGCTCGCGAACCGGCCGCTGGCCGGCGCATGCTGCGGGCGGCGATCTTCGATGTGGATGGTGTGCTGGTGGCCTCGCCGCACGAGCGAGCCTGGCGCGAGGCGCTGGCGGGATTCGCCGATCAGTCGCGCTTCACGACCGAGTTCTACCAGGCCAATGTCGCCGGCAAGCCCAGGTTGGACGGCGCGCGCGCGACGCTGGAACGGCTTGGCGCGCCTGGGGCCGCTGCCCGCGCGCCCGAGTACGCCGCGAACAAGCAGGCGCTGATCGATCGCCTGATCGCCGCGGGCAGCTTCAAGGCGTTTCCCGATGCGGTGCGCGTCGCGGTCGCGCTGCGGTCGGCGGGCCTGAAGCTGGCGCTCGCGTCCTCTTCGAAGAACGTCGGCGCGATGCTGCGCCGCCTGGCGCTGCCCGATGGCGGCACGCTGCTGTCCATTTTCGATGCCGACCTCAGCGGGCGAGACGTGCCATACGGCAAGCCGGATCCGGCGATCTTCCTCCTGGCAGCGGAGGCACTGGATATTCCGCCCGCACAATGCCTGGTGGTCGAGGACGCACCCGCCGGCGTGCAGGCCGCGCGCGCCGGCGGAATGGCAGCGCTCGGCATCGCGCGCCTCGGCGATGCGGCCTTGTTGCGCGCTGCCGGGGCCGACCTCGTCGTGACCAGCCTCGATCAGCTCGACGTCACGGCCATCGCCGGCGGCGCGTTGCGCGCCCGGCCTGAAACGGAGACGCCCACTCATGCATGAGGCACTGGAACCGACGCGGGACGCCCGCTGGGTGCTCTACCACCATGGCTACAGCGTGCTGACCGAGAGCGCGGTCGAATCCCGCTTTGCCCTCAGCAACGGATTTCTCGGCATGCGCGCATCGCGGGCGGTGAGCCGCGGTCCGACATGGCTGAGCTGGCTCGGTTACGTCAGGTGGACATCGTGGCCACGGTGCTACGTGGCCGGCCTGTTCGACCGGCCCAACACCGAGCCTCCGGTGCCTGCGCTGGTGCCGGTGGCCGACTGGTCGCGCGTGCGCATCCTGCTGGACGGAAAGCCGCAGTTGCTGCGTGAAGGCGAGAATCTCGCCGGAGCACGGATGCTCGACCTGCGTCGTGGCGCGCTGCTGTCGGAACTGAGCCATCGCTCGCCGGAAGGCATCACCATCGCCGGGAGTGAATTGCGCCTCGTGTCGATGGCTGATCGCGCGCTGGGATTGCAGCTTCTGCGCTTTTCTCTGGACCGCAGCGGAGTGGACGTGAAGCTGGAGGCGAGCTTCGCATTGGCGGGTCTCGGCATGGAGCCGACGCGGCTGGATCCGGATCTCGGTGCATGGCACGCGGAAGGCTCCGGCAAAGGCGTCGCGATGGCAGGCGCCGCGACGCTGCGGGCTGGCGACGAACCGCTCATTCCCCACCGGCCGTTCTCACTGCGGTGGGTGTGGCAATGGCGATCGGTCGCCGGGCAGGCGGTCGAATTCGACCGTATCGTCGCGGTGGCCCGGGCCGACCGGCTGGAGGACGATCCCTCCCCGGCCGCCGGCGCGGCGCTGCAACGCGGCCGTACGTTGGGCTGGCGCGCGGTGCTCGCCGCGCACGAGGTCGCCTGGCAGGACCGCTGGTCCGCGAGCGACGTGGTGATCGACGGCCACGAGGACGTGCAGCGGGCGCTGCGCTTCGCCGTCTATCATCTGAGCAGCGCCGCCAACCCGGCAGACGAGACCGTCTCGGTCGGGGCGCGCGCGCTAACGGGCGATGCCTATTTCGGGCACGTATTCTGGGATACCGAGATCTACCTGCTGCCGTTCTACACGGCAGTCTGGCCGGAAGCGGCGCGGGCCATGCTGATGTACCGCTTTCACACGCTGCCGGGCGCGCGGGCGAAGGCGCAACTCATGGGCTTCAAGGGCGCCATGTATGCCTGGGAATCGGCTGACACCGGCGAGGAGACCACGCCTGAACGCGTCATGGGGGCGCATGGCGAGTTGATCGACATCCTGACCGGCAAGCTGGAGCAGCACATCACCGCCGACATCGCCTACGCCATCTGGCAGTACTGGCGTGCGACCGGCGACGATGCGTTTTTCCATCAGGCCGGTGCCGAGATCCTGCTGGAGACCGCCCGGTTTTGGGCGTCGCGCGCCGCGGCGGAGGCGGACGGCAGGCGACACATCCGCCACGTGATCGGGCCAGACGAATACCACGAGGATGTGGACGACAACGCCTTCACCAATGTGATGGCGCGATGGAACATTGCGCGGGCGCTCGACGCGGTCACGACGCTGCGGGCAAGCTGGCCGGACGGTGCCGTTGCTCTGTGCGACAAGCTTGCATTGCGCGAGGAGGAAATCGCCGACTGGCGCGACGCGGTCGCGCGGATCGTGACCGGCCTCGACCCCGCGACCGGTCTTTACGAGCAGTTCGCCGGCTATCACAGGCTGGAACCGATCGATCTCGCGTTGTATGCGGACCGCAAGGTCCCGATCGACGTGGTGCTCGGGCACGAGCGGACGCAGCGCTCGCAAGTGGTGAAGCAGGCCGACGTGGTGGCGCTGTTGGCGTTGCTGCCGGAAGAGTTTCCCGGCGCCATGGCGGCGACCAATTTCCGCTACTACGAACCTCGCTGTGCGCATGGCAGTTCGCTCAGCGCTGGCATCCATGCGCTGGCCGCGGCGCGGCTGGGCGATGCCGATTTGGCGCTTCGCTTCCTGCGCCAGGCCGCGGCCGCCGATCTCGAGCTCGATGCGAACAGCGCCGGCGGCATTCACATCGCCGGTCTCGGCGGGATTTGGCAGGCTGTGGTCATGGGCTTCGCGGGCCTCGATCTCAGCGGCGATACACTCAGCCTCAGTCCGCGCCTGCCCACACAATGGAGCGGCATCTCCTTCACCGTGCGCTGGCGTGGGCGGCCGGTGCAGATCCGCATCGCCGGAGCGACGGTTCGCGTCACGGTCGCCGACGGCGCGCCGATGGACGTTCGGATCGCAGGCATGCTTCGCAGCCTGCAAGCGGGCACCACTTTGGAGGCAAGCCTGGAACCTGCCGCCGCCCCACCTTGACGCACCGCGGCAACCGTGGGTTTCGGTGCGGCCGCCCGCACGATAGCATGCGGCCTCAGACAACATCGAGAGGGGAGAAGCCGCCATGCCGTTCTACCAGAGAGGCGACGTCCGCATTCACTACGAGGAAGCCGGCTCCGGCTTTCCGTTGTTGCTGATCCCCGGCGGGGGACTGAACTCGACCATTCCCTTCGTCAAGGAAAAGGGTCCGTTCAACGCGATCGAGGAGTTCAAGGGCGACTACCGCTGCATCGTGGCGGACCTGCGCAACGCCAACGGCGGCGAGTCCTCCGGTCCGCTGGAGGTCGACCGGCCCTGGGACGCCTATACCGATGACCAGCTCGGCCTGATGGATCACCTCGGCGTCCGCGAATTCATGGTGATGGGCTTCTGCATCGGCGGCCCGTTCATCTGGAACATGCTGCGCCAGGCGTCCGAACGTGTCGTCGCTGCGGTGCTGGCGCAGCCCAGCGGGTTCCGTCCCGAGCTGCCCGACCTGTTCTACCAGAACAACATCAAGGGCTGGGGCCCGCCGCTGTGCGAGCGCCGTCCCGACATCACGATGGCTCAGGTCGATGCGTTCCTGAAGCAGATGTACGGCGCCAACCCCGATTTCGTCTTCACCGTGACGCGCGATTTCGTGCGGGGATGCCGGACGCCGATATTGGTGCTGCCGGACGACGTGCCGGCGCACCCGTACGCGGTGGCGATGGAGAGCGCGATGCTGGCGCCCAACGCCCAGGTGAGCCTGTATCCATGGAAGGAGCCCGCGGACCGGATTCCCCTGGCGGTGCGTCACGTGCGCAGCTTCCTCGCCGCGCATCGGCCGGCGACTGGATTCCGCTGAGATCGTGGCAGATCGGCCCGCACCGGGATAGCGTGCCGCGATGGACACAGCGGCACGCAACACTCCGTTCCTCGACGCCGACGCGTTCCTGCGGACCGACCAGCTCGCGTTCGGCACCGCCTGGCGATACGAACTCGTCCGCGGCACGATCGTCGCGCACGCGGCACCTTCGCCCGAACATGGCGTCATCCTCGGCAATCTGGCGCGTGAGGTCGGCAACCGCCTGCATGGCCATCCTGAGTGCAGGTCGGAGATCGGCAGCAGCCGCAGCCGGATTTCGCGGTACTCAAACTGCGCCGCGACTACCGGACCATGCTGCCACGATCGGAAGACACCCTGCTCGCCGTGGAAGTCGGCAACACCAGTTTGGACTACGATCGTAACGTCCAACTGGCGCTTTACGCTCGCAGCGGCATTCCTGGGGTCTGGATCGTCAACCTTTCGGTACAGGAGGTTGAAGTCTGCCAATCGCCTGTCGCCGACAGCGATACCTTGATCGCGCGCGCCGGTCGCTCAGATACCCTGACGATCAAGACGATGCCGGGCGTGCTCATTCCCAGCGCCGAGATATTTGTCTAGTACCCTCAGATAGTCTGCGCGAGGGTGCCCATTACATCCGGGAGGAACACAGCAATGGCAAAGGTCGGGACCGGCGAATACACATACGAACTGATCCGCGATTTCCTAAAGCTCCCCAACGGAGAAAGGTTCGGCCTCGTCAGCCGGGTGGCGACCGATTCGCAGGACCGCGTCTACGTGTTCCAGCGCAAGGATCCGCCGGTGGTGATGTTCGATCGCGACGGGAATTACCTGGGTGCCTGGGGCACCGGCGAGGTCACCGACCCGCACGGGCTGAAGATCGTCGACGACGTCGTATACACAACGGATCGCTCCGACTCGGTCGCGAAGTCGTTCACGCTGGATGGCAAGGTTCTGCTGCAGCTGGGCCAGCGCGGCGTGCATTCCGATACCGGCTGCACCGGCGCCCCCTGGCTCGCGGAACGCGCGGCGGGGCCGTTCAATCACCCTACCGAAATGATCGCTCACCCCAACGGCGACATCTACGTGACCGATGGCTACCGGAACGCCCGCGTGCACCGTTTTTCCCCCGACGGGACACTCGTCACGTCATGGGGCGCACCGGGGAAGGGGGCGGGCGAATTCCACCTGCCGCACAGCGTCGCGATCGACCCTGATGGCAAGCTGTACGTCGCCGACCGGGCGAACCAGCGCATCCAGATGTTTTCCCCCGACGGGGACTTCCTGGGTCAGTGGACCGGCATGGGCGGGCCAAACGACATCACGCGCGGCAAGGACGGCATTTTCGTCATTGCCGAGCAGGAAGTTAGCGGCAATCCCGCGTATGTCTGCGTGCGCGACGCGGCAGGAAATGTGCTCGCCCGCATGGAGAGCCGCCATGTCCACGGCGTAGGTGTGGACTCGCGCGGCGACATCTATGCGGGACTGACGGTGGACCGCAGCGTGGACAAGTTTGTCCGAACGGGATGAGCGGAAGCGCACGGAGTGGTCGCGATTTGCGGCCAGCCGCCGTGGGGTTAAGCTGTCGGACAGCCCGTGGAGGAAATCGCCATGATCGATATGCACACCCATTGGAAGCCCGCCGAAGTCGCTGACGCCCTGCGCGCCCGCAGCAGGGAACCTCGCATCGTCCGCAACGACGATGGCGTCGAGGTGCTGAAGCTGCCGCGCATGGGCGAGACGCCGCTCGATCAGGCGTTCGACGACGTCGAGTTCCATCTCGGCCGCATGGACCGCCAGGGGGTCGAGGTGAGCGTGCTGTCGCTGCTCGGCTCGTTCTGCTGGATCGAAGCCCAGCCGGTCGCCGTGGCCTTGCCGCTGTGTCAGCGCGTCAACGACAAGTTTTCCGCGATCTGCCAGCAGCATCAAGGCCGCTTCGCCGCCTTCGCCGCGCTGCCGCTGACGGACATCTCCGCCGCCACGGCCGAACTCGAACGGGCGCTCGGGCTGCCGGGAATGATCGGCGCGCAGCTGCCCGGCAACTTCTTCCTGACGCGTGCCGACGCCGAAGCGGCGCGGCCGATGCTGGAGGTCGCCAACCGCCACCGCGCGGTGCTGCTCATTCACCACGGCCCCCGGCCGGGCGACGCCTTCCCCAAGGTCACCGGCGACACCGACAACGCGCGCCGTCGCAACGGTACGCTCGACATGCAGGCGAGCCTGTCGTCGGTGATGGTGACGCTATGTCTGACCGACATCCTCGCGCCGTACCCCGACGTGACGGTCGTCGTGCACAATCTGGGCGGCAACATTCCCTACGAGGTCGAGCGCATGGATCACCGCTCCTTGCTCGACACGCCGGACGAGGAGCTGCCGTCGTCGCGCTTCCGCAAGGCGAAGGTCTACGTGGATTGCAACTCGTTTGGTCCGCGCGCGATCGAGGCGGCGGTGAGCCTGTACGGCGCCGAGCGCATCGTGTGCGGCACCGACGGCAGCGCGTTCGGCGTCGACTGGACCAGGAAGGCGCTCGAGGACGCACAGATCGGCGAGGAAGCCCGCGAGCAGATCCTGCGCCGGAATGCCTCGGCGATGATGGCGCGGGTCGGGAGGGGCGCCGAGCGGGAGCGAGCCGCCGCCTGATATTGGGACGCTCCACACGACCTTGGCGCGCGGCAACCGGCCGCCGGGGTTCGAAATTCAGCGTCAGACCGCTGAGACGCTTATGCGAAGATCGCGCCTAACCGCTTGATGCTGCCCAGGGCCTTGTCGAATTCCAGGCCAGGCCAGTGGCAGCGCATCATGAAGTGGTCGACGCCGAGGGATTCGCGATAACGCGCGATCTCCTCCTTCACGAACGCCGCATCGCCGATGATAAAGCGGTCGTGGGCAAGCTCTTCGAACGCGGGGGTCTGGCGTCCTGACAGGCCCCATGACGCATATGCATCGTATTTGTATTGCAGCGCGCCACGGCATTCCTCCAGCGCGGTCTTGTGATTCGCACCGACATAGCACTCGCGGACCATCGGAAAGCAGTCGGGTGAGCGACTGCCCAGCGCGGCGCGATAAACCCGCATCTGCGCGGTCAGCTCGGCCAGTGGCGTGCTGGGAACGATCATCCATGCATCGCCAAGCCGTGCCGCGCGCTTGATTGCTGCATCCGCGGTGCCCGCAAACCAGATCGGCGGCCCGCCCTCGCGCACCGGCTTCACGCCGATCGCATGATCGTTCACCTCGTAGAACCGGCCCTTGTGCGTCACCTTCTCGCCGCTCCAGAGGCGGCGGATCAGCGCGACGCTTTCCTCAAGCCGCGGTGCGCGTTCCTTCAGCGACATGTTGAACGCAGTGAACTCGCCCTCGCGATAGCCGAGACCGACGCCGAGTACGTAATTGCCGCCCGTCAGCACGTCGAGCGTTGCGGATTCCTCCGCCACGTGCACCGGATTGAGCAGCGGCAGGATCAGGATGTTGGGGCCGATCTGCATGCCCTCGGCGTGCTGCGCGAGATACGCCATCATCGGCACGATCTGCAGCATCTGCAGCGGCCCGGTCAGGTAGTGATGTGGGAACCACAGCGACTTGAATCCGGCATCACGGGCCGCGCGGGTCTGCGCGACCAGGTCGGGAACATGCGCCGCGACATTCTGACCGGGCTGGAACTGGGTGTTGAGGAACAGTCCGACTTTCATGATGACGCCTCCCTGTGCTCCGCCGATGCGCACCTTGAACCGACCGCGCTGGCGCGCCAACTATCGCGGCCATGAGCGATCGTAGGCCGCCAGAACTCGACCTGTTGCCGGACGGAAGCTTCCGCCCGCGCCGCCCACCCGTGACCGCCCGCATCTTCGCCTGGGCGATCGTCATCGCGGTGGCGGCTGCCGCCTTGGCGGTGGCAGCCTTGGCGCTGTGGTTCGCGCTGATTCTGATCCCCGTGATGCTGGTGGCGGGACTGATCGCCTGGCTGGCGTTTCGTTACCAGGTTTGGCGGGCCGGGCAAGGTCGCTCGCGCTAAGGCGTGATCTTGCCGTCCTGCACAACCAGCCGCACCGGCTTCACTTCGACGCGCTGCCAGACGTTGCCCTTGGTATAGGGATCACTGGCGATTATCGTGTCCAGCTCTGCACGGTCGGCACAGTCCACCAGCAGGAACGAACCGATGGTGTTCTGAGCATCGTCGAAGATCGGCCCACCCATGACCAGCCTGCCGCTGGCGACATTGTTTTTCAGCCCGTCGAGATGCGCCGGCCGTGTGGCCTGCCGGCGTCCAGGAGCCTCGGCATCCGTGCCGTCGTACAGTGTCACCAGAAACTGTGGCATTGCTGTTTCCCCTATTCGGCGGCGAGCGGAATCTGCGCCGCCAGTCCGAACTCGCGCGCCAGCAGCGTGTAGGAGTGTCGCCGTGCCTCCGGATCGTGCAGCGTGGTCAGGACCGCGATTTCCGTCACGCCATGCTCGGCCGCCAGTGCCCGCAGCTTCTCCGCAACCACGGCAGGGGTGCCATAGACCGCACGCGAGCGCAGCCGTTGGATGCGTAACAATTCGGCTTCGGTATACGGATGCGCTGTGGCTTCTTCCGGTGAAGGGAGCGCGGTGAACACCCCGCGGTCGCGGTTGAGGCGCGACAGTTCGCGCGAGGTAAACAGCCGTGCCGCGTCTGCCTCGGTGTCCGCCGCCACCGCCCAGACGCACAGTGCGCCATAAGGTTGCGGAAAGCGCTGGCTGGGCCGGTAGCTCTCGCGGTAGAGCGCCATCGCCTGCTCAACGCCGCGGCCATCGGTGATAAAATGCGCGAAGCAGAACGGAATACCGAAATACGCGGCAACCTGCGGGCCATAGTCGGAGCTGCCGAGTATCCAGACTTCGGGTACGGTCGGTCCGCCAGGCTGAGCGATGATGTCGCGAAACGGATGGCCTTCGACCAGCTTCTCGCCGGTGAGCCACGCCAGCAGATCGCGCACCTGCGCCGGGAAATGATCTGCCGCGGTCTCCGCCAGAGGATTGAGCGCGAACGCGGTGCGTCCGTCGGAACCGGGCGCGCGACCGAGACCGAGATCGATCCGTCCCGGTGCAATCGCCTCCAGCACGCGAAACTGCTCGGCTACCTTCAGGCTGGAATAATGCGGCAGCATCACGCCGGCGGAACCGACACGGATGCGTGTCGTGGTAGCGGCGATCGCACTGATCAGGATTTCCGGCGCGGTCCCGGCCTGGCTCGCCGAGTTATGGTGTTCGGCGCACCAGTAGCGCGTGTAACCCAGTGCCTCGCAATGCTTCGCCAGCGCCAGGCTCTCGCGGATCGAGGTGTCCGGGGAGCGACCTGTCACCACGGTCGATTGGTCGAGGACGGACAGTCGCAGCATTCACCGTGGCTCCGCATCACGCCAGGACGTTAGCACTAGATTCGCCGTACCACGTAGGTCTGCTCCAGCGCCTCGAGGATGGCATCGGCATGCGCTGGGTCACGCGCCTCCACCATCACTTCCAATTCCGCCGCCTGGACGGACGATGCAGCGAACAGGCGTTGGTGCGAGACCTCGATGATGTTGCCGCCGATGTTGCCGATCTTGCCGGCGATGTCCGCCAGCACGCCCGGCCGATCCGGAATCTGCAGGTGCAACCGCAGCAATCTTCCATCACGCAGCAGGTTGCGCAGCAACACGTTGGACAGAATGCGCGCGTCGATGTTGCCGCCGGTAATTGCAACGCCCACACGCTTGTTGCGGAAATGCTCGGTATAGGCCAGCAGCGCGGCCACACCGGCGGCGCCGGCGCCTTCCGCCACCACTTTCGCGCCTTCCACCAACAGTCCGATCGCCTCCTCGATGGTGTGTTCCGGCACCACCAGAACGTCCACGCCCAATTCACTGATGATTGCGAACGGCTTGTCGCCGATGTCGCGGACAGCGATCCCTTCGGCGATGGTCGGGCCGCCGACCGACACCGTCTCGCCGGCAAGCCGCTGCGCCATGGCGGAATACGCGGCCACCTCCACGCCGAACACCGCGATCCCGGGCTTCATCGCCTTCGCCGCGGTCGCGCATCCTGCCAGCAATCCGCCGCCGCCCACCGGAATAACCAGCACGTCGAGATCCGGGACGTCCTGCAGCAGTTCCATCGCCAGCGTGCCTTGGCCCGCCATCACGCCGACATCGTTATAGGGATGCACGAACACCAGGCCGCGTTCCGCTGCCAGTGTCTCGGCATGCACCGCGGCCTGCTCCAGCGTCTCGCCGTGCAGCACGACATCGGCGCCCCACGACGCAGTGCGGGTGATCTTGGTTGATGGCGTGAACGTCGGCATCACGATAGTGGCGCGGACATTGCTCAGTCGCGCATGCCGTGCCACCGCCTGCGCGTGATTGCCCGCCGACATCGCGATCACGCCACGTTCGCGTTCCGCATCGGTCAGCAGCGCCAGTCGGTTCGCCGCCCCACGCTCCTTGAACGCACCAACGACCTGTAGATTGTCGAGCTTCAGCACCACCTCGGCGCCGGTTGCGCGCGATACCGCGTCACTGGGCAGTGCCGGCGTGCGCAATATACGGCCGGCGATCCGTTCGGCCGCCGCCGTCACATCGGCAAAGCACAGCACCTCAGACGAACTTGATGCCGAGGATCTCGTATGACCGGTCACCGCCGGGGGCAGGGACGGACACGGTGTCGCCCACCTTCTTGCCGATCAGTGCCTTGGCGAGAGGCGAGGAGACCGATAACCGGCCGCCCCTGATGTCCGCCTCGTGCACGCCGACGATCTGGTAGGTGGACTCCTTCTCGGTCTCCTCGTCCACCAGCCAGACATGGGCGCCGAACATCACGTGCTCGCCAGACAACGTGGACGGATCGATCACCTCGACGGAAGAGACGATCTCCTCGAGCTCGGCGATCCGGCCTTCGATGAAGGACTGACGTTCTCGGGCGGCATGATATTCGGCGTTCTCCGAGAGATCGCCGTGCGTGCGCGCCTCGGCGATCTGGCGAATGATCGCCGGACGCTCCGACGCCTTGAGCTGGCGAAGCTCATCATTCAACCGCTGCAGTCCAGGGGCGGTCATGGGAAACTTCTGCACGTCACTCCGTCCTTTGGTGGTCGAGCGTCATGAGAGGCCGGGTTGCTGCCAAGCACAAGCGCCGCGGCAGAGCTTCGCCTGGCCGCGACGGTCGGTTCAGAACGATCCGCGAAAATAGGACTGTAGCGGCGCGACTTCAAGCGCTCCCGACTTCAACGCGGCGATGGCGTGCACCGCGGCCCGGGCGCCGGACATGGTGGTGTAGTGGGGTACGCCATGGGTCAGCGCGCTGCGGCGGATCGCGAAGCTGTCGGCGATCGATTGCGGCGTCGACGCGGTGTTGATCACCAGCTGTACATCACCGGAACGAATGGCGTCGACGCAGTGGGGGCGGCCCTCCAGCACCTTGTTCACCACCGAGACGGGCAGGCCGGCGTCGCGGATGCGTGCGGCGGTGCCACGCGTCGCCATGATGGCGAAGCCCATCTCGGTGAGGCGGCGCGCCAGCGCCGGCAGGCCGCGCTTGTCAGCATCCTTGATCGAAAGGAACACTGTGCCGGCATCGGGCAATATTATGCCAGCGCCGAGCTGCGACTTGGCGAAGGCGCGCTCGAAGCTGGAATCCAGCCCCATGACCTCGCCGGTCGATTTCATCTCAGGCCCAAGGATCGTATCGACATTGGGGAAGCGGGCGAACGGGAACACTGCCTCCTTCACCGCGACGTGGGGTGCGACGCCGAGATCGTCGAGATGGAAGTCGGCGAGTCGGGCGCCTGCCATCACCCGGGCGCCGATCTTTGCCACCGCCACACCCGTCGCCTTGGCAACGAATGGCACCGTGCGCGCAGCGCGTGGGTTGACCTCCAGGACGTAGATCACATCGTCCTTGATCGCGTATTGCACGTTCATCAGACCCACGACGCCGAGCGCCTTGGCCATCGCCTCGGTTTCCGCCTTGAGCTCGGTGACGGTGGCGGGCGGCAACGTGTAGGGAGGCAGCGAGCACGCGCTGTCACCGGAGTGGATGCCGGCCTCCTCGATGTGTTCCATCACGCCGGCGACATAGACGGTTTCGTGGTCGGCGATGCAGTCGACATCGACCTCGATCGCGTCGTTCAGGTAACGGTCGATCAGCACCGGATTGTCGCCGGAGACCCGCACCGCTTCGCGCATGTAGCGATGCAGGCCGGCACGGTCGTAGACGATCTCCATGGCACGGCCGCCCAGTACGTAACTGGGGCGGATGACCACCGGATAGCCGATGCGATCGGCAATGGCTTCGGCTTCATCCACCGAACGCGCGATGCCGTTTTCCGGCTGGCGCAGACCCAGTCGGTGCAGCAGGAGCTGGAAGCGTTCGCGGTCCTCGGCGATGTCGATCGCGTCAGCGCTGGTCCCGAGGATCGGGATCTTCTCGTGCGCCAATGCCTGCGAAAGCTTCAGCGGGGTTTGGCCGCCGTACTGCACGATGCAGCCGAGCAGCGTGCCGCGGCTTTCCTCGCGGCGGACCAGCGCAATGACGTCTTCAGCGGTCAGTGGCTCGAAGTAGAGCCGGTCGGAGGTGTCATAATCGGTGCTGACGGTTTCCGGATTGCAGTTGACCATGATGGTCTCGAAGCCCGCGTCCTTCAGCGCATAGGCGGCGTGGACGCAGCAATAGTCGAACTCGATGCCCTGGCCGATGCGGTTGGGGCCGCCGCCCAGGATGATGACCTTCTGCCGTTCGGTCGGATCCGCCTCGCAGACCGGCGTGCCATAGCCGCCTTCGTAGGTGGAATACATGTAGGGCGTGGCGGAGGCGAACTCGGCGGCGCAGGTGTCGATGCGTTTGTAAACGGGGAGCACGCCGAGCCGCCTGCGCAGCGCGGCGACCGCGTCCTCGCCGCATCCGGTGAGCTGCGCAAGATGCCGGTCGGAGAAGCCGAGCGCCTTGATGCGGCGAAGCGCGCCTGCGTCGTGCGGCAGACCGGACGCTGCGATCGCGCGTTCGGCATCGATGATGCGTTCCAGTTCGCGCAGGAACCACGGATCGAACCTGCAGGCGTCGTGGATGTCCTCGACCGACAAGCCGGCGCGCAACGCCTGTGCGGCAATCAGCAGCCGGTCTGGGCGTGGTTCCGAGAGGGCGGCGCGAAATGCATCGGGTCCGCCATCGCCGGGAGGCTCGATTTCGTCGAGTCCGGAATAACCGGTCTCCATACTGCGCAGGCCCTTCTGCAGCGCTTCGGCAAAGCTGCGGCCGATCGCCATCGCCTCGCCGACGGACTTCATCGATGTGGTCAAAAGGGCAGGCGTGCCCGGGAACTTTTCGAAGGTGAAGCGCGGGATCTTCACCACGACATAGTCGATCGTCGGTTCGAAGCTGGCCGGCGTGACGCGCGTGATGTCGTTGGCGAGTTCATCCAGCGTGTAGCCGACCGCCAGTTTGGCGGCGATCTTGGCGATCGGGAAGCCGGTCGCCTTCGACGCCAGTGCCGATGAACGCGACACGCGCGGGTTCATCTCGATGATCAGCATGCGGCCATCGGCCGGATTCACCGCGAACTGCACGTTCGATCCGCCGGTATCGACCCCGATCGCGCGAAGACAGGCGATCGAGGCGTCGCGCATCCGCTGATACTCCTTGTCGGTCAGCGTCAGCGCGGGGGCGACAGTGACGGAATCACCGGTGTGGATGCCCATCGGATCGACGTTCTCGATGGAGCAGACGATGATGCAGTTGTCCGCGCGATCGCGGACCACCTCCATTTCGAATTCCTTCCAACCCAGGACGGATTCTTCGATCAGCACCTCGTTGGTAGGCGAGACTTCGAGACCGCCCGCGACGATCTGCTCAAATTCTTCACGATTGTAGGCAATGCCGCCGCCGGTCCCGCCCAGCGTGAAGCTGGGGCGGATGACGGCAGGCAGGCCAGTGGTGGCAAGTGCGGCACGTGCTTCCTCGAGCGAATGCGCGATGGCGGAGCGAGGCGACTCAATACCGATCGCTGCCATGGCGTCGCGGAACTTCAGGCGATCCTCGGCGCGGTCGATCACCTCGGCGCGGGCACCGATCAGTTCGACGTCGTGGCGCGCCAGCGCACCGTTCCGCGCGAGCTGCATGGCGGTGTTGAGCGCGGTCTGTCCGCCCATGGTCGGCAGCAGCGCGTCGGGTTTTTCCCTGGCGATGATGCGCTCGACGATCTCGGGCGTGATCGGCTCGATATACGTCGCATCGGCGAGACCGGGATCGGTCATGATGGTCGCGGGATTGGAGTTCACCAGGATGACGCGATAGCCCTCGGCCTTCAGCGCCTTGCAGGCCTGCGCGCCGGAATAGTCGAATTCGCAGGCCTGGCCGATGACGATGGGGCCCGCGCCGATGATCAACACAGAGGAAATGTCGGTGCGTTTTGGCATGGCTCAATCGCGACGGCCTTCAGGATAATCGTGCCGGCCGTCAGCCGCGATCCATCCAAGTCGGCTACTGGTGCGCGTATTGTCATTTGGCGGCACGCGCTCGGGGTCATCCAGACTCGCTGTTGTTACATCGATCTCCTCGAGCGCTGCATCGCGGAACGTGAGCTGTGTGCCGCATAGTCCGCAAAAACTGCGTTCCCCATGCGTGCTCGAACGAAAGCGCAGCGGCGTTCCCTTCACGAGCCGGAACTCGTCCGGTCGCACGCTGAACCAGGCGACAAACGGCGCGCCCGTGGTTCTGCGACAGATCGAGCAGTGGCAGTTGGTCGCGTTGAATGGCTCGCCTGTCACTGTGTAGCGAACAGCGCCGCAGTAGCATCCACCGGTCAGCACGGCGCCTGCTCGTCGCTTCGGCTCGCAGCAATCACGCCTTCGGGTGTCAGCTCGAGTCGCCAATAACATTGCAAGGCGCCTTGCGGCAACCGAACCGGCTCATGGATAAGGCCTTCACGAAGGCAGGCCGCGACAGCGTCACAGAAGGCCTGATAATCGACATCGTGCTGAACGATCGCCCGCAAGCGCTCGCATCCCGCCTCGATATTCGCTTCGCTGATGCTGTGCCGCAGCCCCGCGGACAACAGCAGTGACTTGGCATTCATGTCAGGACCGCCGTTCCATCATCTCCACAAACCGCCCGAACAGATAATGGCTGTCGCTCGGCCCCGGGCTCGCCTCGGGGTGGTACTGCACGGAAAACGCCGGTCGGTCAGTGCACGCCAGCCCCTCGTTCGATCCGTCGAACAGCGACACGTGCGTCAGCTTCGCGGTCGGCGGCAAGCTGTCCGGATCGACTGCGAAGCCGTGATTCTGGCTGGTGATCTCGACCTTGCCGGTCACCAGGTCTTTTACCGGCTGATTGGCGCCACGATGCCCGCGATCCATCTTGTAGGTGCTCGCCCCTAGCGCCAGCGCCAACAACTGATGGCCCAGGCAGATGCCGAACACCGGCACGCCTGCCTCCAGCACGCCGCGGATTGCCGGCACCGCGTATTCGCCCGTTGCCGCAGGATCGCCGGGCCCGTTGGACAGGAACACGCCGTCCGGACGTCGTTGCAGAATGTCGTCGGCGGTCGCGGTCGCCGGCATCACCGTGACGCGGCATCCGGCCGATGCCAGGCAGCGCAGTATGTTGCGCTTTGCCCCGTAATCGACTGCCACCACGTGGTACTTCGGTGCGATCTGCCGCCCAACCCCCGTTGGCCAGGCCCAGCGCATCTCGTCCCACTCGTAGGACTGTCGACATGATACCTCCTTGGCGAGGTCCATGCCCTCCAGCCCCGGCCAGGCTTCGGCCGACCCGCGCAGAGCCGGCAGGTCGAATCGCCCGTCGGCGGGAAACGCCAGCACGCCGTTTGGCGCACCGCCATCGCGGATACGCACGGTGAGCGCCCGTGTATCCGCGCCCGCGACGCCGGCAATCCCGCGGGCGCGCAGCCAGGCATCCAGATGCTGTGCCGACCGCCAGTTCGACGGTTCGGTAACGTCCTGCTTCACCACCAGGCCGCGTGCCGCGACTGTAGCGGCCTCGATGTCCTCGCCGTTGGTGCCGATGTTGCCGATATGCGGGAAGGTGAAGGTGATGATCTGTCCGGCATAGGACGGGTCGGTCAGCGTCTCCTGATAGCCGGTCATGGCGGTGTTGAAGCAGACTTCGCCGACGGGCGCCGCCACGCCGGTATGGGCGCCGAAGCCGCGGCCCCAGAATACCGCTCCGTCCGCCAGGACCAGGGCGGCGGTCGCACCGGTCGGCACCGCGTCGCCATCGGACGGGAGCGGATCGTGGCGCGTTACGGCCGGTACGCCCGACAGGTCGGACAGAGCAAGACCGGTGGCAGCGATCACCGCTGCCCAGTGGCGCGACGGAATCGACCCGGCCTGACGCCACTTGCGGACCGCCTCGGTTCCGACGCCGGTCAGGCGCGCAGCCGCCTCGGCGCCCCCCAGGCGTTCGATGAGAGCAGTCACTCCGATTGGCATACCGCAGACATTATGGGAAGCAAGTTCCCAAGGCAATAGTCTGGCGGGATGGGTGGGAACTTTCCTCCGCCCGCATTACAGCGGAGTCACTTCGCATATAGTAGAGGGTGTTTTTTCTTCGCATGAGGGTGCCATGAGTCTGCGCGAGCAGTTCACCGACCAGCTCAAGGCATCGATGAAGGCCGGAGACCCAGCGCGTACCTCCACGCTGCGCATGATACTCGCCCGCCTGAAGGACACCGACATCGCCGCGCGACCGAAGGGCGTGGACCGTGTGCCGGACGAAGACATCGTCGGCATGCTGCGCGGCATGGTCAAATCGCGGCGCGAGTCGGTGGAGATGTACCGCCAGGGGCACCGGCAGGACCTCGCGGACAAGGAGGAGGCCGAGATCGCCGTCATCGAGACCTTCCTTCCGCAGCAGATGGACGAAGCGGCGATGACCGAGGCGGTCGCGGCGGCAATTGCGGAGACGGGGGCGGCCAGCATCAAGGACATGGGCAAGGTCATGGCCGCGCTGCGGGCAAGGCACGCCGCCACGCTTGATATGTCGAAGGCGGGACCGATGGTGAAGGCGAGGCTGGCGTGAGCCGGCGCGTTTCCTGATGGCACTTCCCGCCGGATTCCTGGACGAACTGCGCACACGCACGCCGCTGGCGGCCATCGTCGGGCGGCGGGCGCGTCTGGTTCGATCGGGGCGGCAATGGAAGGGCTGCTGCCCGTTCCACGGCGAAAAGACCCCCAGCTTCTACGTGTATGAGGACGGCCACTACCACTGCTTCGGCTGCGGCGCGCATGGCGACGCGATCGGCTTCGTGATGCAGTCCGAGGGCATCGGATTCATCGATGCTGTGGAACGTTTGGCGGCCGAGGCGGGGCTCGAAGTACCGAGGCCCTCGCCCGAGGCGGCCGAGACGGAGCGGAAGCGGCTGGACCTGACAGCCGTGCTGGAAGCTGCGCAGTCCAGCTACCACCGGCGGCTGTTCCTGCCGGAAGGCCGGCATGCGCTGGCCTATCTGCGTGGCCGCGGTCTGTCGGAAGACACGATCCGGCGGTTCGGCCTGGGCTGGACGGGCGAGGGGCGCGGCGCCCTGGCGGCGGACCTGGGTCGCGACGGCATCACCCAGGACCAGCTCGTCGACGCCGGATTGATGCGGCGCGACGATGAAACCGGCAGGGCGTACGATCTGTTCTTCAATCGCGTGATGTTCCCGATCCGCGATCGCCGCAGCCGGGTCATCAGCTTCGGCGGCCGCATCCTGGGCGATGGCCAGCCGAAATACGTCAACGGGCCGGAGACGGTGCTGTTCTCCAAGCGCCGCACGCTCTACGCGCTGGACTTGGCGCGCGATGCGGTGAGAGGCGGCGCGCCACTGGTGTTGGTCGAGGGCTATATGGATGTGATTGCCCTGGCGCAGGCCGGCATCGGTGGAGCGGTTGCCCCGCTCGGCACGGCGCTGACCGAGGAGCAGCTCGAGGAGTTGTGGCGGCTCGCGCCGGCGCCGATCCTGTGCTTCGACGGCGACGCCGCAGGCAGCCGGGCCGCCGCCCGCGCTGCCGAGCTGGCGCTTCCGCTGCTGGCACCAGATCGAACGCTGCGGCTTGCCAGGCTGCCTGCCGCCGAGGATCCCGACACGCTGGTGCGTCGCCAGGGTGCCGCTGGCATGCGGGCGGTGCTCGATGCGGCGGTGCCGCTGGCCGATGCGCTCTACGATCTGCTGCGCGAGGCGGGCGGGGAAGCGACGCCGGAGCAGCGGGCTGCATTTCTGGTACGTCTCGATCAGGCGGCCGGTCGGATTGCCGACAAGGCATTGGCCGGCGAGTACAGAGAGACCCTGCGCGGGCGGTTCTATGCTGCGCGACGTCAGAACCGGGGCAGCCGAGGCGGCGAAAGAGGCGTCGCTCCGGCCCGTACGGTTCTTCGTCCCCTGCCTGCCGCTGATTCGGTTGCAGCCGAGCGATGCCGCATCCTTACCGCCATCCTGCTGCGGCATCCGATCCTGCTGCACGACGTTGAGCACGCCTATCTGGGGCTGGATCTCGCGCGGCCGCTCGCGGCGTTACGAACTGCACTGCAAGAATGGGCGGAAGCGGCCGAAATCCTTGACTCTCACGCTTTGATGACCCACCTCACCACTTCTGGATTGCAAGCTGAGGCTGATCAGGTCCTGGCGACGGTGCCCGTGCCGTTGCCAGCCTGTGTGTCATCGGCGGCTATGCCGGCGGAGGCTGCGGCAGGATGGTGGCACATCTTCGGGTTCCTCAGCGTCCAGCGTCTGACCGCGGAGGTCGCGTTGGCTGAGGCCGCATTCCGCCAGGACCCGACACTGCAGAACCAGAGCCGCCTGATCGCGCTGAAGACCGCGCTCGACAAGGTCGCCAGTGGCGAGCCGGACGGCGTGGACATTGCTGCATAGGCTAGAGACGTAGGAGTTCGCTGAACGATGGCCACCAAGCCCTCTGTCGCCACCGATACCGTGACCGCCGAACAGGACGTGGAAACCACCCTGCTCGACGTGCAGACCGCCGCCGTCAAGCGGCTGATCGCGCGTGGCAAGGAGCGCGGCTACATCACCTTCGACGAGCTGAACCAGATCCTGCCGCCGGATCAGAACAGCTCCGAGCAGATCGAAGACGTGATGGCCAATTTCTCGGAAATGGGCATCCAGGTCGTCGAGAGCGAGGAGACCGAGGACGGCGAGGCGCCCGTCGTCAAGGTCGAGAAGACCGACGAGGCCGAGGAAGAGGAGCCGACCGGCAACGTCGATGAGGCCAGCCTCGGCCGCACCGACGATCCGGTGCGGATGTACCTGCGCGAGATGGGCAGCGTGGAGCT
>DASXNR010000408.1:0-4442 GCA_036494925.1 Acetobacteraceae bacterium
AGAGCGCAGCGAAACCCATCGACCAAAGTCGAACGACCAGAGTCAGAGGTAGTGTTCCGCCGGAGGTGCGAACCCGTTGAAGAACTGGCTGGCATAGGTCGTCACATAAGCGCCAGCGGACAGCAGCTCCACCCGATCGCCGGAACGCAGCGCCTGCGGCAAACGGTAGTTGCACCGCTCATACAGAATGTCCGCGCCGTCGCAGGTCGGCCCCGCGATCGCCACCGGACCCATCGCGGTGCCGTCGTGCGCCGTGGTGATGTTGTACTTGATCGCCTCGCCCTCGGTCTCCGCGAGCCCGCCGAAGCGACCGATGTCGAGATACACCCAGCGCACCGGATCGTCCGGGTCGCGCCGGCTGACCAGCACCACCTCGGCGCTTACCAGGCCAGCGTCGCCGACGATGAAGCGGCCCGGCTCGATCAGCATCTCAGGCAGCGCGTTGCCGAAGTGCTCGGTCATGGAGGTCATGATCGCATCGCCGAACTGGTCGATCTCCGGCACCGGATCGCGGTAGCGGGTGGGAAACCCCCCGCCCAGGTTCATCATCCGCAGGTCCACACCGGCTTCCGTGAGGTCGGTGAACAGCATCGCCACCTTGGCAATCGCCATTTCGTAAGCGCGCGTGGTGGTCTGCTGGCTGCCGACGTGAAACGAAAGTCCGTACGGATCCAGCCCAAGCTCGCCGGCACGCAGCATCAGCTCGCGCGCCGCCTCTATCGTGGTGCCGAACTTGCGTGACAGCGGCCAGTCCGCGCCTTCGTTCGCCACCAGGATGCGGCAATACACCCGCGCGCCCGGCGCGTTCTGCGCCAGCTTCTCCAGCTCCTCGGCGGAATCGAAGGCAAACAACGTTACGCCGCGCTTGAATGCCGCGCGTATGGCAGACGCCTTCTTGATCGTGTTGCCATAGCTGATCGCATCCGGACTCGCACCGGCGTCCAGGCAGCCGGCGACCTCCTCGATGCTCGCGGCATCGAAGCTCGAGCCGAGGCGGGCGAGCCGTGCGAGCACGGGGCGCGCCGGATTGGCCTTCACCGCATAATAAATTCGCGCCAGCGGCAGCGCGCGTTGCAGGGTGCGGAAGTTGGCTTCCACACGGTCCACATCGAGCACCAGGCACGGCGTGGCCGGCTGCTGCTCAGCGAGGAATCGGGCGATCTTCGGGGTCATCGCACCGGGCCTCCTTTGGCTGTACGCCCGCCTGAACAAGGCGGCGGGACGTGAGTTGACGAAACGGTCGAACGAACCAGCGACCAAACGATTGCCAGAACGCTTGACGTCGTTGCGTAACCACGAGGGCCAGAGGCACGTGCGTTGCTGCGTGGGGGGCGACATAGGACCCTTGTCCCCCCGGCGCAAGTCGGAATTTCGATCAATCCGCAAGAAAATGTCCCCGCAGCGGAACGAGAGCTGCGGTCCGGCGTTTTCCCTGTCAGGATGACGGCTGGCCGGCCGGACGCAAGGAACCCATTGGACACAGCGCAAGCGCCCGACAGCCTCGCGTCCCGCCGACCCCGCTGGCGTCGGGTGATGCTGGGCTCGCTGCGGGAAGCAGTCTCCGATCAGGTGGCGCTCGCAGCTGCTGGATGCGGGTTCTACGCCACACTGGCGCTGTTCCCTGCGATCAGCGTGCTGATCTCGGTCTACGGCCTGGCGTTCGACGTCCTGTCGGTCGAGCAGCAGCTCGCAGTGCTGCGAACGCTGTTGCCGCCGCCGGCTTACACGCTGATCGACGACCGGGTGCACGAACTGGTCAACCAGCCCAACGACACGCTCAGCATCAGCCTCGTGGTCAGCCTGATCGTCGCGTTCTGGAGCGCCTCGGCCGGTACCAAGTCGGTGCTGTCGGCGCTGAACGTCGCCTACAACACGGTAGAACGGCGCGGCATCCTGGGGTTCCAGCTGGCCGCGCTGGCGATGACGCTGTGCGCCGTGGTGGCGGCGGTGCTGGCGATCGCGGTGCTGGTGTTCCTGCCGACGGTGATCTCGTTCGTCGGCCTGTCGGATTACAGCGCCGCCCTGATCAATGCGTTCAGCCGGACCCTGCTGATCGTGCTGGTCGGCGGCACCATCGCGCTGCTGTACCGCTTCGGACCTTCCCGCCGGCCGCCGCCGGAGCAGCGCATCTTTCCCGGCGCCGTGCTGGCGACGCTGCTGTGGCTGGTCGCCTCCGCCGGCCTTTCGTTCTACGTCTCGCACATCGCGCAACTCGGCGTGACCTACGGACCGCTCGGCGCCGTCGTCGCCATCATGCTGTGGTTCTACCTGACAGCCTACGCGGTACTGCTCGGCGCCGAGGTGAACGCCCAGCTGGAACATGCCCGCGAGCCACACTCCGGCGTTTCGGCTGGCACCTGAAGCGACCGCCTGTTACCTGACGTCGCACGCACTGCTTCAAGTGGGAAACGCCGCGAATGGCCCAGTGGGACGACGGCTACGTCACCGACGTGGCGTATACCAGCAACTTCTATCGCGAGATCACGCCGGCCTGGCTCGCGATGACCAGCCTGCTGCTCGGCCACCGGCCGCCGGACCTGGCGCGGCCGTTCAGCTACGCCGACCTTGGATGCGGCAACGGCTTCACCACGCTGGTCACCGCTGCCGCCTGCCCGCACGCCGATGTCTGGGGCTTTGACTTCAATCCGGCGCATGTCGAGTTCGCCAACGGCCTCGCCGCCCGCGCCGGCCTGAACAATGTGCGGTTCGTGGAATGCTCGTTCGCCGACCTCGAGGCCATGCCGGTCGGGGCGTTGCCGGACTTCGACCTGATGGCGTCGCACGGCGTGCTGAGCTGGATCTCGCCGGCCAACCGGCGGCATCTGATCGGCGCGGTGGCGAAGCGGCTCAAGCCGGGTGGTCTGGTGTACCTCAGCTACAACGTGACCACCGGTTGGGCGTCGATGGTGCCGGTGCGGGCGCTGATGCGGATGCTGACGGTGGCCAGCCCGGACCGCACCGACGCGGCAGTACCTGGGGTGCTGGATTTCGTCGATCGGCTCAAGACCGCCGGCGCGCTGTATTTCCAGGCCAATCCGGCGATCGAGGCCCGGCTGACCGACATCCGCAAGCAGGATGCTCGCTACGTCGCGCATGAATACCTGAACCAGGACTGGCATCCGCTGATGTTCGCCGACATCGCCGGCGAGATGCTGGAGGCGAAGTGCCGCTTCATCGGCAGCGCCACGCTGGCGGAGAACATCGACACTGTTGCGGTGCCGCCGAACGTGGCGCCGATCCTTGGCGAGATCCGGGATCCCTATCTGCGCGAGACCCTGCGCGACATCGGCTGCGCCCAGGCGTTCCGCCGTGACCTGTACCGCAAGGGCATCGCGCCGCTGCCGGCGGCCGAACAGCAGGTATTGGTCGAGGGCATGACACTTGTCGGGCTCGGGCAGCCGGTTCCGGAAGGTGGTGCCACGTTCGCCACGCCGATCGGCAACGTGACCGGGCGGCCGGAGGTGTATCAGCCGCTGCTGGCCATGCTCGACGCGGGGCCGCTCAGCGTCCGCCAGGCGCGCGCGTCGCCGGAATTCGGCGGCCGGCCGCTGGTGGAACTGATGCAGGCGTTCACGCTGCTGGTCGCTGGCGGGTATGGCCATCCATTGCTGCCGGACGGCGGGACCACGGCGGGACATGAGGCGGCGCGGCGGCTGAACCTGACGATCGCCCGCGCCAACGCGAGTGCCGCCGACCTGCCGCGGATCGCCGCTCCGGCGATCGGCTCGGCGATCGGCATGGACATCCTGGAGACGCTGCTGGTGGGCGAGCTGCTGGCCGGCAAGCCTGCGGACGTTGGCGCCCTGGCGGCCGAGCTGGTGGGGGTGCTGGGGCGCAGCGGGCGCAGCGTGCAGCGCGAGGGCAAGCCGGTGACGGATCCAGCCGAGACGCTACGGGTGGTGACAGACGCGGTTGCGGGGATGCTTGAGCGGCGGGTGCCGGTGCTGCGGCGGCTGGGGGTGCTGGCGGGGTGAGGTGAAGCTGGCTCCCGCAGCCGCGCCCGCTTGGACGAGCAGCCGGCCGCGCGGATGACCAGAAATCGTGGGCTAGCAGACCCGAAAGCGGCGAAGCAGACCGAGGCCTGCAAGGCCGAAGCCGAGAATGCTCAGGCTGGCGGGTTCCGGAACCGGCGGGACCGTGCAAGTGCCCGGTGTGGTCGTCCCCGTACCGTTGTTGGTGACGGACATGATGTAGGGCGACGAGTTGCAATTCGAGAACACCCCGTCGGCGTTGCCGTTGAACTCGCCGACCACCCCGGTGCCACTGTCGTCAGCCGCGAAAGACCACTCGAGATTGGACACGCCACTGATATCCGTCAGCGTCACCCAATAGCGCATATCCGGATTCAGCACTTCACCGAGATTGTCGAACGCAAACAGCGCCGGGGAGCCGGTCAAATCGGGATCGGCCACGAAGCCGACATTGTCGATGAAGTTGTTGGG
>DASXNR010000409.1:0-7281 GCA_036494925.1 Acetobacteraceae bacterium
AAACCAGCTTGACCGTCGCATGCAGCCGGCTACGCTCCTCCGCCAGTCCCGGCACTCCATCGCGACAGGTGCGGCGTGAGCGATCTGCAGATACAGAAGCCACTTCCAGGTGCCAGCTTCGGCGGCCGTGTGATGCTGCCGGGCATCGATGGCGCGCACGCGGTGATTGCCGCCGCGGAAGCGGCTCCGGGCCTTCTGGTGCAGGCGCTCGCCGATGCGTCCGGCTTGCTGTTGCTGCCGGACATGCACGCCATGGCCGATGCGCCGGAGTTGCTGGTGCGCCTCTCGCGCGTATTCGGACCCGAGGTCGAGGACTATCGCCAGACCCTCACGCCGGCGCACATGGTGCATCCCGCCGTTCCCGAGATCTTCCTCGTCTCCAACACGCCTCCGGCGTCACGCGCGCCGCCGCGCCGCCCCGATCCGGAATTCACAGCCGAAGGTCGCCTGCCCGTGCAGTTCCCGCATCGTCGCGGCTGGCACACCGACCAGAGCTATCGCCGCCCGCCACCGGACATCTCGCTGTTCCTCGCGGTGCAGCCGGTGCCGCGCGACCAGGGTCAGACGCTGTTCGCCGACGGCACCGCCGCGTACGCCGCTCTGCCGCCGGAGCTGCAGGCGCGGGTCGATACGCTCGAGGGCCTGCATGTCGGCGGCAGCGCGCGCCGCGGCCGCGACGCGGTGCTCGCCGGCGAGACGCCGCGGTCGCTGGGTCCGCACGAGCGGCCGCAGCGTCAGCCGGTGGCACGCGTCCATCCGGTCACCGGCAAGCGCGCGCTGTATCTATGCGAGTATGGCCAGATGGACTGGCTGGAAGGCCCGTTCGTCGGCATGCAGCCCGGCCCGCACGGGGACGGCGCGGCGCTGCTGGCCGAACTGATGGCGCATCTGACGCGCCCGGAGTTCGTTTATGTCCACGAATGGTCGCCGGGCGACCTCGTGGTGTGGGACAATCGCTGCCTGGTGCACGCCGCCACCTGGTTCGACGCGGAGCATGAGGCGCGCGTGATGTGGCGCACCACGGTCAGCGGCAATCCCGGCGCGGCCTACGCCGGCGAACGCAAGAGCTGGATCGCGGCGGCCTAGCGCGCAAATAACGATAGGCTGAATGACCTGTCGAGACGCATCATCGGCTGCCGCCTGGAAATCAAACTCGTGGTCCACGGCTGTGAACGGCACCGGCCCATCAGCGTGCTTGGCGTGCATCTGCCTTATTTGCGTTTGAACCTTTCATTTCGTCGAGCGCCGCAAGGCCGGCAATTTGTGGGCACACCCGAGCAGTTCGATCGGTCAAAATCTCTTTTGAAACCCATCGCCCTGTGACGATTCCACCTTGCCGGAAACCACTCTAGAAGCCGCCCAGCGGATCGTTGGCCTGGTTGCGCCAGGCCTGGAATCCGTCCGGCCATTGCGGCACCAGCACACCGATCGCCGCCGCCATCATCTGCAGGTTCGGCGCACTCGGCGCGTTGCCGGTCGGCGTCTCGGCAGCGAAGCCGCCATTGCCGCGGTGCAGTTCATCGCCGACCCGGAGCAGTTGATTGTGCATGCTCTCATGGAAGCCCATGCGCGCGAGGTTCAACTGCGTGGTGGCGTTGACGGTGTCGCGGCAGCGCGCAACATAGACCTCACTGACGCCGAGTGTCGGCGTTCGGGCACCGACCGCGGCGCCGGGTGGACTCCAGCGGCTCACCGTGGTGCCCCAGATCCCGGTGTCGCTCTCCGCCGGCAGTTTCGTAGATCGATACTGCGGATGCAGCTTGATCACGCTCTCACGCGGCGATTGCACGTAGTAGATGATCAGGTTGATGATGAGCGGGTTGCCGGCGTCCTGACCGGCGCTGTTGCCGCCTGGCTGCGCCTGCCACTGCACATCGGCGGTCCACGTCGTGTTGCCGCTGGTGGCCTGCTGGCACACCGAGCGAAACCACGCGGTGAGCGAGGCGCCGACCGCGGCGGTGTTGGTATCCACGCCGCCCGACGAGCCGGCGCAGTCGATCAACCGCACCGTGTAGGAGTTGGCCATTTCATCGTTCGTCCCAAGCGCGCAACTGCGCTATCACAGTGAGACAATTGGTTGCCACAATGGGTCGTTGCGCTCACCGCGAATTGTACTCCAGGGAGAAAACCGACATGAGCCGCCTGTTCGGATCGCTGCGCCAGATGGGCTACGTCGTCACCGACGTCGACGGCGCCATGAAGCACTGGATCGAAGTGTGCGGTGTCGGGCCGTGGTTCTATGCCGATCGCCTGCCGCTGACGTCGTTCAGCTACGCAGGCCAGCGGCATGATGACATTCACGTCACGATCGCGCTGGCAAACTCCGGCGAAATGCAGCTCGAGCTGATCCAGCAGCGCTCCGAGCATCCCTCGATGTATCGCGACTTTCTCGCTGCCAACCCACACGGCGGCTTGCAGCACTGGTCGAGCTGGCCGGAGAACTACGACGAGCTCTACCGGCGTGCGCTCGCCAACGGCTACAGGATCGGTCAGGAGGGCGACGCGCCGCGCGGACGGTTCGTATATTTCCACAACGAGGGCCACCCCGGCACGATCATCGGAGATGTCGCACGCCACGCCGATGCGCCGCCGCATCTTCGACGCGGTGCGCGAGGCAGCGGTGGGATGGCACGGGCGCGATCCGATCCGCACCGGCTGGCCGACATAACGGTCAGCGCGGAAACCCCGGCACCGGCGCGGCGCGCGCGCACGCAGCCTGGCAAGGTCGGTCTCCGGCATTCGCCTCACAGCCCGCGACCACCGCCTGCGCTCGCCGATATAGCACGTCGCGCGGCACACGGCGGGTCGTACAGATGCGATGCAGGCCGCACGCGACCGACCCAGCGGATCAGGACACGGCTGAGCTGGTCGACGCAACTGATCGCCGTGCTTGGATCGTTCACCGCCGGCGAGATGGCGCGCAAACCATGAGCGGCAGCGAGCGGTGCATGCACGATCGTCCGGACTGTTGCGTCAGTGCGCAACGGAAATCGGACCGCGCAAAGGCTGCTACCGCCGACCGAGGGTCACGGTCGCGGGAACTGCATCGCCATCGCGTCGAGACCATCCGCGCCGGCGACCACGGTAAGCGGCGCTTCCTCCGGATGGACAAACACGCACGAACGCGGGGGCATCGTCTTGCCGCCGTGCCTCAGACTACCGGACAACACCAGCCAGAACTGCCCACCGCCGTTCGCGGCATCGGGCGCTGCCGCGCTTTCGCCTGCTGCAATATGGTAGCGCCGCGCCCACAGCCCGTCCGCGGTCGGCGCAATCTCGCCCACCACTTCGCGGTGCAGACGCGGCACGGAACGCAGCGCGGCGCGGTTGTCGGGGAATTCCATGTAGCGTGCCCCTGGGTCCCAGCCGTTGCGCAGTGTGAAGTACTGCAACCCGTCGTGTCCGGCCGCGAGCGGACCGTACGGTGACCAGGCCCCGGCGAAATGCATGGCCGCCGCCGCCACACCATGTGTCCCGAGTCGTCCGTTGCCGGCGACCATCACCTGGAACTGGTCGGCCTGATGGTAGTGCGCGCCCACCACCGCATCGGGATCCTGTTCCACCAGGAACGCCATCGGATAGATCGCGCCCGGTTCCGGTGGCGTCTCGGCGCTGGCCGTATAGCGGTTGACGCCGATGTAGCTGGTCAGCCAGAACCCGGTGCCGTTGGAACTGGCACGTCGCCGCGTCGGGTGCGCATCATCGGCCGAGATGATCACTGGCATGGCGACACCTTCCCCCACGGGCTGCTGCACCCCAAGATAACAGCCATGAGCGAACAAGACATACTGGCCGCGATCCGCTTCGACGCCGCCGGGCTCGTGCCCGCCATCGCGCAGCAGCACGACACCGGCGAGGTGCTGATGCTCGCCTGGATGAACCGCGACGCCGTGTCAGAAACGCTCGCAACGCGCCGGGTCTGCTACTTCAGCCGCAGCCGCAACGCGCTGTGGCGCAAGGGCGAGACCTCCGGTCAGGTGCAGCACCTGAAGGAGCTGCGGGTGGACTGCGACGGCGACACACTGCTGCTGCTGGTGCACCAGGAGGGCGTGGCCTGCCACACCGGCCGGCGCAACTGCTTCTTCCGCGCCGCGCGCGACGGCGAGCTGGTTGAGATCGCGGCGCCGTTGGTTGCACCGGAAACCTTGTACGGCGGCCACGCGCATGGCTGACTCTGTTCCAGTCACCGTGCTTACCGGCACCGGCAAGACCACGCTGCTGAATCATCTGCTGCGGCAGCCCGCGCTCGCCGGAACCGCGGCGCTGGTCAATGAGTTCGGCGAGATCGGTCTCGATCATCTGCTGGACGACGGGCCCCGACGATGATTCGGCCGCTCCTGCACGCTGTCCTCATGTGGCTGCTGCTGGGCGCCTTCGGTGCAGGGGCTGAGGAGCCGGCCCGTCCGGTACCCACCGATGGCCAGTGCCCTGTCGCGGCAGACGAGCATTGGACACCCCAGGAGAAGTTCGTCTGGAGCCGCGTCTGCGTCGGCCAGATCGCCGATTTCAACGCGGCGCCGGACTACGGCGGCGACCTCGATCCAAAGCGGCCGGAAGGACTGCCGGATAATCGTGTCCTGAGTTCAGCCTTTATCGAGACCATCCTGCTGGCGGACCAGTACCGCAGTGTGCTCACGCGAAATGGTGTCCGCATCGTCGGAGCCCGCTTCAGGGAGCCGCTCGACCTGCAGCATGCAGAGCTGGCGCACGAGCTCTGGCTCGATCACAGCCTGCTCGAGCAAGGTGCCAACTTCGCTGGCGTGCGGTCGACCAGTCGAATCACGCTCTACGGAACCCATGTCATAGGAGTGCTCCGCTTCACAGACGCCCGGATCGACGGAGATATATCCCTGGGAAAGTCTGAACTGACAGAACTTGATATGACCGGGGCGCATATCAAAAGCGGCCTCAATTTGAGTGAAGCCAAATCCGGTGGTCATATCTCCCTTGATCTGCTCCACGTCGCCGGCAATCTTGATATGAGCGACGCCGAATTTGGTGATATGAGGCTGTTCGGAGCAGAAATCGGCGGCTCCCTTATGCTGTTCTCCACGAGATTTTCTGGCCCGCTTAGCCTGATCGGCGGCGAGATTTTCGGCCACCTGTTGGGCGATCAGGATCAATTTTCCGACCTCACCGTTGCTGGCACGCATATCCACGGACAATTCGGACTGCCTCGATCGAAGATCGGCGGGACGCTGGACCTGGCCGGGGTCCGGATCGATGGAAACCTGGCGCTGAACAATCAATCGGACATCAACCATGTGCGTCTGGTCAATGCGCAACTGCACGGCAACGTAGCCATCGACACCGCGAAGGTACATGGACTGCTCGATATGACGAACGTCCAGATCGATGGCAGCGTTGACATGAGTGGTGCGGAGTTTGCCGAAGTCCGCCTCATCGACGCTCATGTTGCAGGCTTTGTCACTCTGATCGGATCGAAAGTAAGCGGTCTCCTCAACTTTGCCGACGCCCGGATCGACGGCAATCTTGCGATGCGCGACAAGGCTGAGTTCACCGAAATCAATCTCCTGAATGCCCGCATCGGTGGAGTGCTGAACCTGCGAGAGTCGAAGGTCGCGGGAATGCTGAACCTCGAGTCGATCGAGGTGCATGGCGACGTCTTTCTCAGCGGCGGCACCGAGTTCTCCGGCCCGGTCAACCTGATCTTCAGCAGCCTCGGTGAACTGGAACTGGCCAACGGGACATTCCACGACACCGTGGACATCACCGGCGCGCAGATTCGCAGCGACCTGGTGCTCGGTCCGCGGCCTGCACACTGGACCGGCGGGTCGGCACTGATCCTGCACAACGCCACGGCCAATGCGATTCAGGATACCAATGATGCCTGGCCGGCGAAGCTCGAGCTCATTGGCCTCACCTATCGCAGTCTGGGCGGCGTTCACCCCGACGAGCGCGACCGCATGGCGGACCGCCCCGTCAGATGGTTCCGGCGATGGCTCGCCAAGGAACAGTACTCACCGCAGCCATACGTACAGCTCGCCGCGGTGCTGCGCGACGCGGGTAGACCGGACGCCGCCGACGACATCCTCTACGCCGGCAAGCGGCGCGAACGCCGGGAGGCGACGTGGCCACAGCGCGTGTGGCTGACCGCGCTCGACTGGTCCGTCGGCTATGGCTACCACGTCGAGCGCGCGCTGTTCTGGGTGGTGGGCTTCATCCTCGCCGGCGTCGTCGTGCTGCGCGTGTCGGGCGAGGGCCGCCGCCACGGCTTGCCGTTCGGCGTTGCCTACAGCTTCGATCTGCTGGTGCCGCTCATCCGCCTGCGCGAGATGCACTACACGATCGAACTGGCGGGCTGGCCGCGCTACTATTTTTATGTCCACAAAATCATGGGCTATGTGCTGGCGTCGTTTCTCGCGGTCGGTTTGTCCGGATTGGTGAAATAGGTCAGCGAGACATGACAGGAAACCAACTGCCGCGTGCCGCCGATGCCGCGCACATCACCGAGGCGCTTAGCCGCTCGAATCTGCCTCTTGAGTCGCGGGTGCGCGAGGTCGTGGTGGAGAGTTCGCGCGCGACCATACTGTCACGGATCATTCGACTTCGGCTGATATATGACCACGCCGCTGCCGGTGTGCCGACCTCCGTCATCCTGAAAACTGGCCTGCCCGAACGCATCCGCAGCGGATGGAAAGCCGGCCAGCAGGAAGTCGCATTCTACAGCAACGTCGCCGCTGCGATGGAGCAGCATCTGGTTCCGCGCTGTTATGACGCGCACTGGGACGCGGCCACCGATAACTGGCATTTGCTGCTGGAGGACCTCACCGACACCCACGCCATTCCCACGGCGTGGCCGTTGCCACCGACGACGAAGCAGTGCGAAGCCATCGTGGAAACGTTGGCCCGCTTCCATGCTGCCTGGTGGGACGACCCGCGCCTGGGCAGCTCGATCGGTACCTGGCGCGACACAGCCGCCAGCGAACGCCTGCTGCACGACCTGACGACACACTTCACGCGCTTCACCGAACGCCTCGGCGATGCTCTGCCACGCGAACGGCGAATGCTGTACCAGCGGTTTCTCGCTGCGTTCCCAAGTTTGCTCGAACGCTACAACACGCACCGCAACGTGACGCTGGTGCATGGCGACGCTCACGTGTGGAACATCTTCCTGCCACGTGGCGATCGCGACGGTCCGCGACTGTTCGATTGGGACGGCTGGAGGATCGGCATCGCGGCGAGCGACCTCGCCTATATGATGGCAGTGCACTGGTATCCCGATCGCCGGCGACGATTGGAACACACGCTGCTCGATCG
>DASXNR010000410.1:0-20106 GCA_036494925.1 Acetobacteraceae bacterium
CGATGGCACCCCCCAGCACGGCGCGGCGGTGCAATTCTGGCGTCATGATTTTCCTCCCAAGAATGACGTCGAACCGGTGCTCGGGCCCCAGCGTTTCCGGGTTCCCCCATTATTACTAGTCCAGAATCTGGAGTAGCCCGACTGGCCGGACGATGTATGGTCGAGGCCCGCGATATGCGGGGGAGACGTCATCATGCATTACGGTCAATTCTGTCCGGTCGCCAAGGCCTCGGAGATTGTCGCTGAACGGTGGACTCCGCTGGTCATCGCAGAGCTGCTGGCGGGCAGCACACGCTTCAACGACATTCGCCGCGGCGTGCCGCTGATGTCGCAAACCTTGCTGTCCACGCGCCTGAAGGAACTGGCGCGCGTGGGTATTGTGGAGCGCCGCGGCGATAGCGGACGGACCCACGAATGGCACCTGACCGAGGCGGGTACCGCCCTCGGCCCGGTGATCCAGCAACTCGGCGAGTGGGGATTGCGCTATGCCCAGGACCCGTTGGGGCCAGGCGATCTCGACGTTACGGTTCTGGTATGGAATATCCGCCGCGGCGTCGATCCCGCCGTGTTTCCCCAACGGCGGGTCACCGTCTATCTGGAATTCACCGACGTGCCCGAAGGCAGAAGGCAATGGTGGTTGGTGAACGATCGCGGCTCGGTTGACCTGTGTCCAACGGATCCTGGGTTCCCGGTGGACCTGTACGTAACGACCGACATCCGGACGATGATCGCGATCTGGTTCGGCAAACTGGCTTGGGATGCCGGCGTGCGGTCCGGCAAGATCAAGGTGATCGGTCCGCGCCAGCTGCGGGAGTGTCTGCGCTCATGGTTTCTGCTGAGTGCGATCAGAGTGACGAATGGTGCGGCGATCAAGGACGCAACGGTCGGGCCGCCCGTTGCCGCGGTTGCGCGACGACGGTCGACGTCCCGACCGCCGGCCATGGCGAGGAGCTGAACCGGGGCTCGCAAGTACGCGCAGGTTTAACCGGCAGTTAAACCGAGTGCGCTACGCTCGGTAGCTGTGCGATCCGACGCTCGAGCGATCGGCCCCGAAGGCTGACGAAAACCGAGGACATCCTCTCGTGACCATGGAGGTCCGCTACATCGTTTTCACGCCGGAAGAGACGCGGAGCGCCGTCACCGCGTTCGTTCAGAAGCAGGGCCAGATCGTCACCACCAATGACGTCGTGGCGATGGAGGTGGTGGGACCCAATGAGGCTCCTACAGCTGTGGTACGACTTCAGCCCTCCCTGGCAACCGAGCCGATCAAACTTGGCGCTCAGTATATCGTTGCGGCGCTGCTGCTTTATTGCATCGACCGTCGCATCCCAATTCCGAAGCAGGCCGAAAAGAAGGTCGAGCTGTCGGTCAATGGCCTGACCTTGATGCTGACCTCCGATCGATCACAGGGATCGCCCGCCCTGGCAAGCAACCAGGTGACCTACGGCGACCTGGCAAATCGCGCCACCCACAGGCTCGGCACGATCCAGGACGAGTTGGCGCGGGCCATCGCCCGAGCGGACTACGCGGAGAGCCTGGTGGCCCAGGCCGACGAACGGGCGCGAAGGGCCGAGGTGGCTCGCTCCAGGTCGACCTCGCAGCTGGTTGCCGTCGCGTTGGTGCCGGGGATCCGCGGATGGATCGGCCGTCGGCTGGTCAAATTCAAGCGGGCCGCCCTGAACGATTGCGTCTGAGCCGACTATTGACACCCGTCGCGGGCACGGCCTGATCTAGCGATCGGCGCGCATCCGCGCACGGGAGACACCTCATGGACCGCGACCTCGACGCCGCTCTCGGCTTCGCGCCGGATTACGACGCGCCGATACCCTACATGCAGCGCACGCGCGAGTACTACGCCGCGATCGGTTACACCACGCCGTATCGCTGGGCGCATCACGTCGAGGCGCCGTTCACGCCGCTCCACAAGCCGCTCGCCGCCATGCGCGTGACCGTTATCACCACCGCGGCGCCATACCGTCCGGACCAGGGCGAGCAGGGACCTGGCGCGCCCTACAACGGCGGGGCGAAATTTTACCGGGTCTATTCCGGCGATACCTCGCAGCCTCACGATCTGCGCATCTCGCACATCGGCTACGACCGCGTGCACACCTCGGCCGAGGACAGCGGCACCTGGTTCCCGCTGCCGGCCCTGCTTCGCGCCGCGGCGGCGGGCCGCATCGGCGCGGTCGCCCAACGGTTCCATGGCGCGCCCACCAACCGCAGCCACCGCGTCACGGTGGAGACCGACGCGCCGGAAATCCTGCGCCGGTGCCGGGAAGATGGTGCCGATGTCGCCATCGTGGTGCCGAACTGTCCGGTCTGCCATCAGACATCCAGCCTGGTCGCACGCCACCTGGAGGCGAACGGTATCGCCACCGTGCTGATGGGCGCCGCCAAGGACATCGTCGAGCACGCCGCCGTGCCGCGCTTCCTGTTCAGCGACTTCCCGCTCGGCAACAGTGCGGGCAAGCCGCACGATGTGGCCTCCCAGGACCGCACGCTGGAACTGGCGCTGCGCGTGCTGGAGGCAGCACCGGGGCCGCGCACCACCATGCAGTCGCCGCTGCGCTGGGGCGCGGATGCGTCGTGGAAGCTGGACTATCTGAACCTGGAGCGGATCCCGGCAGAGGAACTGGCGCGGCGGCGGCGCGAGTTCGACGAGCAGAAGGCGATCGCGCGGTCGCTGCGGGTCGAGAAGGCGGCGTAGACGCAAAAGACCGATCCCTAAGTTCGTAGGCGGATTGATTGGCTGGGAGGGCAGTGACACTCGCGCAGCCATGGCTCGTAATGAAGGGTCGGGATCACGTTACGACTAGTTTTGAGCGAGGCCGGGTTTCTTTAGTCCAGTGCAAGAGCCGCATGAGTTGGGTAGTCGGTAATATCAAGGATTCAACACGGAGAACGAACGAGGACCACGGAGGGCCACAGGAGTCCAAGATGTCGGGCGTGCCTTCTCCGTGGCGCTCCGTGGCCCTCGATCGTTCTCCGTGTTAAAATTCTTCTGCTGCTCGATAGCACCGGCGATCCATCCGATTGCTCTGATTGTTTATCCGTCGGTTCATCCGACTCTCACTATAAAGGCCTCCTGTGACCTCCGATCCCCGTCCGTTTGCCAACGTCCGCGTCCTCGACTTCACCCAGGTCCTCGCCGGCCCGTACGGCAGCTACCAGCTCGCGCTGCTCGGCGCCGATGCGATCAAGGTGGAACGTCGCGAGGGCGAGGACATGCGCCGCACTCCGCTCTCCCGCGAATGGGCCGAGCGCGGCATGGCGCCGGCGTGGCTGGCGATCAACGGCAACAAGCGCAGCCTGACACTCGACCTGCAGCAGCCCGCGGCGATCGAGATCGTGAACCGCCTCGCCGCCCGCGCCGATGTGGTGATGGAGAACTTCCGGCCCGGCGTGATGGACCGCCTCGGGATCGGCTATGAAGCGCTCCGCGCGATCAACCCGCGGCTTATCTACTGCACGATTTCCGGCTTCGGCGCGACCGGCCCGTACCGCAACGAGGCTGGCTACGACGGCAAGATCCAGGCGCTGTCCGGCATCATGTCGCTGACCGGCCACAAGGAGATGGGGCCGACGCGCGCCGGCTTCGCGGTGTGCGACGTGCTGTCCGGCATGACCGCCGCGTTCGCCGTGTCGTCGGCGCTGTTTCAGCGCACGCATACCGGGCAGGGCCAGTTCATCGACGTGTCGATGCTGGAGGCGAGCCTCGCCTTCCTCTCCACCCAGGTCGCCGACTTCACCGTCGCCGGCCACCGCCAGGAGCAGTTCGGCAACCAGGCGATCAGCCGCAAGGTCACCGCCAACCTGTTCCGCGCCAGAGACAGCTGGCTGCTGCTGGCAGTGAACAACGACCGCCAGTATGAGGCGCTGATGACCGCGCTCGGTTGTGCCGCAGCACTGGACGATCCGCGCTTCGCCGACTGGTTCCTGCGCAAGGAGAACGAAGCGGCGCTGCGGGCGATCATCGAGGCCGCGCTGGCGAGCGCCGATGCCAGGACCTGGGAACAGCGCCTGAACGCTGCCGGCGCGCCGTGCGCCAGCATCTGGCGAATCGAGGAGGTGATCGACCATCCGCAGATCGCCGCCCGCGATGCCGTGCAGACGGTGGAGACGGAGTACGGCCCGCTGCGGCTGATGGGTTCCGGCTTCCAGATGGCGCATGGCGGCGGCAGGCTCGACCACGCACCGCCACCGCTCGGCATGCACACGGACCAGGTGCTGGGTGAGGCGGGCTACACCGCGGACGAGATCGCCGCGCTGCGCCGCGATGCGGTGATCTGATCGCGAACCGACCTACGACGCTGTAGTAACGGTAGGTGATTGACTGGCCTTGCGCGCGCGCCATAGGATCGGCCAGGCGTGGAAAAGCGTCGCAGTACCGGAACGATCCTCAGCCGGACAATAATCGGGCGCCACCAGTAATAGCAGGACCGCATTTCGCCGGGGGTATCGTGAAACACCTAGTCGCAGCCGCAATTTTTCTCATGTTTGCCGGGATCGCATCGGCGCAGCCGCAAACGCCGGAGCAGGTCAACCGAGCGAACCTCGGCACCGTCGGCGTGATCACCGGCATGGAAGGCGGCACCTATGCCCAGACCGGCGCGGACCTGACGATCCTGGATGACGGTACAATTCGCGTGTTGACCATCCTCGGCAAGGGCTCGCTGCAAAACCTTACCGACATTCTGTACCTGCGTGGCGTCGACATCGGCTTTGTGCAGGCCGACGCACTGACTTACGCGACCCAGCACAACCTGGCCCCGAATCTCACCCAGAGCATCCGCTATATCGCAAAGCTGTACGACGAGGAGGTTCATGTCCTCGCGCGCAAGGACATCACGGGTCTTCAGGACCTGAACGGCCAGCGCGTCAACGTCGATGTCCTCGGCAGCGGCTCCGCAATGACCGCGGAGATCGTGCTCGACGCTCTTGGCATCAAGCCCAAGCTCGAGCACCAGAAGCAGGTCAACGGGATTGAGGCGCTGAAGCACGGCGATATCGCGGCGGTCATCCATGTCGGTGGCGCGCCGATCCCGCTGTTCGCGAATGTGCCGGGCGACCTGGGTCTGCATTTTCTTCCCGTCGAGCTCAGTCAGACCCTCGAGCAGACCTATCTGCCGGATCGATTCACCCACGACATCTATCCGGCGCTGGTGCCGGCCGACGCCCCGATCTCGACGCTCGCGGTCGGCGACGTGATGGCGGTGTTCGCCTGGCAGCCGCACACCGAGCGATACAACAAGGTCGCCCGCTTTGTGGACGCGTTCTTCAGCAAGTTCGACCAGTTCCAGGTGCCGCCGCGCCATCCGAAGTGGCGCGAGGTGAACCTTGCCGCGCAGGTGCCTGGCTGGACACGGTTCGGGCCCGCGCAGGATTGGCTGGCGCAACATACCGCCGCGGGGACCGCGAGCGCCGCGACCCAGGCGCGGTTCAACACGTTCCTGGCGCAGACCAATCCCACGGTGAGCGCCAATCTGACGGATGCAGCTAAGCAGGCGCTGTTCCAGCAGTTCCTCGCCTGGGACAAGGCGCAGCCGACCGGGCGTTGATCACGGCGTCCGGCACGTCGGCGATCAGCAGACCGCTCGAGTAGCGACCGGTTCGGCGACCACGCAGGGATGCCATGCCAGGAACGCGCCCTTCCGTAGCTGGCAGGTGGCGGAATTCTTCTGTAGTGCGGGCAGGTTGAAGAAGGTCGAAGGCATGTTGCCGTCCCGAATCGCAAACCTGTTCTCCGGCCGCGTGCACTACGCGTGGATCGTGCTGGCCGTCGTGTTCACCTCGACGCTCGCCGGCGTCGGCGTTCGCGCCGCGCCAGGCGTGATGATCGTCCCGCTGCAGCACGCGTTCGGCTGGGATGTCAGCACCATCTCCGGCGCCATTTCGCTCAATATCATCCTGCTGGGCGCCACCGGCCCGTTCCTGACCGGTCTGATGCAGGTGATCGGTCTGAAGCGCACCATCCTGGCGTGCCTGGCAGTGCTGATGGCCGGGACCGGGCTATCCACCTTCATGACCGCGCCGTGGCAGCTGTTCCTCACCTGGGGCCTGATGGTCGGGATCGGTTCCGGCGCCGGCGCGGTCGGCATGGCCGCGACAGTGGCGAACCGCTGGTTCGAGCGGCGCACCGGCTTCGCCATGGGGCTGCTCACCGCGGCCAACGCCGCCGGGCAACTGATCTTCCTGCCGCTGCTCGCTCTGCTGGCCGAGCGCTACGGCTGGCGCGGCGTGGCCGTCTGCGTCACCCTGGCGATCGCGGTGGTGCTGCCGATCGTCGCGATCATGCTCCCGGAATCGCCCGCCCGGATCGGCCTGAACCCGTACGGCAGCACCGCGATGGAGCCGCCCAGATCCGAGCATGCCGCCGGCGGCAATCCGTTCGCGGTGGCGATCCAGGCGCTGATCCGCGGCTCACGGTCAATGGATTTCTGGCTGCTGTGCCTGACCTTCGGCGTGTGCGGGTTCTCCACCAACGGGCTGATCAACACCCACCTGATCGCCTACTGCGCCGACCATGGGATCGCCGAGGTCAACGGCGCGTCGATCCTGGCGGTTATTGGCGTGTTCAGCCTGATCGGCTCGGCCGCGTCGGGCTGGATGTGCGACCGGTTCAATCCACGGGTGCTGCTGTTCTGGTACTACGGGCTGCGGGGTCTGTCGCTGGTGGCAGTGCCGTTCACATCGTTCGATCCGCTCAGCCTGTCGGTGTTCGCTGTGTTCTACGGGCTGGATTGGGTGGCCACCGGACCGGCCACCTTCGCGCTGACCAACGAGGTATTCGGCCGTCGCGACGCGCCCGTGATCGTGTCGTGGATTTTCGCGGCGCACCAGATCGGCGGCGCGCTGGCGGCGTTCGGCGCCGGCGCGGTACGCAGCCTGGAAGGCAGCTATCTGCTGGCGTTCGTGGCCAGCGGCACGGCCTGCCTGCTGGCGTCGCTGCTGGTGTTGCGTATCTCCCGGCCCGCCCCGGCGCTGGCCGCGGCCGAGTGATGGACCTGCGTCTCGCCGACAAGGTCGTGCTGGTCACCGGGTCGAGCCGCGGCATCGGTCTTGCCACCGCCAAGGCGTTCGCCGCCGAGGGCTGCCGGCTGGTGTTGTCAAGCCGCTCGGCCGATGTGCTGCGCGACGCCGAAGCCGCGCTGCATGCCGAGGGCGCCACGGTGGCCCGCGTTGCCGCCGACGTGACGCGGCCCGACGGCGCCGAGCAGCTGGTGGCGGCCGCAGCGGCGGCGTTCGGCGGCATCGACATCCTGGTCAACAATGTCGGCGGTGGCGGAGGCGGGCGAACGATCGCCGACAGCACGGACGAGGACTGGCGCGCCACACTGGAGATCAACCTGCTGCAGACAGTACGCATGATGCGGCTCGCGCTGCCGCACATGCGCGGCCGTCCGGGAGCGGCGGTGGTGAACGTGTCGTCGATATCCGGCTGGTCGCCGCAGCTTGCCGGCTCAGGCCAGTACGGCGCGGCCAAGGCGGCGCTGATCTTCGACACGGAGCGCTGGGCGCTGGAGTTCGTGCCGCACGGCGTGCGGGTGAACACGGTGTCGCCCGGCTCGATCCTGGTCGAGGACAATGGCTGGGACCGCTACCGGCTCGGCAACCAGGCCAACTACGACGACTACGTGCGGAATGGCTTCCCGATGGGCCGCCTGGGAACCGCGGAGGAGGTGGCCGATGTCATCGTGTTCCTGGCCTCGCCGCGCGCGCACTGGATCAACGGGCGGAACATCCCGGTGGACGGGCTGGAACAGCCCTACGCGGCGCTCGACCGACGGCCGTTTTGAGGACGCTGCTGATCGTCTATCACTCGCTGACCGGCGGCACGCGCCAGATGGCCGAGGCCGCGGCCGCCGGTGCGCGGTGTGAGCCTGACATCGGTGTGCGGCTGCTGACCGCCCCGAAGGCCGGTGGCGCGGATCTGCTGGCGGCGGATGGCTACATCTTCGCCACGCCGGAGAACCTCGCGGCACTGGCGGGCAAGATGAAGGACTTCTTCGACCGCAGCTATTATGCCGCGCTGGATCGCATCAACGGACGACCGTACGCGACGCTGATCTGCGCCGGCAGCGACGGCGAGAATGCCGCCCGGCAGATCGCTCGCATCGCTACCGGCTGGCGGCTGCGTGCGATCGCCGAACCGCTGATCGTGTGCACGCATGCGCAGACGCCGGAGGCAATCCTGGCGCCGAAGCGGATTGGCGCCGCGGACCTGGACCGCTGCGCGGAGCTTGGTGCAGCGTTTGCCGCCGGGTTGGCTGCCGGCATCTTCTGATAACGCGCCGGCGTTAGGCCATCCAAGGCAGCGCTATGTCGGAGCTGCCGGCTGCGGTGCGCGTGCGCCAGTTCTGCACCGTCTGTACGAGCTGTTCGGTGAACGCAAAGCGATGCCCGGCCACGTCAGCCGGATTGCGATAATAGTAATCGGGTGCACCAAAATATGTTGCAGCATTGGAAACATACGCGTAGCAGGCCGCCTTCACGGAATCGAACCGCAGCGCCTCGGAGACGAGAAAGATCAGCAGAAGCAGCTTGCGCTTCTTGGTCCCGTCACCCATCAGCCCGTCGAAGACAGCGAGCTCCATGAGCAGGCGCCACGGTTGCATGACAACCTCTGTTCGGGCCGCAAGCCCTAGGTTGGAGTAGCTGGCTGGCCCGCTGGAGATGCGATCGAACGGGGCAAGGCGCGGCAGATCGCTGTCAGGCTCGAATTCCCACCACGTCCGCTCACCCTGGCGACGAAAGCCCAACACATAGAGGCTGAAACCATCGATCGCGACCTCGAGGATCGGCGAGGTGATGGGAGCAGTCACATAGATCGTAATCGCGCCGCGTGTCCGACGCGCGCCGATGACCCGGCGCGCGTCGGTGATATTGCGCCCATACCACGGGCCAAGTTGAATGAGGGCCGACATGTTTCGATCGGGGCCCTCGCAGTCACGACCTCAGTTCGTCAGGTTGTAGAACTTCGCCGCGTTGTCACAGGTGATCTTGCGGATGTCCTCGGCCGCCAGACCCTTGAACTGCTCGTCGATATACTTGGTCGATTCCGGCCAGATGCCGTCGGTGTGCGGATAGTCCGACCCCCACATCAGCGTATCCGTCGTCATCAGATTGTTCACGTTGAGCAGCTTCGGGCCGATCGGATCGAACTGGAACGTCGCCTTGCACTGACGCTGCCAGTATTCGGACGGCTTCAGCTTCATCAGGTCACGGAACCGGTCCTCGAACTCGAAGTCCATCCGATCCAGCGCATAGGGGATCCAGCCGATGCCGCTCTCGCCGAACGACACACGCAGGTTCGGATAGCGCTCGAACACGCCGGCGCCCATCATCGCGGCCAGGATATGGATCAGCCCCATCTGGAACGCCGACACCCCGGTGAACATCGCGGCGCGGCGCACCTGGCCGGACGTCATCTCGCGGGCGCGCGGCGGCGTGGTGGGGAAGGTGTGGAAGTGCAGCGGCAGCTGCACCTCGTTTACCGCCTGCCACAGCGGCTCCCAGCACGGATGCCACATCGGCTCCATGTCCCACGAGCACGACAGCTCCAGCCCCTTCAGGCCCATCTTCGCGCAGCGATGGATCTCCTGCACCGCCCAGTCGACGTCGCCGTACGGCAGACAGGCGAGGCCGATATGGCGGTCCGGATAGTGGCTGCAGAAATCCTTCAGCCAGTCATTATAGATCCTGAACATCTCCGCCGCCGCCTCATTGTCCTTCAGCTTCGAGGCGGAACCCAGGATGCCGAAGATCACCTCGGCATCGACGCCGTCGCGGTCCATATCCTTGACCCGCAGATGCGGATCGCTGACGCGGCGGATGTCCTTCTGGCCGTCGGCGAACAGCCCGGTTTCGGCCATGATGTCGACGCGGCGGTTCTGGCCGGGCACCAGCTTGGCGCCGCTCGGGCCGACGCCGTTCTTAAGGCCGAAATTGGCGCCGCTCTTGGTGACCCACATCGGCCCGTCCGGGCCGTCGGTCACGTAGGGCATGCGGTCCTTCAATTCCTGCGACGCTTCCGACACAAACAGAGTCGGCGGCATCCACGGCATGTCGAGATGGCAGTCGGCGGAAATTCGATTGTAACGCATTGTGTTTCCTTCCCACGAGGCTGGTCCGATTTGGCGGTAAGCTTCCGCCTGTCCGGGACGGCTGGCAAGCAGCAGCGCGCAACGACCGCCGCCGGTGGTCATCGCCTCGCCGGGGGCTGCGAGCTAATCAGGCAACCCCGAGATCAAATAAACCGTCTCCAGCATCGATCCCGGTTGGGGGTTGTTGCCGAAGGTGTGCGCGAAGATCGCGTTGATCTCGCCGGAACCGTAGACATGGCTGAGCGCACGATCGACTTCGAGTCGGAAGTCGTCGTCACCGCGCGGCAACGCCAGCGCATAGGTCTCGATCGTCAGGTAAACGTCGGCCAGCCGCAATTTCTCGGGCGCCTTGCTGGTCGCGATCAGCGCCAGCAGGATCGAGCGATCCGCGAAGTAGGCCGATGTCCTGCCGTCATCCAGCATCGCGAGACCGTCCGAGTGGGTCTTGGCTGGAACGACGTCCGCGGTCAGCCCATTCTGGCTGAGGGACTTGCGCAGCTCCTGCTCGGTCGTCGTCCCGGCCAGCACGCCGATCTTCCGTCCGGCCAGCTCTTGCAGATTGTGTGGTCCATCCTGGGTGATCATGAGGCTGGCGCCGTCAACGAACGTCGCAACCGAGAAATCGACCAGCTTGCGACGCGATAGCGTGCTGCTGGTCGGCTCGCAGAGCAGGTCGGCCTTGTTCTGCTGGATCGCCTCGAAGCGATCGGCGGCGTCAACCGTCACGTAGCTCGTTTTCAACGTTGGCAACTTCAGCTGCTGCGCCAGCTGCCGTACGACCGCCTGGCAGAGTTCGACCATGAAGCCGGCCGGCTCGCCGTTGCCGTTCTTGAAGGAAAATGGCGGCGCATCGGCACGGTAGGCGATGCGGATGAGATTGTCCTGGTGAATGCGATCGAGCGCCCCCGCGAATGCCGGGCCGGACCAATGCACCGTTGCCAGAAGCATCAGCGCCGTGAACAGCGTTGCCCGCAGTTGGCGTCGGCATATCTCGATCATCATGGTCGCCCCCGTTGAGTGAAGGCCCTCGCTGAGCCAGTCGCGGACATGCGTCAACGTATCGCCTGTGCTGTCGGGCCGTCGCGATCCGGTCGATAACGCGGCTGTGTACTGCCGAAGGCCATGAATAGTGACCGAGGTCACAGACCGCGGACGCGCAAGACGTCACGATAACCCATGCCCCTCGTCACGCGAACCGAGCTGCTGGAGATCGTGCCTGAACTGCGGGCCATGGCCGCGGCGGCAAAGACGGTGACAGTGCGGGAGACGCTCCACCTGCTCGCGAACCGCTACGCTGCGATAGCCGCGGTCCGCCGGGACGCGGCTCCGGACGCAAATGCTGCGCGCGATATTCCCGGTAGCTGACCTGGATAATGCCCGCTCGCGTCGCCGCACTTTCGATAGATCATAGGCGACACTGGTGGAGCCAAGGGGAGTCGAACCCCTGACCTCCTGAATGCCATTCAGGCGCTCTCCCAACTGAGCTATGGCCCCGGCCGAGCGGAGCGCGGCATATAGCGCCCGCCGTCCAGGCCGATCAAGGGGCGTGCCGATGGCCGAAATCCTGTATGCGCCGAACCGGGAAACGGTGGTCACCAGCAACGCCTGGGCTTTCCTGCAATGGTTGCGAACGGTACATGGCGTAGACCTGGATGGCTGGGCGGCCCTGCAGCGGTTTTCCGCGGAGCATCCGGGCACTTTCGGGACGGCGATGACGGCATTCGCGCGGCTGCCGAACCAGCCGCTTCGCCTCGCCCGCCGATGCGGGACGCCGGAGGCTCTGGTGCTCCGCCGCGCGGATGGCCGGCGCATTGCATTCAGCGGTGAGGCGATCCGCAACATCGGCGTGGGCGTCCTCCCGCCGGAGGTCGCCGCCCCGCTCGAACGCCTTTGGCCAACCTCCGCTCTGATCCGTCCCCTTGCCGATCTGCTGCTGCACGCCGATTTGCGCCGCGACGATCGGCTGTTGGCAACCGGCCCCGCCTGGCCGTGGCCTGCCGCGCTGTTGGAGGGAACCACCGTCATCCTCACTGCTGCGGACCCCGCCGCCCTGCTGGCCACCGCCGCCGAGGAAGCTGCCACCGTCGTGGTAGCTCCTGCGCGGAGCCTGGCCGAAGCTGCCTTCCGCCGTCCCCGCCATCGCCCGGACCTCCGCCATCTGCGCACCATCGTGGCCACCGGCGGACCGCTCTCACCGGAGGGCCGCCGGCGCATCTACACCTGGGTCAAGTCCGACCTGATGCTGTTCGCCCGTACCGGCGATACGCTCTGGGGCAATCCGCTGGAGCCGGTGCTTGCCCGGCCCCCCGCCACCCCGGCCTTGCTCACGCCGCCAGCTTCAACTCCGGCGACACCGTGAACCCCGCCTCGGTCTTCGAGCGGATCTCCTCCACCGTCACCTCCGGCGCGATATCGACCAGGTGCAGCCCGCCGTCACCCACCTCGAACACGCCCAGATCGGTGATCACCAGATCGATCACCCCCGCCCCGGTCAGCGGCAGATTACAGCGCTTCAGCAGCTTCGGCTTGCCCCCTGCGGTGTGCTCCATCAGCACCACCACGCGCTTCACCCCCGCCACCAGATCCATCGCGCCACCCATCCCCTTCACCATCTTGCCGGGGATCATCCAGTTGGCGAGATCGCCGTTCTCCGCCACCTGCAGCGCGCCCAGGATCGAGATATCGATATGGCCGCCGCGCACCATGGCGAAGCTAGCGGCGCTGTCGAAAAAGCTGGTGGTCGGTAACTCCGTCACCGTCTGCTTGCCGGCATTGATCAGGTCGGGGTCTTCATCGCCCTCGAACGGGAACGGGCCCATGCCGAGCATGCCGTTCTCCGAATGCAACTGGATCGACAAGCCATCGGGAATGTGATTCGCCACCAGCGTCGGGATACCGATGCCGAGGTTGACGTAGAACCCGTCGCGCAACTCGCGCGCGGCACGGGCAGCCATCTGATCGCGGGTCCAGGGCATTGTCGAAGCCTCCTCAGTACCGCTTGCGCACGGTGCGCTGTTCGATCCGCTTGTCCACGGTCTCCAGCTCCACAATGCGATTGACGAAGATACCCGGCGTGATGATGTGATCAGGATCGATCTGGCCGTAATCGACCACATCCTCCACTTCGGCGACCACCTGATCGGCCGCGGTCGCCATCATCGGGTTGAAGTTGCGCGCCGTCTTGCGATAGATCAGGTTGCCTTCGCGGTCCGCCTTCCAGGCGTGGATCACCGCAAGATCGGCACGCAGGCCGCGTTCCAGCACATAGGTGCGGCCGTCGAACTGCTTGGTCTCCTTGCCCTCGGCAATCTGCGTGCCGGCGCCGGTCGCAGTGTAAAAGCCGGGAATGCCGGCGCCGCCCGCGCGGATGCGTTCCGCCAAGGTGCCCTGCGGGTTGAATTCGATCTCCAGTTCGCCGGCGAGATACTGCTGCGCGAAGGTGGCGTTCTCGCCCACGTACGAGCTGATCATCTTGCGGACCTGCCGCGTCTTCAGCAACACGCCCAACCCGACATCGTCGATGCCCGCGTTGTTGGAGACGATGGTCAGCCCCTTCACGCCGCTCTCGCGAATCGTCTCGATCAATACGGCCGGAATGCCGCACAGGCCGAACCCGCCCGACATGATCGTCATGTCGTCGCGCAGCAACCCGGCCAACGCGGACCGCGCATCGGGATAGACCTTGTTGACCGCCATCGTTGCCCCTCCTGCGCGCGCACCGTGCCACCGCCGCGGCGCGCGAAGCAAGGGGCCTATCGCCTGGTCAGCTCGGCATGGATTTCCTCGGCCAGCCCAGGGTTGGCGCGGCGAATCTGGCTCGCACGCAGACAGGCGGCGATCCCGGGGCGGCGCTGCGTCTGCCAGTCCTCGAGGAACAGCAGATCCGCTGCCGCCGCCTCGTCGTGCACCTGCCGCAGCGCACGACGCAGCGCCTCGGTGCGCGGCCCGTTGGGTCCGCCATTGTTGTCTTGCATCGACATCCCTCTCCCGGACGTGGCGCACCCGCAGTTAGGCAACTCGCGCCCGCTTCGCCAGTGCAGTAGAATGACGCTCCGGTTAATTAAAAGTGTGCGGATAAATCACTCGCTATCCGCGCAAGTGGCACGCGACCCAGTGACCCTCGGCGGTCTGTCGCAACAGTGGTTTCTCAACACCGCACAGCGGCAGTTCCCGGATCGGACACCGCGTGTGAAAATGACAGCCCGGCGGTGGACGGATCGGGTTCGGAACATCGCCCTGCAGGCGAATCCGCTGGCGCTTCATCGTCGGGTCCGGAATCGGCACCGCCGAGAGCAGCGCCTCGGTATACGGATGCAGCGGCGAGTCGTAAAGGTCGCGCGCCGGCGCGATCTCCACGATCCGCCCGAGATACATCACCGCGACGCGCGTGCTGATGTGCTCCACCACCGACAGGTCGTGCGCGATGAACAGGTAGGTCAGGCTGAACTGCTCCTGCAGGTCCTCCAGCAGGTTGATCACCTGCGCCTGGATCGACACGTCCAACGCCGACACCGGCTCATCGCACACAATCAGTTTCGGCGATACCGCGAGCGCACGCGCGATGCCTATGCGCTGACGCTGCCCGCCGGAGAACTCGTGCGGGTAGCGTCGAACCTGATCGGCGTTCAGCCCGACGATCTCCAACAACTCGGCCACGCGATCCTCATAGGCCCGGCGATTCTTCGCCAGGCCGTGTATGGTCAGCGCCTCGCCGATGATCGCCCCGATCGTCATGCGCGGATTCAACGACGCGTACGGGTCCTGGAAGATGATCTGCATATCGCGGCGCAGCTTCTCCAGTTCGGCATGACCGAATTCGACGACATTGCGCCCCTCGAACCAGACCTCGCCCGCCGTCGGTTCGATCAACCGCAGGATGCAACGCCCGGTGGTCGATTTGCCACAGCCAGACTCGCCGACCAGCCCGAGCGTTTCGCCGGCCGCAATTTCGAAGCTGACGTGATCGACCGCGTGCACTTCGTCGACCGTGCGGCGGAGCACGCCGCCCTTCACCGGAAAGTTCTTCACCAACTCGTTGACGCGCAGCAGCGGTTCGCTCATTGCCCCACTCAATACAGGATGCAGGCGACCTTGTGGCCCGGCTCGGGCGCACGCAGCTCCGGCACCGCCTCGGTGCATGCGGGTTGCGCGAAGCGGCAGCGCGGCGCGAAGCGACAGCCCGGTGGCGGATCGATCAGGCTGGGCACCGTGCCGCCGATCGCCTCCAGCCGCGCCCGCTTGCCGGCGTCCTTGTCGATACGCGGGATCGAGCGGATCAGGCCTTGGGTGTAAGGATGCAGCGGACTGGCGAACAGCCGCTCGACCGACGCTTCCTCGACCACGCGGCCGGCATACATCACCACCACGCGCTGCGCAGTCTCGGCGACCACGCCCATCGCGTGGGTGATCAGCATGATCGCCATGCCGAGACGCGACTTCATCTCCGCCAGCAGGTCGAGGATCTGCGCCTGGATCGTGACATCCAGCGCGGTGGTCGGTTCATCGGCGATCAGCAACTTGGGATTGCACGACAGCGCCATCGCGATCATCACCCGCTGGCGCATGCCGCCCGAGAACTGGTGCGGATAGTTGTGCGCCCGGCGTTCCGGCGTCGGAATGTGCACCAGCCGCAGCATCTCGACGGCGCGGTCCATCGCTTCGCGCCAGCTCAGATCCTCGTGCACCCGGATGGTCTCGGCGATCTGGTGGCCCACGGTATAGACCGGGTTCAGCGAGGTCATCGGCTCCTGGAAGATGATCGCGATTTCCTTGCTGCGGATCTGACGCATCTGGTCCGCGCCGAGCGGAACCAGATCACGCCCCTGCCACAGCACGCTGCCGTCGGCGATGCGGCCTGGCGGCATCTGGATCAGCTTCAGAACCGTCATCGCGGTGACGGTCTTGCCGCAGCCGGACTCGCCGACCACGCCCAGCGTCTCGCCGCGGTCGATCACAAGGTCGACGCCATCGACCGCCCGCACCATACCGTCGTCGGTCTTGAACTGCGTCTTCAGTCCGCGGATTTCGAGCAGCCGGTCAGCCATGCGTCACATGACACGGCGCGGATCGAGCGCGTCGCGCAATCCATCGCCGATGAAGTTGATGGCAAGCACGGCGAGAAAGATCGCGCCACCCGCGATCAAAGCCCAATGCGGCGCGACGTCGATGGTGTCCTTGGCGTCGAACAGGAGGCGGCCCCAGGTCGGAATGTCAGGCGGGAAGCCCAGACCAAGAAACGACAGCGTGGACTCCGCGATGATGGCCGCGGCGACGTCGATGGTGCCGGCAACGATCACCGGACCCAGCGCGTTCGGCAGGATGTGCCGCACCACCAGGCGAAACCTCGAGGCGCCGAGAGCACGTGCCGCCTCGACAAACTCCTTTTCACGCAGCGCGAAGAACTGGGCACGAACCAGCCGTGCCACGGTCATCCAGCGAAACGCCGCGATGCCCACGACAATGAGCAGGAAGATGCCAAGCTCCGGACCGACATAGATCTTCAACGTGTCGCGAAACAGATAGATCAGCAGCAGCAGCACCGGGAGCTGCGGCAGCGACAGGAACAGGTCGGTCAGCCACACCAGGCCGGCATCGACGCCGCCGCGTGCCATGCCGGCGATCGCGCCGACGATGGTGCCGACGCACACCGATACCGACATCGCCGCCAGACCGACGGCGAGCGAGATGCGCCCGCCGTACAGCATGCGCGCCAGCAGGTCCTGTCCGAGGTCATCGGTGCCCAGCGGATGCGCCCAACTCGGCGGCTGCAGTTGCGCCGAGAAATCGATGTCGTTGATCTGCACCCGCCAGATCAACGGCCCGAATGCGACTGCGAAGATCATCGCGAGCAGGACCACGCCGCTCGCCACCGCGAGCCGGTGACGGCGGAACCGCCGCCAGGCGTCGGACCAGGGCGTGACCTGTCGCGCCCGCGCCCGCTCCACGGCGATGGCGGTTCGAGCGTCAGCGGTAGGAGATGCGAGGGTCGAGCCAGCCATACAGCAGATCCGCAATCAGGTTGAACAGGATCACCAGGCACGCGAACACGAAGGTCACGGCCATGATCACCGGCGTATCATTGGCCTGGATGGCGCTGATCAGCAGCGAGCCGATGCCGGGAATGCGAAAGATCTGCTCGGTGACGATGGCGCCACCGAACACGATCGGCATCTGCAAGGCGATCAGCGTCACCACGGGGATCAGCGCGTTGCGCACGATGTGCTTCAGCACCACGCCGCGCTCCGGCAGGCCCTTGGACCGCGCGGTGGTGACGTAGTCCAGGCGGATCACATCGAGCACCGCGGAACGTACGAAGCGTGTCCAGGTCGCGCCCTGGAACAGCCCCAGCACGGCGACCGGCATGATCGACTGCCTGATCTCCTCCCACCACCATTGCAGGCCGGTGGCGGCAAGGTCGGCGCGGAACACGAACGGCAGCCAGTTGAGGCTGACGCTGAACACCAGGATCAGCACGATGCCGGTGAAGAACGTCGGCAGCGAGAAACCGATCAGCGCGAAGGTGCTGGCGACCTGGTCGAAGATCGAATACGGCCGGGTCGCCGCGTAGACGCCGACCGGCAGCGCGATCAGCAATGCCAGCACCTGCGACGCGCCGATCACGGCAAGCGTGGTCGGCAGCCGTTGCAGGATCAGCGTATCGACGTCCACCCGGCTGACGAACGAAAATCCCCAGTCTCCGTGCAGCATGGCGGTCAGCCAGTGCAGGTAGCGCATCATGATCGGATCATCCATGCCGAACTTGGCGCGCAGCGCGGCCTGCACCTCCGGCGGGATGGCGGGATTGGTGGCAAGCTCGCCGAACGGATCGCCTGGCGCGAGCGCCAGCACGGTGAACAGGACGACGCTGATGCCAAGCAGACTCGGTATCGCAATGAGCAACCGTCGGATGAGGTAGCGGCTCACTCCCGCCTCAGGCGTCGCGATACCAGTCCTGCAGCCCGTAGGTGTTGGTGTCCCACCCACTCAGCGGCGCATGGAGGTTCTTGGCGATGGCCACCACGGACGGGCGCGTCACGACCGGAATGACCACCACGTTCTTGATCACCATGTCGTTCAGGGCGATCAGCATCGCCGCGCGCTTGACCGTATTGAGCTCTTTGTCCGATTCCGCCCACAATTTGTCGTAGTCGGCGTTCTGCCAGCGGACGATGTTGCGGCCCTGGAACTTGTTCGCCTTGCTCGCGAGCTCCTCAGACAGGAACTGCCGCATGAACTGGCCGGGATCCGGCTGCTGCATCGTCGTGGTGTACATCTGCAGATCGCAGGCAAAGTGCGGATAGGTGTCCAGGTTGGCGACGTCCGAGGAGAAGAACACCGACGCGGTGACCGACTTGATCTCGATCGAGATCCCGGCCTTCTGACAGGCCTGCTTGACGATCTCCTGGGTCTTCTGGCGCGGCGCGTTGATCGAGGTCTGATACACCGCGTGCAGCTTCACGCCGTTCTTCTCCCGCACGCCGTCGGCGCCCGGCTTCCAGCCGGCGTCATCCAGCAGCTTGATCGCCTTGTCGACGTTGAACTCGTAGCTGGTGTTCTTGGAAGCGAACTTTTCCGGTGCCACGACGAAGTTGGCGCTGTCGTCGCCGGTGCGGCCATAGATGAACTTGTGCACCGAGGCGCGATCCACCAGCAGGTTGAACGCGTTGCGCACCGCCGGGTCGCTCAGGTATGGATGCTTGGTCTTGATGCTGGACCGCTCGCCGTCCACCTCGTGCCAGGGGTCGGTGTTGTTGAGCTGGATGTGTTCGATGCTGCCGGCCAGCAGAATGACCACCGAGCCCTTGCCGCTGGCCTCCAGCCGTTTGAGGATCTCGTCCTCCACCTGCATGTTCCAGGCGAAGTCGTACTCGCCGGTCTGCAGCACGGCGCGCGCCGCCGAGACGGCGTCGCCGCCGCCCTTCATCTCGATGGTGTCGAAGTAAGGCCGGTTCGGCATGTGGTAGTTGGGGTTGAGCTTGCCATGCACCACGTCGCCCGGCTTGAAATCAGCGAACAGGTACGGGCCGGTGCCGACCGGGGCCACGTTGGCCGGTGCCTCGCGCGACTTGGCGCCCTTGTACGGCTCGAACTGATGCTTCGGAATGATCATGCCGAAGGCGCCGACGAACGCGTCGGCCCAGAACGGCGTCGGCTTGGGAAAATCGACCCGGATCGTGTGATCGTCGACCTTGGACACCTTGACGTCCTTGTAACTGCCGATGGTGACCGCAGCGGTCGCCGGATCCGAGGAGTATTCCCAGTTGAACACGCAGTCATCGGCAGTGAACGGCTGACCGTCATGCCACTTCACACCCTGCTTGAGCTTCCAGGTTACCGACGAGCCGTCCTCGGCCAGGCCGCCGTTCTCGACGGTCGGGATCTGCGCCGCCAGCACCGGCACCAGGTTGCCGTCCTGATCCCAGCCGGCCAGCGGCTCGTAGAAGAGGCGTGAGGCGTCCTGATCCTTGGTGCCGACCGCGAAGTGCGGGTTCAACAAGGTCGGCGCCTGCCACCACAGCACCTTCAGCGCGCCGCCGCCGCCGGCCTTGGTCGGCTTGTAGGCGAATGGCTCAGCCGCCACGGCCACGCCGGAATACGCTAGCATCTGCGTCGCCAGCGGCGCGGTAAGGCCCAGGCCGATCATCGTGCGGGTGAAGGCGCGCCGCGACAGCTTGCCGTGCCGCACGTCCTCGATCAGACCGCGCAGATCATGCTCGTTCATTGTAGTTCCCTTTGCTCCCAGAGCCCCGTTCGGGCGGATGCTAGGCAGCATCGGAACGGCGCACAACTGATATGTGCCCAGGCGCGGTCCGACCCCTGATGGGTTTCGCTGCGCTCTACCCATCCTACGCAGAAGGCACACGCGATGGACGACACCACCAAAATCACGGTCTCGCTCGGCGCCGGCCCGTCCGGCCCTGCCGAAAAGATGAAGCTACGGCGGCGCTATCCGACCATTGCGTATTTGCGCCGTCGCGCGCGCTGGCATGTGCCGGGGTTTGCG
>DASXNR010000411.1:0-19581 GCA_036494925.1 Acetobacteraceae bacterium
CACCACGCGTTGAGATCGAACGAAGGCATGAACCGCGGCGTGGCGCTGGAGATCAGTCAGCCGTTGTTGCCGATGGGGATGAAGACACCGACCTGCATCGGACCATCTCTCCGGCTATTGGGTTGCCGCTGTGTGTCCAGGTGCGGCAGCGTTTTCGGCTCACCGGACCCTACCGGTAGCAGAACGAAGGCGAATGCGGGTGGCATCGCGCGGCTACCAGCGGCGCAAATGGACTGAAACCGCATCTCCCGGCCGGGCGCGGTTCACATTTCCGTGCCCTCCGGCGCAGGGCAGCGAGGCCTATGAGACCGCTGCCGAGCAACAGGAACGAAGTCGGTTCAGGCACAGTGAAGTCGATGGCCGTGGAGCCGCCGTTCAATACACTGATCTGAAGGGTTGGATCGCTCGGATACGGAAAGAATTGGATAGCCGGTGGCGGCGTGGTAGGGACCACGTTGATCAAGTCGTGCGGTGAGACTGGTGTCACGAAGAACGCGCCTGCACCAGCGGCGGGCTGGAAGGTCTGCACGAAGTCGCCGATGCTGCGAATGCCCGGCGCAGGGTTGAGTGTATAGTGGCCCGAAACCAGCGAGCCAGTGGCAAGCGGAACGTCATTGCCGGTGTTGCCGGGGTTGGCGAACGTCAGCCCCAACGGTGTTGAACTTGCCACGCCATCGTCGTTGCCTGGGTCCAACATAAGCGCCACGTTGCCGCTGAGGTACTGATAGATGTTCGGTGGACCGACAGACGCGGCCAGGGTCTGCATCGTCAAATACAGGCCGTAGGAACCTGGAGCGCCTAGCGGCCCATTGAGGCCGGGCGGGGTGGCCGGCGTACCGTCGAGCGTGAAACCCGTGATCTGCTCGAGGTATTGTACGGTGTGTGTCATCGGGCTGGGGTTCGCGATCGGGGCGATGTCGTACAGATAGTGCGTTGCGTCGATCGCGTCGGCAGTGAAGGCGCCGCCCAGCCCAGGTGACGCTCCTGCCGGGTCCCATGTGAAGACCGTGCCGGCTGACGCTGTGCTCGCTGCGGCGCCTGCCGCCAGCGCTAAGCCCACTATGGCGGCGCCCGCACCGCGTACGCTTCGCCCAAATGGTCGCGTTCTCAGGACCTGTTCTCCGCCGTTGATCCGTCATCGATCGGTGGGTCTCCGAACCGACGGAATTGAGAGTCGTATCGGCGCGCGCGCTACGTGCGTTTATTAAAATCTCTAAAGATCTTCTTTAATCGTGCGTTTTCAGCGCGTTGACGCTCGCCTGCTGCTCCCTGAATTGGCTGTTACTGCGCTTCGGCAATGGCGCTACAATTGCTGCCGGATCAGTTCCCTACTGGCACGGGGCTCGTACCAATGGACGCGCTCAGTTCGTCGGACGTTTGCCTGTTCGGCTCCTTCCGCTTCGACCGCCGAGGCGGCGTCCTGCTCCGATGCGACGATGACGGCCGGTTCCTGCCGGTCAGCATCGGCTCCCGTGCCTTTGCCGTGCTGGGTGCCCTGCTTGCACGTCCGGGCGATCTGGTATCGAGGGACGAGATCATGCGGGCCGCCTGGCCGGGAACCGTGGTCGAGGACGGCAATCTCGCCGTTCAGATCTCGGCGCTGCGCCGCATCCTCGATGTCGGAACGCAAGGGGAGAGTTGTATCCAGACCGTGTCGGGGCGCGGCTATCGGTTTGTTCTTCGCGTGACGCGGCAGGAAGATGTATCGCTTGCGGCGGGGCCGGCACCGGAGACCGATCCAGCTCGACCGCTGTCGTCAGTAGCACCCGAGCGGGCGTCCGCGAGGTCTTGGCGCCGGATGGCCGCTGAATCGGGGGCCGCCGCGATCGTCGTATTGCTGATGGTGTCGTGGTGGCACGGCGGCTGGTTGACGAGAACTCGTGGACCGCCACCCCTCTCGATCGTCGTGTTGCCGTTCGAGAACCTGAGCGACGCCAGAAGTGAGGATTACCTGGCCGACGGCATCACTGACGACCTGACCACCGATCTGTCGCGGGTGCCGGGCATGTTCGTCATCGCGCGCGAGTCTGCCTACACATACCGCGGCAAGGCCGTCGATGTTCGCAAGGTCGGCGAGGAATTAGGTGTCCGCTACGTGCTAGAGGGCAGCGTGCGCAGGTTGGGCGAAATGCTTCGCGTGAATGCGCAGCTCATCGCGACAGAGACCGGGGCGCATCTTTGGGCCGACCGCTTCGACCAGCAACTGAATGATCTCAGCGCTGGTCAGGAGACGATTGTCCGCCGAATTGGCCAGACCTTGGACGTGGCACTGGTGGACGTCGAGACTGCCCGCAGCAAACGGAAACGGCCGACCAATCCGGACGCGTTCGACCTTATTCTGCGTGCCCGTGCGCTGGGGCTCCATCCGATGGGTACGCGGGAGAAGGCGGAACGCCTCGGCCTGTATGATCAGGCTCTTCGGCTCGATCCTACATCCGTTCGCGCCATGACTGGACTTGTTGCAGCGCTGATCCGAACCTCGGGCGCCGGAGACGAACTCGAACGCGCTGCCAGGCTGCTTGCCGACGCCGAGGCGATCGACCCGAACCACCACTCTGTATTAGATGCAGCAGCTTTCCTATTGTACGCGCAAGGCCGGTATACCGAGTCAATATCCGCCTTCCAGCGTCTCCTAAATGATTACCCGAACGATGATGGCGCCTACAACGAGATTGCCATCTGCCTAGTTTACACGGGCCGGGCCGCAGAAGCGATCCCGATGACCGAAACGGCGATGCGCCTCAATCCACGCAGCGGCTTCAACTGGAGTCGCTATGAGACTATGGGCTTCGCATTGTTGCTGCTTGGAAGAGACGAAGAATCAATTGTTTGGACGGAGCGCGCCTTGGCCGCAAATCCAAATGGCGATGCGCAGGAGCGCGCCTCGATGAACATGCGTCTTGCTGCGGCTCATGCGCGGCTGGGACAATTGAACGAGGCACATCGTGCGATCTCCGAAGCGAACCGGATTTGGCCCTACGACACCGTTCGTGGGCACTGGCCAGATGACCCCTCGAGTCGTGTGTACGCGGAACAAATCGAGCGTTTTCAGGCAGCGCTTCGCCTTGCCGGGGAGCGGGATCATGCCGAGGAGGACGCTGACTTCGGCGTTGTGCCGGATGACAAGCTCCATGAGGACATCGCCGGACTGACTCCGACGACCGTGGCCGGTGCCACGGCGACCCACACAGCAGACCTCGAGCGATTGCTGGCCGAAGGGGAGCCGATCATCATCGATCCGCTGCTGTATTCGTGGGGCCGGTCGATCCCCGGTGCGGTCGGGCTGGAGCGCGCGGGCTGGGGCGGCAACACTTCCGACGCGATGCAGGACCGTTTACGAGGGAAGATGCAGGCCTTGACGAAGGGCGATCTGTCGAAGCCCATCGTCGCTGTCGGCTGGAATTCGGAGCGTTTCGACGGCCGCAACCTCGCGCTGCGGCTGGTCGCGCTCGGGTACACCCACGTCTATTGGTACCGCGGCGGCCGAGAGGCATGGGAGGTGAACGGGCGGCCGGAGACCGTGGTTGATGTGCAGGACTGGTAGGACCGCGGGCACAGCTCCAGGACCGGTCACAGATGGGTGCCAGGTCACAGACAGGGCAGGGAACGGCGGCGCCCGCCGACATCGCCGCCACGCGTTATCCCCGTTTAACGCAATGAACCTTATGCGGCACATGGCCCGCCATCGGACAGTAGCGACCGGGTTTATGAGGCCCCCACTATCAGGGCCAGGGCAGAGATGGGGTGGGGACGATCTCAAATGGGTCTCTCCGTAGCTCCGCAGATGGGAAAGTCTGGCCGGACGGCGATGGCGGCTTTGGGCCGGCGCCACGTCGGAGCAGGCATGCGCGTTTGTCTGTTCCGCCATTGCCCGGCTCCCGCTGTGAACCGACTGATACCATTGCGCGTCACTCGGCCCGATGCTCGCGCTGATGCTACCCGGGGAGCGGGACGATGGCATATGTCAGACATGCGGCAGCGGGTCTCATTCTTGTCGCGATCTGCGGTTCCAGGGCGTCGGCGAACCCCTTCTTGATCAACCCTGCGCCCGCAATCGCAGTGCCGTACTTCATCCCGATCATTTTAGCGCCCGAAGTTGTAGCGCCGCCCGTGGTGTTCGACGTGGAAGCCTTGCTGACGCCGCCGCCGTTCGATCCGGTCGAGGCGTGGTTCAGCGAAGGCGCCGGCGAATCCATCTCCGTCATCGCGATGCCCGTCGGGCTGGTTGCGGCAGTACCGGAACCTGCTGCGTCGGCATTGCTTGCGACCGGGCTGTTCGGACTGGGGTTGGCGACGTGGTGGAGGAAGCGATCGTTCCGCTGAGGTCTCTCCGTCCGGGCTGATCCGGCGCCTACTCCGCCGCCTCCCGCCGCGGCGCCAGTCCGTCGATCGCCGCCTGCACCGCCGCGCTCGCCTGTCCGGCGAATTCCACGTGATGATCCCGCGCGTAGGCATACGAATCGCGACGCAGCTCGCGTGACCGCTGGAAGTGCGGGTGCACGAACCGCGCCATCAGCTCGTAATGACGCTTGGTCGCGTCCCAGTCCGCCCAGTTGTGCGCCAGCTCCATGATCGCGCCGAACCCGCCTGATCCCTTGATGAGGTTCTCGATATAGGCGATCGCGTCATCCGGCGTGCCGATGCAGCCGGCGCCGCTCTCCACCAGATAGGTGTACGGATCCGCGATATCGGCCGGCACGATCGGAAACGTTCCGACGTCGGAAAAATAGTCGCGGAACGGATGCAACCCGAACTTCACGTTCTGCTTGGCCTGCTCGCGCGTCTCCGCGACGTGGATCAGCGTTACCACCCGCCACTTGTTGCGATCGGGCACATGGCCATTGGCGCGCGCCTGCTCCTGGTAGAGGCTCCAGTTCAGCGTATGCTTTTCCATCGCCTCGGGACTGGTGCCGCCGATCGACAGCATGCCGATGCCATGGCGCCCCGACGCCAGTGCCCCGGTCGGCGAGCGTGACGCCGCCACCGCCATCTCCATGATCGGCTGCGTGTAACAGGGCAGCTGCAACTGCGCGTCCACCAGGTCGTACCAGTCGGTCTTCTCGGTGACCATCTCGCCCTTCAGCAGCCGCATGATCACGTCGAGCGACTGGTTCATCATCGGCCGCTGGTCCGCCGCCTTGATGCCGATCTTCAGCGCGTCGTGCACCAGCGCGCCTGGCCCCACGCCGAACATCGCACGCCCGCGCGTCATGTGGTCTAGCTGCACCATGCGATCGGCGAGGATGAACGGATTGTGGTACGGCAGCGACGCCACGCCGGTACCCAGCCGGATATGCCGCGTGCGTTCTGCCGCGGCGGCGATGAACATCTCGGGACTGGCGATGATCTCGAAGCCGCCCGAATGGTGTTCGCCGATCCACGCCTCGTGGTAGTTCAGCCTGTCGATGTGCTGCAGCAGCTCCATGTCGCGCTCCAGCGCGAGCGTGGGGTTCTCGGTCAGGTTGTGGAACGGCGCCAGGAAGATGCCGCTGCGCAGATAGCTCATGGGTGGCCTCTTGGGGTTACCGGGCAGTAGGATACGCCCGCAACCATCATCCGACCAGGAGGGACCTCATTCATGACCATCCGTTTCGACGACCGCGTCGCCATCGTGACCGGCGCCGGTGCCGGCCTCGGCCGCTCGCACGCCATGCTGCTGGCGAGCCGCGGCGCCAAGGTCGTGGTGAATGATCCCGGCGGCGCGGTGGACGGCCGTGGCGGCGCGCACTCGGCGGCGGATCAGGTGGTGGCCGAGATCAAGGCCGCCGGCGGCCAGGCGGTGGCCAACTATAATTCAGTCGCAGACATGCAGAGCGCGCAGGGCATCGTCGATACCGCGACAAAGCATTTCGGCCGGCTCGACATCCTGGTGAACAACGCCGGCATCCTGCGCGATAAGGCGTTCAACAACATGACGATGGAGGACTTCGAGTTCACCTCGCAGGTGCACTACATGGGCACCGTCTACTGCACCAAGGCCGCCTGGCCGATCATGCGCGGCCAGCAGTATGGCCGTATCGTCGTCACCACGTCAGGCTCCGGCACGGTGGGGAATTTCGGCCAGAGCAACTACGGCGCGGCCAAGATGGCCGTGGTCGGGCTGATCAACGTGCTGCGCATCGAAGGTGCGAAATACAACATCCTATGCAACGCGATCTCGCCCTCGGCCTATACGCGCATGACCGAGAGTCTGCTGCCGCCGCATCTGGCGAAATACATGCGCCCTGAGTTCGTCTCGCCTGCCGTTGCCTGGTTGTGCAGCGAGGCATGCAATGCGACGGGCGAGATCATCGCCGCTACCGCCGGCAATTATGCCCGGGTGCAGTACTTCTTCTCGGAAGGCGTGCAGTTCGATCCCGAGGAGCCGGTGACGATCGAGATGGTGCAAGGCGCGATCGACAAGATCCGCGACATGTCGAATGCCAAGCCATATACCGGGATGATGGGCAACGTCGAAAAGAACCTGCGCGCAATGGGCCGGATCGAGTAGGCGCGCTTTCAGTGTCATTACGAGGAGCGTAGCGACGAAGCAATCTAGACCCAGTTGTATGCCTCAGGCGCGACCGGGATAGCTTCGTCGCTGCACTTCTCACACATCCAATCTGTAGGTCGCCCCATCGCGCACAATCCGCCCCGCCGTCGCACCGGCGAAGTGGGTACCGATCACCAGCACCGGCGTTCCCGCCAGCGCCGCGAACATCCGCTCGCGCGTCGCCATGCCCATCGCCGCATCGCTGTCCGCCGTCGATGCCCATTCCGGATGCGCGATCTGACACGGATGGTGCATGAAGTCGCCGGTGATCAGCGCCTCCTCGCCGCATGAACGGATGCGCACGCTGACATGGCCCGGGGTGTGGCCGATGGTCGGGATCAGGTCGATCTCGTCGCAGACCCGCGCGTCGGTCTCCACCAGATCGACCAGCCCGGCGTCGAACACCGGCTGCACCGAATCGCCGAACACCGCGACCATGTCCTCGCGCCCGTGCGGGCGCGACCAGTGCTCGTACTCGACCCGCCCCATCAGGTAGCGCGCCCGCGGAAATGTCGGCACCCAGCGGCCGTCCACCAGCATGGTGTTCCAGCCGACATGGTCCACGTGCAGATGCGTGCACAGCACGGTGTCGATCGAGCAGGGCGGATACCCCGCCGCCGCAAGGTCCTCCAGAAACGGCCCGTGCAGATCGTTCCAGGTCGGAATCCGCCGGTTCTGCTTGTCGTTGCCGAGACAGGTATCGACCACGATCCGCCGCGTCGGCGTCTGCATCACGAAACTGTGGATGCTCATACGCAGCCGCCCGTCCTCGTCCGCGAAGTGCGGCCGCAGCCACGCGATCGGCTGGATAGCCTCCCGTGTCGCCTGCGGCAGAATGAACCGGCTGCCGCCGGTCACCTCGAGCTCGACGACCTTGGTTACCGTCACATCGCCGATCCGCCACTGCATCATCGCTGTTTCCGGGCTCCGAGCACCACCGGCTGGCCATGCGGCGTTGCCCGATGCGCTTCGGCCCACGCGTCCTTGCGCGCATGCAGCGCCGCGCGATCGGCGAGACCTTTCGACGTCGTCAGGCGCTCCAGCGCGGCCAGCCAGTGTTCGTAGTAGCGCGAGCCATCGTCGGGTTCGCCACGTTCCGCCGCCTGCCGCAGTTCGGCCGCGAGCGCGTCCGCCCATTCCGTCCAGGCGAAGCAACCGGCGCCGGAAAGCTGCACCGTCAACGCAAAGACCTGCGCCTGCCAGGGCGCGGCGAACACCGGGCCGGTGGCGTCGCGCGGCAGTCCGGGGAGGTCGGCAGCGCGGTCAGGTCGGCGCAAGGTAGCCTTCCCACAGGTCGAGATACACCGCGTCGCGCGGGTTGGCATGCTCGCCCCACACCTCGCGCGCCGCGAACCGCACCGCGTAGAGGTGCTGCGGCGCCTCGCCGAGGAACTGTGCGTTGGAGTCCGGGAACACATGCGCCCCGTGGAGGCGCTCGATCACGCCGACCTTCCCGCGCACATAGCGCGGCAGCCGTGTGTGGCCGGTCGGATGCATGTTTTTGGCACGCACCGGATCGCCCGGCTGGAAGCGCGGCTGCGCCGCGACCGAACGCAACTTCGGGCTGCCCTTTGCCCTGATCTCGGCCACCTTGTCGGCAGCAAGTGGCGGCGCAACCCTGGCAGAACCCGGGTCCGGCTTACCGCTGGCCAGCTCCGTCGGCGTGATGAGACCGTGCTTCACGGCCAATGCGGTCAGGTTGGCATACCAGTGCTCGTAATAGCTCAGGCGGAGGTAGTCGGGCGCCGGAATCTGCTCCCGCTGATGCCGCGACGCATCGACGTTCCAGCGGCGCCAGGCGCCCACTGCAGACGAGGTGGCAAACATCCGCCCCTCCCAGTGTGCGTGAAACACCGGTTCGCTAGCAACGTATCCAAGCGGTCCCATGCCGTGCATGCCGCCCATGTCATGCACGCCGTTCATGGTGCCGCCACCATGGCGACACCGATCATCGCATCGCGCGACACCAGCGCAGCGAGCTGGTCCTCATCCATCGCTTCGGTTCCCGCCGGGCGTTCCGGCAGCACCAGGTAGCGGATCTCGGCGGTCGAGTCCCAGACGCGGACCTCGACATCGTCACCAACGTCCAGGCCCAGCTCCCGCAGGACGCCGCGCGGATCAATCACCGAGCGCGACCGGTAACCTGCCGATTTGTACCAAACCGGCGGCAGGCCCAGCACTGGCCACGGATAGCAGGAGCACAAGGTGCAGACGACCATGTTGTGGACGCTCGCGGTATTCTCCAGCGCCACCATGTGTTCGCCCTGAGTGCCGGTATAGCCAAGCTCGGCAATCGCAGCGCTGGCATCGGCGAGCAATCGCGCCTTGTAGGCCGGATCCGACCACGCACGCGCCACGACGCGGGCGCCGTTACGCGGTCCGATCTTGTTCTCATACATGTCGACGATGGCGTCCAGCGCCGCGGGATCGACCAGGCCCTTCTCGACCAGCAGCGATTCCAGCGCCTTCACGCGAAGTTCCATGTCGGACGGAACGTCCCCTTCCGCATGCTCATGGTCATGTCCGGAATGCGCGCTCATCGCGTACCGCCTCCTCCCGCCACTTATGGCCGGAACGCTACTGCTCTAATGTCGCGAGCGGCAAGCACACCTTGCCCAGGTTACCAGCCGCGATCAGCATCGCGCCCCGCAATCGGGAGAGCGCCGCCGTCGCTCTGCGCGTCGATGGCGCATTTCCTCCGGCAGTGAGGCTGTTGACATGCCGGCCGCCGGAAGCCGATCTCCGCAGCCGCAATACGTGACAGCACGAATACATTCCGGGCGAATTCTCTGCGGTCGGCTCACCGAATGGTGCGCCACGCGCTCGTGAATGCCATGACCAGCTCGTGAACAGCATGCGTGAAGATTCGGCGTCGTTCGGTCGATTAAGATTGCCTTAACCAAACTATCCGCAATGAACTGTGCCATCAGCCGTCGGAGACACATGAAAGTTCTGTTCGCAACCAGCGAATTCGCCGACTTTGCCAAGGCTGGTGGATTGGGCGATGTGTCGGCGGGCCTGCCGCGCGCGCTGCTCCACCGCGACATCGATGTGCGCGTGCTGCTGCCGGCCTATCCGGAGGTGATCGCCAAGGCGAGCGACATCGCCGTGGTGGCGCATCTGCCAGGCCGGGCCGGCATCGAGCCCTGCTGCATCGGTGAGGCGCGGACCGACGATGGCCTGATCCTGTACCTGGTGCTCGAGCCGTCGCTCTATCAGCGCACCGGAAGTCCGTATGCCGGCCCCGAAGGCCATGACTGGCCCGACAATGATCTGCGCTTCGCGCGCCTGTCACTCGCCGCCGCCGAGATCGCCGCCGGGCGCGCCGGCATGAACTGGCAGCCCGATGTCCTGCACGTCAATGACTGGCCGGGCGGTCTCGCGCCTGCCTATCTGCGCTGGCAGGGCGCGCAGGTGCCGACGGTTTTGACCATCCACAACATTGCATACCAAGGTCTGTGCGAGCGGGAACGTATGACGGACCTCGGCATCCCGGAGTGCGCATTCCACATCAACGGCGTCGAGTTCCACGATCGGGTGTCCTTTCTCAAGGCCGGGCTGTTCTACGCTGACCACGTCTCGACCGTCAGTCCGACCTATGCGCGCGAGATCACCACCGAGGCGTTCGGCGCCGGTCTGCACGGCCTGACCAGCGGCATCGCCGCCGAGGGGCGGCTGTCCGGCATCGTCAACGGGATCGACGATACCTGGGACCCGCGCCGTGACCCGCATCTGCCGCACCATTTCGAGGCGGACGACCTGTCCGGCAAGCAGGCGAACGCCGATCTGGTGCGTACCGGGCTGTGCCTCAAGCATTCCGAGGGGCCGCTGTTCGGGGTGGTGTCGCGCCTGGTGCATCAGAAGGGGCTGGACATCGTCGCGGACACCGCCCGCGACATTGTGCGCGAGGGCGGGCAGATCGCCATCCTGGGACTGGGCGATCCCGACACCGAGCACATGCTGAGCAGGCTGGCGCGCAGCCATCGCGACAACATCGGCCTGCTGATCGGCTTCAACGAGCCGATGGCGCGGCGGATCGTCGCCGCCAGCGACTTCTGCCTGATGCCGTCGCGCTTCGAGCCGTGCGGGCTGACGCAGATGCAGGCACAGCGCTACGGGTCGCTGCCGATCGCGCATCGCACCGGCGGCCTGGCCGACACGATAGACGACGGCGAGACCGGCTTTCTGTTCTCCGACCTGTCGGGTCAGGGGCTGTTCGGCGCCTGTCGCCGCGCCTTCGAGGCGTTCGACGATCCGGGCGTGCTGAGCGAGATGCGTCAGGCTGCGATGGCGCGCAGCTTCCATTGGTCGGGCGCCGCGGCGGAATACGAGCAGCTCTATGCGCGGCTGATCGGCCGGCGTCTGGCTCGGGTCGTGCCGGCAGCGCCGAGGCGACGCGCGCGGCCTGCGACGATGGAACTGCGGGCGGCCGCCTGACCGTCAGGCGCCCATCCGCTCCGCCAGTTCCGCGAAGCCGTCAACGACCAGATCGGTCGCGGGATCGGGTATCGGATCGGGCGGGCCGGCCGGTCCCCATTCATCGGGGCGGCGAACGAAGCAGGTGCGATAGCCGACGCCCCTGGCGGCGTTCAGATCGAAGTTGTGGCATGCCACCATCAGGATGCCGGAGGGCGCCACCTGAAGCAGCTTCGCCGCCCGCTGGTAGGCCTCCGGCCGCGGCTTGTAGACGTCCAGCATCTCGCAGGAGATCACCGCGTCCCAGTGCAGGCCGTTGCAACGCGCGGTATCGATGATCAGCGCCACGCTGAGGATGGTGAACGACACCACGACGTAGCCGCGGCGCAGGCGCTCCAGCGCGGGCGGAAAATCCGCCCAGGCATCCAGCGTATGCCAGCGCCGGGCGATGGTGGCGCGCTCCGCATCGGAGAACATGCCAAGCCCGTGCTCACCGACAAGCTGTTCCAGCACCTCGTGATGCACATCGTCGATGTTGAACCCAGGACTGGTCTGGTAGGTCATGCGCTGTAGCGCGCGGCGGCGATACGCGTTCGTGATGTCGGTCCAGTCCCGATCGATGCCGTGCCGCGCCCCCACCTCGGCAAGCGCGGCACGAATGCCAGTGTGCCAATCCAGCACGGTGCCGCCGGTATCGAACGCCAGCGCCTTGATCCCCGACAGCGCCATCTCGGTCCTCTACAGTCCGCGCAACACCGCCATCGTCTCCTCCGGTTCCGGGCGGCGGGTATAGTCCGGATCCGCCTCCGCCGACGCAACGGTACCGTCGCGCCGGATGACGATGCGCGCCGGCATCGACAGCCGCCAGCTGTCGTCCCCGTTGAATTTCGCCAGGTCGATGCCATTCGCCTGATACACCGCGATCAGATCGTCAGGCAGGCGGAACGCGAGCCCGTAGGCCTCGCCGACCTTGTTGTCGGGGTCGGTCAGGATCGGAAACGTCAGCTTGTGGCGTTCTGCGCCAGGTTTGGTGAACTCCTGCAACTGCGGCGACAGCACGATCAGGCTCGCGCCCAGCGACTCGATCTCGGGAAGTACTGCTTGCAGAGCATCCAGCTCATGCCGGCAGTAGGGTCACCAGAAGCCGCGGAACACACTCATCAGCACGGGGCCGCGCGCCGTCAGCGCCGACAGCGTCACCGCGTTGCCGTTCTGGTCGTCCAGCGTAAAGTCGGGTGCCTTGGCGCCCGGCTTGACCACACGGTCAAGGGCGCCAGAACCCCGCAATTGCTCGGTGGCGGCGTGCATGATGGCAAGTCGCTCAGGCGGAATCCGCTTCGCTGATGCTTCGCGCACCGCCGCAAGCTTCTCCTCGAGGCTCATGGAACTCTCCCGGATTGCGGACATTGGCTACACCATGGCCTCTGCCAGCCGTGCTTTCAACCGCGACGCCGCGAAATCGAGAAAGGCGCGCAGCTTGAGCGGCAGCGGGCCGCCACCGGTGAAGACAAGATGGACCGGCCAGGGCGGCGGCTCGAACGCCGCGAGCGCGATGACCAGCGCACCATCGCGCAGTCCCGGCGCCGCCTGGTACGACAGCACGCGGGTGATCCCAAGCCCCGCGATCGCCGCGTCGACCGCCGCTTCCGCCGTGTTGACGACGAGCCGCGAGTGGATGCGCACGGAGGTCTCGGTCCGGCCTGCACCGAAACTCCATCGCTCGGGCGACATCAGCCCCTCGAAGGTGATGCAGTGATGGGTGGCAAGATCGTCGGGCGTCGTTGCCGGGCCATGCGCGGCGAGGTACGCCGGACTGGCACAGGTCACGCGACGGATCGCGCGATCCGCACCGCGACCAGGCTGCTGTCCGGCAATTCGCCGATCCGCAGCGCCAGATCGGCGTGCTCCTCCAGCAGATTGACCAGGCGATCTGCCAGCACCAGCCGAATATCGATGTCGGGATAGGCCTGCAGGAACCCGGTCACGACCGGCAGGACGTGCAGACGACCGAACACGACCGGCGCGGTGATCGCGAGATCGCCCTTCGGCGCGCTGTACTCGCCTGCAGCGGTGCGCTCGGCTGCCTCGATTTGTTCAAGAATTTGTCGGCACGCCGTAAGATAGGATTGGCCGGCGTCGGTCAAGGTCAGGCGACGGCTGGTGCGGTTGAACAGGCGGGTCTTCAAGTGAGCCTCGAGTTCGGCAACCTTGCGGCTGACGGTTGCCAGCGGCGTCCCAAGCCGCCGGGACGCTGCGGAAAGGCTGCCCGCCTCGGCGGCGGTCACCAGGATCGACATCGACTCCAGACGGTCCATCATCCGTTTCCGGATTCTGAGAGGATAACTTCCATTTCTACGGTCTGACAGCTCTTAATGGAAGGCACCAACTTCGCGCATCGTCGATGGGCTCGAACCAGGAGATTTCATCATGACCAGTGCAACCACGTCACCGGCTCTCTCGATCGCCCAGCGCCCTCCTCTGCCGCCGTTCACGCCCGAGACCGCCGCACAGAAGGTGCGTCTTGCCGAGGATGCCTGGAACACCCGCGATCCGGCCCGCGTCGCGCTTGCCTACACCGAGGACGGCCGATGGCGGAACCGCGCCGAGTTCGTGCGAGGCCGCGCCGCCATCGAGGCGTTCCTGACGCGCAAATGGCAACGCGAACTCGACTACCGCCTGATCAAGGAAGTCTGGGCGTTTCGCGACAATCGCATCGCCGTGCGCTTCGCCTATGAGTGGCACGACAACAGCGGCAACTGGTTCCGCAGCTACGGCAACGAGAACTGGGAGTTCGACGAGCAGGGGCTGATGCGACTGCGCATCGCCAGCATCAACGACCTGCCGATCGCGGCAGGCGAGCGCAAGTACCACTGGCCGCTCGGCCGGCGCCCGGACGATCACCCGGGGCTGAGCGAGCTTGGTCTGTGATGGAGGCCACAATGGACGCCTTCACTAACTATCCCAGCGACGTCGCGTTCTCGCCCTCGGTAAAGGCGGTGCAGGCGCGCAAGGGGTCGCGCGGTTTCCTCGGCCGCATGGAGGAGAATGGATCATGGGAGACGCGGATCACCCCTGATCTCGCGAGCTTCATCGCGGCGCAGACCGGCGTGTTTCTCGCCACCGCGAGCAGAGACGGGCAGCCCTACATCCAGCATCGCGGCGGCCCGCCGGGGTTCCTGCATGTGCTGGATGACAAGACGATCGCGTTCGCCGATTTCATCGGCAACCGGCAATTCATCACCCAGGGCAATCTCGCCGAGAATCCCAAGGCACACCTGTTCCTGATCGATTACGCGCACCGGCGCCGGGTGAAGATCTGGGGCGAGGCGCGGGTCGTCGAGGACGATGCCGATCTGATGTCGCGGTTGATGCCGCAGGGCTACAAGGCGCGATCGGAACAGGCGGTTCTGTTCACCATGTCGGCGTGGGACACGAATTGCCCGCAACATATCCCGCAGCGCTTCGAAGCGGCCGATGTCGCTGCCGCGCTCGCCGCGCGCGATGCCCGCATTGCTGAGCTGGAGGCAGAGGTCGCACGCCTTGCCGGGAGACCCAAGGTGGCGGGATGATCCTTCCCTCGATTGGGAGGAAACCGCCATGAGCACCACGACGCAGCCTGCCAGCAGCACATACATACCGGTCCGTGACGACTGGCTGGCGCGGCGGACCGAGGCGATCCTGGAGCCCGAGCTGCCGATCGTCGATCCGCACCATCATCTGTGGGAACGTCCGGGCTGGGTCTACATGCTGGACGATCTGCTGGCCGACACCAATTCGGGACACAACATCGTCGCCACGGTGTTCGTGCAATGCCGCTCGATGCATCGTGCCGGCGGACCCGAGGAGTTGCAGCCGGTCGGCGAGACCGAGTTCGTCAACGGCGTCGCCGCGATGAGCGCTTCGGGCGGCTATGGCAATACCAAGATCTGCGCTGGCATCGTGGGCCATGCCGACCTGCGGCTCGGTCCGCGCGTGCGAGAGGTGTTGGAGGCGCATATCCGCGCCGGCGGCGGGCGGTTCCGCGGCATCCGCCACATCACCGCCTGGGACGCCGATCCGGCTTTGATGAACCCGGCCTATGCGCCCCCGCCGGGCCTGATGGCGGATGCGACATTCCGCCAGGGCTTTTCCTGCCTGGCGCCGCTTAGCCTGAGTTTCGATGCGTGGCTGTATCATCCGCAGATCGACGAACTGACCGCGCTGGCGCAGGCGTTTCCCGACACGCGCATCTGCCTGAACCATGTCGGTGGGCCGCTCGCCATTGGCGTATACGGCGGCAAGCGCGACGAGGTTTTCTCCCGTTGGTCGGCGTCGATCCGCGCGTTGGCGAAGTGTCCCAACGTGGTGGTGAAGCTTGGCGGCATGGCGATGCGGATCAACGGCTTCGACTTCCACGAGAAGGCCGATCCGCCGTCGTCGGAGGCGCTGGCCGCGGCGTGGAAGCCGTACGTCGAAACCTGCGTCGAGGCGTTCGGCGCGTCGCGTGGCATGTTCGAGAGCAACTTCCCGGTCGACAAGGGATCGTACGCGTATGCGCCGTACTGGAACGCGTGCAAGATCCTGTCGCGCGGCGCGAGTGCGGCGGAGAAGACCGACCTGTTCAGCGGCACCGCGGCGCGGTTCTATCGGTTGGAACTGTAATAAAAACCACGGATTGACACGGATGGACACGGATCTCTTGATCCGTGTTCATCCGTGTTTATCGGAGCAGAAAGAGATGCGCGTAGGGCGATGGCGATGAATCCCCGCCTACTCCTTTATCGGAGGCGCCAGCGCCACGGCCGCCTCGGTCGTGAGCAACCGGAACGTGAACGTCTCCTGGAGGTAGAGACGCACGACGTCGTCGGTGTGGCTCAAATATCCGATCGAGACGTCCTGCCCGATCTGCAGATCGAAATCGCCGCCTCGCGTGGTGAGCACGAACGCACCGGAGATCGCCGGCGCCCAGATTATTTCGTCCTTGACGAGCTTTCTTGCATGTTCCAACACCGGATATCCGCCGTCACTGGTCTCGGCGAGGGCGGTATAGGCATCGGCGCTGAGCAGCACTGAATACGGCCCGTTGACGCCGACAAGGCGCAACTGGTTCAGGGCCTGCGCGATCGCATCGGGATAGTGACGGACGTCGGCCGGGAGCGTTATGATCGGGTTGCTGGTGCCCTGTCGGATGCCGCCGATGCCCGCGGCGGCATAGCCGTCGAAGATGGCGCGGTCCTCGGCATAGGCGATCTTCCGCGCCGCGTCCTTCGCCGGTTGCCAGTCTGAGTCGTCCGAGCCCCGCTCCACGTCGTCGATCTGCTGGCGATCGAGCTCGAACGGGACCCGCAGCTCGACCAGTGCCTTGACCTCGCGCTGCCTTGCGACAATGCCCTCGTCCGGCGCGGCGATCGATTGCAGGTGGCCCGTGCCAATGGCGGACAGGTCGACCCCGCCCGGCCCATGGACGTCGATCACGCGCCGGCCCGCAAGGTAGCGCTTGAGCGTGCGCGTCGTCTCCGCTCCGATATCCGCCCATGCCGCATCGGAAATCGGGGCAAGCTCGCGGTGAAGATTATTCATACCTGTCTTCTCCTTTAAGGGAGCCAACGCCAAGCGAACCGTCGGTCGCCGGCACCGCAGATGATGTGGGGTTGGGCGTGGGCGCCACGCTGGGCACCACTGCCGCTGGGGCATCAGCGCTCACGGAGTCCAGGAATGTTGCGGAGGGAACGAAGAACAGGGTCCCGGTCACCGCGCGGGTGAAGTCGAGCAGACGATCATAGTTGCCAGGCGGGCGACCGACGAACATGTTCTCGATCATCTGTTCGGTCACGCGCGGCGTGCGGCAATAGCCAATGAAGTAGGTGCCGAACTCCTCCATCCCGACTCGGCCGAAGGGCATGTTGTCGCGCACGATCTGAAGTTCTTGCCCATTCTCGGTGATCGTGGTGAGTGCGCTATGTGCCGATGTCGGCTTTATCGAGGCGTCCAGTTCGATGTCGGACAGCTTGGTGCGACCGATGATACGCTCCTGCGCCTCGGTGGACAGGGCATTCCATCCGTCCATATCGTGGAGATATTTCTGCACGATGACATAGCTACCGCCGGCGAACGCCGCGTCCTCCTCGCCGATGATCGCGGCATCGGTCACCTCCTCGCCGCGAGGATTCTCGGTGCCATCGACGAATCCCAGAAGGTCGCGGTCGTCGAAGTAGCGAAACCCGTGGACCTCATCGACCGCCGAGACCGCATCGCCAAGGGACACCATGATCTGTGTCGCCACCTCGAAACAGAGGTCCATGCGCTTCGCGCGGATATGGAACAGCAGGTCCCCTGGCGTCGAAACCGCATGGCGCCCTTCGGCCCGGAATTCCCGGAACGAGTGGAGTTCGGCTGGGCGAGGCTCACCGAAACACCGGTCCCAGGCGTCGGACCCGATCCCCATGACGCAGCAAAGGCCGGCCTCGAGGTCACGAAACTCCACCGCCCGGATCAACCCCGGGAAGTCTGCGCAAAACGATCGCACGGCCGCGCGATTTTCCGCGCCCGGATTTATCGTCACGACCAGGAAGATCGCGGTGCGGCTGAGTGGTGCCGACACGGGCTGTGGAACAGCCATAGCGTCCATCTCCGAAGGTCTCCGATCCCAACTGCTCGGGGCGATTGTGCACAAATCCGGAAGATTTCAATATACCGCCATCCTGCAACAGCTGAGGAACAGGTCCATGGCCCCCAAAAGCATGAAGGCGCACATCACGCAGGCGGCGGGTTTCCTCGCGGCGCTCGACCAAAGCGGCGGGTCGACACCTGGGGCGCTGCGCCTCTATGGCATTCCGGACAGCGCCTACAGCGGTGAGGCCGAGATGTTCACCCGGATGCATGAGATGCGGGTGCGGGTGATGACCGCGCCGGCCTTCACCGGCGACAAGGTGATCGGCGCGATCCTGTTCGAGCGCACAATGGACGGCGAGGTTCAGGGCAAGCCGACGCCGTCCTACCTTTGGCAGGACCGAGGATGCGTGCCGTTCCTCAAGGTCGACAAGGGGCTGGAGGCGGAAGCCGATGGCGTCAGCCTGATGCGGCCGATCCCGGAGCTCGACTCGTTGCTCGACCGAGCGGTCAGCCTCGGTGTCTTCGGCACCAAGATGCGATCGACGATCAACCTGCCGTCCGAAAGCGGTATCGCAGCGATCGCCAGGCAGCAGTTCGAGATCGCCGCGCAGATCGCGAAGCACGGCCTGGTTCCCATTCTCGAGCCGGAGGTGCTCATCAAGAGTCCCGGCAAGCCGCAAGCCGAGGCCATCCTGAAGGATGCGCTGGCCCGGCATCTCGATGCGTTGCCGTCGGACCGGCAGGTGATGCTGAAGCTGACGATTCCCGACGTTCCCGACCTCTACAAGGACCTGATCACCCATGATCGGGTGGTGCGCGTCGTCGCGTTGTCGGGCGGCTACAGCCGTGCCGATGCCTGCCAGCGCCTGGCTCGCAACCACGGTCTGATCGCCAGCTTCTCGCGGGCGCTGCTCGAGGAGCTGCGGGTGTCGATGAGCGACGCGGCGTTCAACGCAGCTTTGGCGCAGGCCATCGACGAGATCTACGCGGCCTCGACCGTGAAGGTGTAACGGAGAACAAGATGCGAGACTATCGCTACGATCATGTCCACCTACGCAGTCCCGATCCCGACGCGACCGCGCGGTTCTTCGAGACCATGTTCAACGCCGAGGTAGCGCGCAGCGTCTATCCGCCCGGCACGCTCTATCCTGGCCAGATGCGCGTCACCATGCAGGTCGGCGGCCAGAAGGTGTTGATTGCGCCGGCGCACCCGCACGATCATACGGCCGGCGCACCGCAATTCCCGTATTACGGTCTGGAGCACATCGGCCTGACGGTCGATGACGTCGATGCAGCCTGCGAGGAACTGCGCGCCAAGGGCGCCGATGTCGCGATCGGCCCGCTGACGCGCGATCCCGGCACCCGGCTCGCGTTCGTCCGCGGCCCCGAGGGCATCATGGTGGAACTGGTGCAGCGCAGATAGCGCTGCATCGCTCCCGCGCCACCCCGCGCCGTGAGGTCCTGCACGATCATGTGAACGGTGGCGCAGCCAAGTCCGCTGCCGGCGCTGGATTGCTTCGTCGCTGCGCTCCGCGCAATGACAGCGGAACCGAAGCGCGCTATCGTCTCGGCAGGTGGGAGGACACCATGCTGACCAAAACCCAGATCGACCAGTACAACGACACCGGCGCCATCGTCGTGCCCGACATCCTGAGCCCAGACGAAGTGCACCGCCTGCGTCGCGTAACCGATGAATTCGTCGAGCGCGCGCGCGGTGTCGAAGCGCACAATGAGATTTACGATCTCGAGGACAGCCACACACCGGACAACCCGCGCGTCCGCCGCATCAAGGCCGCGCATCAGCATCATCCCGAGTACGCGCGCCTGACCCGCCATCCGAAGATCCTTGCGGTGCTGCAAGACCTGTGGGGGCCGGACATCCGCTTCGACACCGCGAAGCTCAACATGAAATGCGCCGGCTTCGGCGCACCGGTGGAATGGCACCAGGACTGGGCGTTCTACCCGCACACCAATGACGACCTCGCCGCGGTCGGCGTGATGTTCGACGACATGGAGATGGCGAACGGTCCGCTGATGATCGT
>DASXNR010000412.1:0-2687 GCA_036494925.1 Acetobacteraceae bacterium
ATCTCATCGGTGTGCTCGCCCAACGCCGGACCGCCGCGGCGCATGCTGGTCGGCGTGGCGGAGAACCGCGCCGCCGGACGCGCCTGGCGCAGCCGGCCGGCACCGGGATGCTCGGTCTCCACGACGATGCCGTTCGCCACCACCTGCGGATGCTCGATCATCCCGCTGCGCGTCAGCACCGGGGCGCAGGGGACACCTGCCGCGGTCAACCGCTCCAGCCACTCCGCGGCAGGGCGCGTGCGCAGCACCTCCTGCGTCATCGCCAGGCGCTCGTTGATGTGCTTCTGGCGCAGCGCCGGCGTGGCGAAGCGCGGATCCTCCAGCCAATCCGGCCGATCCAGCGCCCGCGTCAGTGCCACCCACTCGCGGTCGGTCTGCACCGCCGCGCTGATGTAGTCGTCTGCCGTCTGATAGATCAGGTCGATGAAGCTGGCGGCCTCCTGCTGCGGCAGTTCATCGCCGACGAAGGTCTGGCTGCCCATGTCGGAGCCCCACAGGAACGCCACCACCGCATCCAGCATGGAGAGCCGCACGTGCTGGCCCTGCCCGGTCCGCTCGCGCGCCAGCAACGCCGCCGTGATCGCCTGCGCCGCCACCACGCCGGTCAGCTTGTCGGGCACGATGGTACGCACCAGCCGTGGCCGCTCCTGGTCGGAGCCGCCCTGGATGCTGGCCAGGCCGGACAGCGCCTGGATCAGCGGATCGTAGACCGGCTGCTGCGCGAACGGTCCCTGCTCGCCGAAGCCGCTGATCGAGACGTAGACGATATCCGGCGCCAGTGCGCGCACATCGGCTTCGCCAAAGCCCATCCGATCGATCACGCCGCTGCGAAAATTCTGGATGAACACATCGGCGCCGGCGATCAGCCGCTGCAGCGCTGCAATCCCGGCCGGGGCCTTCAGGTCCAGCACGATCGAGCGTTTGTTGCGGTTGTTGTTGAGGAACGACGCCGAGAAGCCGCCCCGCCGGTTGGCTGCGGCGCGCGTGTGATCGCCACCGTCGGGGTTCTCCACCTTGATGACATCCGCTCCCTGGTCAGCCAGCAGCATGGTTGCCGAAGGCCCCGACACCATCGAGGTGAGATCAACGATACGATAGCCGTGCAACGGTCCCGGCATGGCGTTCACTTCCCCCTGGTGGCCATGACCGTGTTCCGTCATCACGCCCGGCAGGTCAAGCTCACGAAAACGTGTTGCTGCACATGCGAAGCGAATGGCAATATCACTGTCGTAAGCATTCGGGAGATTCTTCCAGGAGGCAGAACCCGTCCTGATCTAGACGCAGAGGTTTGCCGTGATGACTCAATCGCACCAGGCGCCGTTTGGTCTGGTTCTTGCGCACATTGGCCGCATGATCGCTGCCACTGTGCCGCCGCCGGACCGGGCACCGCCCCCGCATGACCCGGTCTTCCTGCCCGACTTCGCCACGTTGACCCCCGACCAGGCGCAGGAGCTGCGCTATGGCAAAGGGCGCGACCGATGAGATGGCGCAGGCCCACCAACGAAGCCGCGGGCGCGGGCGATCTCGCCCGGACAGCGGTGCTCGCCAGCGTGATCGCCGGCCTGCTGGTCAGCGGCGTCGCGGTGGTCTCGGCCGCCACGACGATCGACATGGGTCCCAGGGTCGGCGACATCCTGGTGTTCCGCCAGGGCGCCCGCATGCCGAACGACTGGGAGTTCACCGTCGCGACAACGGCGTCGCCCGCGACCACGTGCAGTCTGCGGCCCGAGGTAATGGCGTCCGAGGGCGGCAGCCTGGTCGTGGAGCAGCGCTTTCAGCAGCCGCGGACGTTCCACGTGCATTGGGCTGGCGCCCACACCAGCGAGGGTGCCGCCGACTGCGGCAGCAATGCCGAACTCGTGCTGGCAGGTCCGGACCTCCAGTTGCTGTCGAACGCGGTGGGCGGCGCCGGCGTGGAGCACAGGACCTTCGGTGGGTTCTGAGGTGGCGCGGCGATGGGTTTCGCTATCGCTCTGCCCATCCTACTCCGCGTCACAACACTCGCCGTGGGATGGGTTGAGCCAGAGCGAAACCCATCGGCACGGTCCGCGCCTTACGCCTTGTCCAGCCAGAAGATATCCTGCCGCACGACGTCGTAGACGCCGAAATAGTCGTACGGGTTGTAGCCCTTCACGTAGTTCCACCAGACATCGTTGATCTGCTCCCAGCACAGCGGCAACACTGGCGGATCCTGTTCCATGATCTCCTCGGTCTGCCGGATCAGCGCCTGACGTTTGGCAGGATCGAACTCCGCGTCGATCTGATCCACCAGGGCATCGAACTTCGGATTGCTCCAGAACGAGTAGTTCTGCGGTCCGCCGGTGCGGTACCAGGCGTTGAAGTAGTCCGACGGGTCGAGCAGCGTCGATACCACAGCGCCGATCGCCAGATCGAAGTGCCCGTTCGGAGTGTCGTCGAACCACACCGATTCCACCACGGTGCGAAGATCGCACTGCACGTCTATGTTCTGTTGCAGCATTGCCTGGATCGCCTGCGCCCACAGCTTAAACGAGGCGACATCGCGGACCATGAAATCCAGGCTTTTGATGCCGTTGCCGTAGCCGGCGGCGGCCATCAGCGCCTTGGCTTCCTTGATCGCCTCGGCCGGTTCCTCCTGGTACCCGACCCGCTTGAACAACTGTTTGGTCGGCGTGGCGAATTCCGAGAACGGATACATGAAGCCACCG
>DASXNR010000413.1:0-15088 GCA_036494925.1 Acetobacteraceae bacterium
ATGAAGCTGCCGTTGGCACCGCTCTGCGTAACCACGGCGATCGAACCGGGACGGCTCGGGGCACGGAAGCCGCCGGTCCACAGCGGTACGTTGTCGATGAAGTTGACGAAGCCCAGGCAGTTCGGACCGAGCAGCGATACGTTGTGCTGGCGCGCCAGCGCGGCGAGCCGCGCCTGGTGATCGGCACCCTCGTCGCCGGTCTCGGCAAATCCCGAGGTCAGGATCACCGCGTTGTGCACATCGGCGGCGGCGAGATCGCCCAGCGCCTCGTCGATCGCGGCCATCGGCACCATCAGCAGCGCGAGATCGATCGGCGCACCGATCGCGACACACGATGTCGCAGCGCTGCGGCCATGCACGGTGCCGCCACGGCGGCTGACCAGATGCACGTCGCCGGGGTATTTCCGGTTGATCAGGTTGTCGAAGGTGTTCTGCGACCAGCGCGAACGATCGGTGGCGCCGACCAGCGCGATCGAGCGCGGGCGCAGCATGGCATTCAGGTCGCGCTTCATTGCCGGCATGACGTTTCCCTTGTTGTCAGGCGGTGGTCAGATCGCGCAGCAGCGGCATCGCCTCCGACGCGAATCGTTCGATCTGTTCATTCCGCTGTTCGTACGGCCCGAGCAGATCGAGTGCCACGTGCCGCACGCCTGCCGCATGAAATTCGCGGATGCGCTCGGCCACCTGATCCGGCCTGCCGAGCGCACAGTAGCGCTGCGCCGCACGGCGGAAGTCCATCGCATAGCGAACGCTGAGCGTCTCGGTCGCGGCATCCAGCGCCTGGTCGTAGCTGTCGTCGATACGGGTGAACAGCAGATGCGCGGTGCCGAAACGCGTCATGCCGCGTCCTGCCTCGCGCGCCGCCGTGGCTATCTTCTCCAGCGACGCCTGGTACATCTCAGGCGTGACGACGTACGACAGCCAGCCGTCGGCCAGCCGCCCGGTGCGCCGCAGCGCGCCATCGGAACGGCCGCCGCACCAGATCGGGGGGCCGCCGCTCTGGCGTGCCGGCGGCTGCATCGCCACGTCGTCGAACGGGCCATAGAATCGCCCCGCGTGGCTGACCGGTTCACCGCTCCAGAACTGGCGCAGCAATGGGATGGCTTCGCTGAGCCGGGCGCCGCGCTCCTCGCGCGGCACACCGCACACCACATATTCGCGTGGAAATTCGCCGCCGACACCGACACCGAAGATCAGCCGTCCCTCGGTGAGATGATCCAGCGTGGCGACCTGTTTCGCCACCGGCGCGGGATGGCGCAGCGGCAGCAGATAGACGGACGTACCCAGCGTCAGCCGCCGGCTCACCATCGCCGCCTGTGCAAGCTGAAGCAGCGGATCGAGCACCGGCACGGCGAACGAGACGTGATCGCCGACCCATAGCGAATCGTAGCCGGCCCGGTCCACCAGTTCGACCAGCTCGACCAGTTCGTCGATCATCGGCAGCCACGGTCCGCTCGCCGGCTCGGTGCGGCGATGGATGGTCTGAATGCCGATGCGCAGCCTGTCGTCGAGTGGCAGCATGCTGTCTTGCCCGCTCTGTCGAGTCGATCCTGGCGAGTGGCCAATGACACTGTCAATAACGCGGGAACGACGTAACTGGCGCGGTGCTTCGACCGGCACCTGTACCCCTTTGGCCGCGCCTCAGCCCTTCGGCTCGTACCTCCGCCACGCGCTCATCTGGACCGCCGAGGTGTGGCAATGCACCACCACCGGCCTGGTCTTCACCGCGAACGCCCGCGCTATTCCATCCGCTACCTCGGACTCGTCGCGTATGGTGATCCCCTCGGCGCCGAACGACCGACCCCACGCCGCGAAGTCCGGGTTGGTCAGCTTCATCGACTCCTGGAACGGCCGTCCCGGATAGCGCACGTGGTGGTGCATGCCGATCGTGCCGTACATCCGGTTGTCGGAGATCACGATGATCGGCGCCCCGCCATACTGCGCCGCCGTGGCGATCTCGTTGCCCGCCATCAGAGCGCCGCCGTCGCCCATGAACGCCACCACCTGCTTGCCCGGCCGGCGCAGCGTCGCGGCCACCGCCATCGGCATGCCGGAGCCCATCGCGCCCACCACCGATGACAGGAAGATCTGACCCGGCTTGAAGCCGATATAGCGGTGGATGAAGCTGCCGAAGTTGCCGGCATCCGAGGTCACCGTCGCATCAGGCGCCAGGTGCTTGTCCACCTCGCAGACGATGGCGGCGAAGTTCACCCCGTCCGAGGTCGGCTCCCACTCCTTCGCCAGCAGCCTGCGATGGATCGCATGCAGCCCGGCGACCCAGCCGCGCCGCTTCTCGGCACCCGCCGGCGCGCGGCGTTTCAGCAGTGCCTTCACCACCTCGTGCGGACTTGCGGCGATGCCGAGTTCCGGCCGCCACACGCGCCCCACCTCGTTCGCGTCCGGCCAGACATGCACCAGCGGCAGTTGCGGCTGCGGCGCGGCGGGGAAGCTGTAGGACTGGCTCACGCTGTCGGTCAGCCGCTCCCCGATCGCCACCATCAGATCGGCCCGCTTCATCTCGGTGATCAGCGCCGGCGGCACGCGAATGCCCATGTAGCCGCCGTAATGCGGGTGCATCGCGTCGAACAGCTGCGGCCGGCGATGCGTGGGCGAGATCGGCAACACCCACTCCTCCGCCAGCCGCCGCAGATCGCCGAACACCGCCGGGTCGTACATCGCGTCGCCGAGCAGCGCGCCGCCAACGAGAATCAATGGCCGCTCCGACTTCGCCAGCATGTCCGCCAGCCGGTCGAGGTCTTCGGCTCGCGGTCCGGCCAAGACGCGAGGGCGCGGCTGATCCACCTCGGCATCGGTCTTCGCATCGAAGATGTCCTCCGGCAGGATCACCGCCACCGGCCCCGGCGTGCCGCTCTCGGCCAGGTGGAACGCACGCGCGATCGCCTCCGACGCCTGCTCCGGCTCGATCACCTCGATCACCGACTTGGTCACGTCCGCCAGTAGTCGCGAGTAGTTCTGCTCCTGCAGCGCCATGCGGCCGAAGTCCTTGCGCTCGACCTGGCCGACCAGCATCACCACCGGCGTCGCGTCGTGGTACGCCGAGTGCAGCGACACCATCGAGTTGGACAGACCTGGGCCGCGCGAGACGATGCAGCAGCCGGCGCGGCTGCGCAGCCTTCCGTCGGCCACCGCCATGAAGCCGGCGCCGCCTTCGTGCCGGCATACGATCAGCCGCAACGAGTTCATGTCGGTGAGCGCATTGATCAGCCCGACATAGCTCTCGCCGGGCACGCAGAAGATTTGATCGACGTCGTGCGCCTCCAGGCTTTCGGCGAGCAGGCGGGCCACGGAACGGGTCATCGCGGGTCGTCTCCTGAGCGAGGTCAGCGCGCCGGGCAGCGCACCAGCGGGTAGGGGAAATCGGTGCAGCCGGGAAAGCTGATCTCGTTCTCGGTGCGGCGCTGCACGCGCAGGATGTCGGGGCTGATGCAGCCGAAACCCACCTCGCTTCCGCTGCTGGGTGCCAGGTTGAACGGTCCGGCCGGCGCCGGCGCCGGCGGCCGGACGAAGCGGAATTCCACCCCCTCGGCGGTGACGCGCGCAGTCTCCACCAGGCGCTGGGTGTAGAGCTGATCGGTGATCACCGCGCGCATCACGAGGTCGCGGGTGAAGATCACCACCGGCGCGGCGAGACACAGCTGTGCGCTGAACGAGCTGGGGGGCGGAAACAGCCCGCCGGTCCAGGCGCCGAACAGCCACGAGTGGGGCGGCAGGTCGCTCTGCGCGCGTGCCGGTGCCGGGTGCAATGCCGCCAGGGCAAGGGTCGCGATCAGGCAGGCGATTCGGCGCATGCGGGTCCCTCGAACGGTTTCGCGGGCACGATAAGGCGGGCGGGAATCAGTGACCAGGGGCCGGCCAAATGATAGGAGACCCCGATGCTGCACCGTCTCTACATGCGCACGCTCGCGCTGGCCGCGTCGCGTCGCGCGCCTTGGTGGCTTGCCGCCGTGGCATTCGCCGAGAGCAGTTTCTTCCCGATTCCACCCGATGCACTGCTGATCCCGATGGTGCTCGCACGGCCCGACCGCGCCTGGCGCTTCGCCGCCATCTGTATGGTGGCCAGCGTGGTGGGCGGAGCTCTCGGCTACGCCATCGGCTACTTCGTGTTCGACGCGGTCATGCGCCTGCCGCTCGCGCATGCGCTGTTCGGCCCCGACCCGCTCAGCGCCTTTCAGGCCTGGTACGCCCGCTGGGGCCTCGCGGTGATCCTGATCAAGGGGATGACGCCGATCCCGTACAAGCTGGTCACCATTGCCTCGGGAGCGGCGAGGTTCAGCTTCCCGGTGTTCATGGCGGCGAGCGTCGTCACCCGCGGCGGCCGCTTCTTCCTGGTCGCCGCGTTGCTGCGCGCGTTCGGCACCCCGGTGCGCGATTTCATCGAACGGCGGCTGACCCTGGTCACCAGCATGCTCGCCGCCGGCATCGTCGGCGGCTTCCTGGTGCTGCGGCTGCTGTAGCCGGTTTCAACTCCGGTTGAACTGCATGATCTCGCCCCAATCGGGATGTGAAACCGATCGCATCCTTGATCGAGGGGAGATGCAATGCGCCGGCGTGACATCCTGTTGCAGGCCGCGGCGGTTCCGATCGTTGCTGCGCTGGGCCGTGCGGCGCACGCTGAGGAATCGGCGCCGTTCGACGCGGCGACGGTACGCAACCTGGCGCGCGACCTGGCACAGCGCGCGTATCAGGCGCCCGACGCCACTCTGCCCGATGAACTGAAGAACCTGGACTACCAGGCCTATCGATCGATCCGCTTCGATCCAGGTCATGCCCTGTGGCACGGCCAGGGGCTGCGCTTCACCGCCGAGTTCTTCCATCGCGGTTTTCTGTACAAGGAAGCGGTCCGGATGTTCGAGGTCGTCGATGGCCGCGCCGAACTGATCCGCTACAGCCCCGACCTGTTCACCTTCGGCAAGGTGAAGCCACCGACCGCCGACATCGGGTTCGCCGGCTTCCGCCTGCACAATCCGCTCAACCGCCCCGACTATTTCGACGAGATCTGCGCATTTCTCGGCGCCAGCTATTTTCGCGCATTGGCGAAGGGTCAGGGCTACGGCCTGTCGGCGCGCGGCCTCGCGATCAAGACCGCCGATCCCGCCGGCGAGGAGTTTCCGCTGTTCCGCTCGTTCTGGCTGGAGCGGCCGGGCAAGGGCAGCGATGCGATCGTGGTGCACGCGCTGCTCGACAGCCAGAGCGCGGCGGCGGCGTTCCGGTTCACCATCCGACCCGGCAAGCAGACCGTGTTCGATACGGAAATGGCGCTGTATCCGCGCACCGACATCGCGACCATCGGCATCGCGCCGCTCACCTCGATGTTCCTGTTCGACGCCAACGACCGCACCCGCGTGGATGACTATCGCGACGCGGTGCACGATTCGAACGGACTGCTGTTGTGGACCGGCAAGGGCGAGCAGGTGTGGCGCCCGCTCGCCAATCCGCGCGAGCTGCAGATCAGCGCCTTCGCCGACAGCGGTCCGCGCGGCTTCGGCCTGATGCAGCGCGGCCGGACGTTCGGCGACTACCAGGACCTCGAGGCGCACTACGAGAACCGGCCGTCACTCTGGGTCGAGCCGATCGGCGACTGGGGCGGCGGCGTGGTGGAGCTGGTGGAAATCCCCACCGATCGGGAGGTCAACGACAACATCGTCGCGTTCTGGCGACCGCACGATCCGCTGAAGGCAAAGGCCGAATACATGCTGAACTACCGGCTGCACTGGTGCTGGTCGGTGCCGGTCGGATCGCAGCTTGCCGAGGTCGCGGGAACGCGATGTGGCCTGGCGTGGGATCAGAAGAACCGTCTGTTCATCATCGATTTCGCCGGCGGCGTGCTGAAGGGGCGCCGGGTGGACGCACCGCCGACGATCGACATCGGCAGCAGCAAGGGCAAGATCGAAAACCCGGTGGTCGAACCCGATCCGGCGACCGGCGGCTGGCGGCTCAGCTTTCAGCTCGACCAGGGCAGCGAGAAGCTGGTCGAGATGCACGCCCGGCTGATGGATGGCGAAACCCCGCTCACCGAAACCTGGCTCTACCGTTGGACAGCCTGACAGCAACCGCATTCCGAGCGCTGCCCGACGAGGCACCGCTCGGCATGCCGACCCAGTCGCTGCGCACCGCGCCGCCGCAGGCAACGCGGCCGCCAAGTTCGCCACGCGCGATGGGGCTGCGGCGAGTGGTCGTGGTCGGCGGCGCGGTGATGCTGACCGCTGTCGGCGCGCACGAGATGTACCTGGTGTTCGCGGTGAACGGCGTGACGGCGCTCGCGATCTTCATGCTGGCGCTGTTCCTGGCGCTGTTCGCATGGATCGCGCTGTCGTTCACCAGCGCGCTCGCCGGCTTCTGCTCGCTGCTGGCGGGAGGCGGCTGTCGTCTCGGCACCGGACCCGATGCGCCGTTGCCGCAGCTCACCTCGCGGACCGCACTGCTGATGCCGACCTACAACGAGGAGCCTGCGCGCATCATGGCAGGGCTGCAGGCAATCTGGGAATCGCTGCAAGAAACCGGATCAGCCGAAGCGTTCGACCTGTTCATCCTGAGCGACACCACCGATCCGCGGATCTGGATCGCCGAGGAAGCCGGCTTCCTCGAACTGCGCGAGCGCACCGGCGGATATGGGTGCGTATTCTACCGTCGGCGTTCGAAGAATATCGCACGCAAGTCGGGCAACATCGCGGACTGGGTGACCCGTTTCGGCGGCGGCTACGCGCAGTTCCTGATCCTCGATGCGGACAGTCTGATGACCGGCGGCACATTGCTGCGGCTGGCCGGCGCGATGGAGCGGCATTCCGATGTCGGGCTGATCCAGACGCTGCCGATCATCACCGGCGCGACGACGCTGTTCGCGCGCGTGCAGCAATTTGCCGGCCGCGTGTACGGCCCGCTGATCGCGCATGGCATCGCGTGGTGGCACGGAGCCGAGGGCAACTACTGGGGCCACAACGCGATGATCCGCACCCGTGCCTTCGCTGAACATGCCGGGCTGCCGGAACTGTCCGGGCGCAAGCCGTTCGGCGGGCCGATCATGAGCCACGACTTCGTCGAGGCCGCGCTGCTGCGGCGCGCCGGCTGGGCGGTGCACATGGTGCCAGGCGTGCGCGGCAGCTACGAAGAGGTGCCGCCAACGCTGACCGACCTAGCCGTGCGCGACCGCCGCTGGTGCCAGGGCAATCTGCAGCACCTGGCGGTGCTGCCGACGCGCGGACTGACCTCGGTCAGCCGGCTGCACCTGCTGACCGGCATCGGCTCCTATATCACCGCGCCGCTGTGGCTGCTGTTCATCCTGACTGGCATCCTGATCGCGGTGCAGGCGCGCTTCGTGCCGCCGGATTACTTTCCGCAGGGCAAGTCGCTGTTTCCGCAGTGGCCGGTGATCGATCCGGTGCGCGCCATGTGGATGTTCGTCGGCACCATGGCGCTGCTGCTGGTGCCGAAGCTGCTGGGCTGTGTGGCGATCCTGCTGCGTCGCGAGGAGCGGCGGCGCTGGAGCGTGCTGCGGCTGCTGGGCGGTATTCTGTTCGAGACGCTGGTCGCCGGGCTGATCGCGCCGGTGGTGATGCTGACCCAGACGATCGACGTCGCGGCAATACTGCTTGGCCGCGATTCCGGCTGGAATGCGCAGCGGCGAGACGATGGAGCGATCCCGGCTCGGGAGACGCGGCGCCTGTACCGGCGGCACACTATGCTCGGAGCGCTACTCGGTGGAGTGGCGTGGGCAGTCTCGCTGTCGCTTGCGCTGTGGATGCTGCCGGTGGTGCTCGGCCTTGCGTTGGCGATCCCGCTGGCGCTGCTGACAGGCCGGCGACGCGCCGCCGGCCTGCTGCGTACGCCGGAGGATCTGGAACCGCCGCCGGTGGTCGTACGGGCAACGGAGCTGCAGCGCGAATGGCAAGCGGCGGTCGCGCCCGATGTGACGCAGCTGTTGCGCGAGCCGCGGCTGTTGGGCGCCCACATGGCGATGCTGCCACCGCCACGGCGTCCGCGCATCGATCCGATCGACGCTACGCTCGTGCTCGCGCGGGCAAAGCTGGAGGAGGCGGACGCGCTGGATTCTGCCGTCACGGCACTGTCGGCACCGGAACTGATCGCGGTGCTGAGTGACGCCGGTGCGCTGCGATGCCTGTCGGCACTGGCGGCTGAAGCGCCCCCAGGGTGAGTGGAATCGCGACTCGAGGCGATGGGTTTCGCTGCGCTCTACCCATCCTACGGGTTGGCGCGCGCGTGCCGTCGGCGGCGATGAGACCAGTCGGCACGCGTGTGGCCGCCACGTGCGGCCTCACGCTCGGGTGTTCAACGCGAGCGCAATTTCCTCCAGTGCTGCCGGGTCTTCGATGGTCGGCGGCACCGGCGCGGTCTCGCCATCGGCGATGCGGCGGATCGATGCGCGCAGGATCTTGCCCGACCGCGTCTTCGGCAGCCGTGGTACCACGCGCGCGTCCTTGAACGCCGCCACCGGACCGATCCGTTCGCGCACCAGTGCGACCAGTTCGGCGGCGATCTCGGCGTCCGGACGATTGACGCCGGCCTTCAGCACCACCAGGCCGATCGGCGTCTGCCCCTTCAGTTCGTCCTTCGCCCCGACCACGGCACACTCCGCCACCGCCTGGTGCGAGGCGAGCACTTCCTCCATCTGGCCGGTGGACAGCCGGTGGCCGGCGACGTTGATGATGTCGTCGGTGCGGCCCATCACCCAGACATCGCCGTCCGCGTCGATCATCCCGGCGTCGCCGGTGCGGTACCAGCCGGGGAAATCCGACAGATAGGCGGTGTGGTAGCCCTCATCGTTCTGCCACAGCGTCGGCGCGCAGCCGGGAGGCAGCGGCAGCCGCGCGCACAGATTGCCCGTCTGGCCCGGCGCCACCATGTGCCCATCTTCGTCGAGTGTGTGCAGATCGATACCTGGGCTCGGCCGCCCGCCGGAGCCAGGCTTGAACGGGAACAGCCCGTACTGCCGGAAGCCGCTGGTGATTGCCCAGCCGGTCTCGGTCTGCCACCAGTGATCGACCACCGGTTTGCCGAGCAGGTCGGCCGCCCACACGGCGGTCGGCGGATCGCAGCGCTCGCCGGCGAGGAACAGCGTCTCCAGCCTCGACAGATCGTGCGCCGCGAGGTGCTTGCCCTCGGGATCCTGCTGCTTGATCGCGCGCATCGCGGTGGGCGCGGTGAACAGCACCTTCACGCCATGCTGCGCGCACACCCGCCAGAACGCGCCGGCATCGGGCGTGCCGACCGGCTTGCCTTCGTACATCACGCTGGTGCAGCCGCGCAGCAGCGGCGCGTAGACGATGTAGGAGTGGCCCACCACCCAGCCGACGTCGGACGCCGCCCAGTACACATCGCCGGCCTCGACGCCGTACAGCATGCGCATCGAGTTCCACAGCGCGACCGCGTGGCCTCCGTTGTCGCGCACCACGCCCTTCGGCCGCCCCGTCGTGCCCGAGGTGTAGAGGATGTAGAGCGGATCGGTCGCCGCGACGGCAACCGGATCATGCGGGGCCGCAGCTGCTTCCGCCTCCACCAGATCATGGTCGCGCCCCGGGATCAGTTCGGCGCGTTGGGCGTCGCGTTGCAGGATCAGGCAGGCATCGGGCTTGTGCGGCGACAGCGCGATCGCTGCGTCGAGCAACGGCTTGTATTTCACCACCCGCCCGGGCTCGAGACCGCAGGATGCCGACACGATCACCTTCGGCTTGGCGTCGGCGATGCGCGAGGCCAGTTCGGCCGCGGCGAAGCCGCCGAACACCACCGAATGGATCGCCCCCAGCCGCGCGCAGGCCAGCATTGCGATCGCCGCCTCGGGCACCATCGGCAGGTAGATCACCACTCGGTCGCCGCGCGTCACGCCGAGTGCCGCCAGTGCGCCGGCGAGCTTCGCGGTGCGCGTCTGCATCTGGCGGTAGGTGAAGCTCTCGATCCGCCCGGTCATCGGGCTGTCCCAGATCAGCGCCGCCTGCTCTCCGCGGCCGGCCAGAACGTGCCGGTCGACGCAGTTGAAGCAGGTGTTCAGCATCGCGCCGGGGAACCATTGTCCGTATGGCCCGATCGACGCATCGAACACCCGGTCCCAGCGCCGCTCCCAGGTGATGCCGTCGGCGATCCCGGCCCACCAGGCCTCCGGGTCGGCCCGCCATGCGGCATAGGCTTCCGCGTATCTGGACGCGACCGCGGTATTATCCATTGTGGCCTCCCTGGGCGTTGCGTCAGCATTGCGCTGCGCGCGGCGTTCCTGCAATCGGCCTGAACGCGGACGTTAAGCCAAAGTCAACCGATACCACCGCATCAGGGCGGTCCCAGTCGCAATGGAGATCGCCCGTGTCGCAGGCGTTGCGGACCACCTCGGTTCCCAATCGCGGTGCACAAGGCGGTGCTGCGGACGATGTTCTTGCCACGGCAATGACGCCGCCATAGGCGCAATTCCGGGCCGGTCGGTTATGATGCGCCGATGCGCCTTCCCGCCGCCCTGGTTCCGCTCCGCAATCCGACCTTTCGTACCCTGTGGCTCGCCAACGTGGTGGCCTGGCTCGGTACCTGGCTGCAGAACACCGGCGCCGGCTGGCTGATGACCACGCTCGCGCCGCAACCGCTCATCGTTGCCATGGTCCAGGCGGCCACCATCATGCCGGTGTTCCTGCTGGCGCTGCCAGGCGGGGCGCTGGCCGACATCGTCGACCGTCGCGTGTTCCTGATCGGCACGCAGTGCTGGACGATCCTCGCCGCCATCGTGCTCGCGGTCCTGACGGTCGCCCACGCGATGACCGCGTTCCTGCTGCTGGCGCTGACCTTCGCGATCGGCATCGGCGCCGCGCTGACCGGACCGGCCTGGAGCGCGATCGTGCCGGAACTGGTGCCGCGCGAGGACCTGGTGCAGGCGATCGCGCTGAACGGCATCGGCTTCAACCTCACCCGCGCGATCGGACCGGCGATCGCCGGTGCGCTGATTCTGCTGGGCGGGTCCAGCCTGGCGTTCTCGCTCTATGCGACGTCGATCGTCGCGGTGCTGTACGCGCTGTTCACCTGGCACCGCGGCCGCCGCTTCACCGGTCTGCCGCGCGAGCACCTGCTGTCGGCGATGCGCGCCGGCATGCGCTACGTGCGCAACACGCCGGCGGTGCAGTACGCCATGGTGCGGACCATCGCCTATTCGCTGCCCGCCGCGGCGCCCTGGGCGCTGCTGCCGTTGCTGGTCCGTCGCGACCTCGACCTCGGGCCGGGCATGTACGGCGTGATCCTGGGCATGATGGGGATCGGCGGCGTGGGCTCCGGGATGCTGTTGCCGCTGGTGCGGGGCAAGGTCAGCCGCGGCACGACGGTGATCGGCTGCACGCTGTTCTCCTGCGCCGGCATCGCCTTGCTCGGCGCGACGCATCACTGGCTGCCTGCCGCATTCGGCATGCTGTTGTTCGGCATCGGCTGGACCTCGGCCTACGCCACCATCCAGGCCGCCGCCCAGCTCGTCTGCCCGCCCTGGGTACGGGCGCGCGCACTCTCGATCTACCAGTTGGCGCAGAACGGGGCGCTTACGGCGGGATCGTTCGCCTGGGGCTCGCTCGCCGACCATATCGGCATGGCCGACACACTGCTGGTCGCCGCCGGGCTCGGGATCGCGCTGGCAGCCGCCGTGCGCGGCTTCTCGATCGATCTGTCGGTTGTGCGGCCGATGCCCGAACCGGCTGCCGATCCGTTGCCGACCCCGGAGGCACCGGCCGCCGAACTGGTGCCGCTGCTGCGCCGTGTGCGCGGGCGGGTGATGGAGACGGTGCACTATCGTGTGCAGCAGGAGGAGCGCGGGGAGTTCCTCGCCGCGATGGCCGATGTCCGCAAGGTGCGCGGGCGTGCCGGTGCCATGTTCTGGCAGCTCTATGAGGACGTGGCGCATCCCGAGGGCTGGATGGAGGTCTGGTCGATGGAGAGCTGGACCGATCACCTGCGCGAGGTGACGCGGCTGTCCGAGGACGACCGCGCGACCTTGGCGCGTGCCGGCCTGTTCCAGTGCGGGGGCGACGGGCCGCGACCGGCGCGCTACATCGCGGTCGATCCACATTGAGGCGATGGCGATGAGCGCACCAGCGATCAGCGTGCCACAGGCCAATCCCGGCGCCGGCTATCGCGCGCTGCGGGCCGAGATCGATGCCGCCGTGGCACGGGTGCTGGAGTCCGGCTGGTACATCCTCGGCCAGGAGGTGCGCGCATTCGAGGCCGAGTTCGCCGCCTGGCTCGGCACGACCGCGGCAGTGGGGTGCGGCAATGGTACCGACGCGCTGGCACTTGCGTTGCGCGCCCTGGGGGTGGGGCCGGGTACCAGCGTGGTGACGGTGTCGCACACCGCGGTGGCCACGGTGGCCGCGATCGAGATGGTTGGCGCCACACCGGTGCTGATCGATATCGAGCCCGACTGCTACACGATGGATCCCGGCGAACTGGCCGAGGTGCTGGCGCGTCCGCCGGCGGGCACACCCGCGATCCGCGCGGTGATCCCGGTGCATCTCTACGGCCAGCCCGCGGCGATCGAACCGATCGTCGCGGCGTGCCGCCGGCATGGCGTTGCGGTGATCGAGGACTGCGCGCAGGCGCACGGCGCCACCATCGCCGGCCGCAAGGTGGGCACGTTCACCGAGGTGGCCACGTTCAGCTTCTATCCGACCAAGAACCTCGGTGCGCTGGGCGACGGCGGCATGCTGGCGACGCAGGACGCCGAGCTGGCCGCCGATATCGCCGCGCTGCGCCAATACGGCTGGCGGCAGCACTACATCAGCGATGCGGTCGGGGTGAACAGCCGGCTGGACGAAATACAGGCGGCGATCCTGCGTGTGAAGCTGCACCATCTCGATGCGCAGAACGCGAGGCGGCAGGCGATCGCAGACGCGTACGACGCGGCACTTGCGGGCGCGTCGCTGACACCACCGGCGCGCCGTGACGGCGTCGGTCACGTGTTTCACCTGTATGTGTTGCGGACGCAGGAGCGTGCCGCGGTGCAGGCGCGGCTGCGTGAGGCCGGGATCGGCACCGGCATCCACTATCCGAGTCCGGTCCACCTGCAGCGCGCATATCGTGGACGCGTGGTGCTGGGGCCCTCGCATTGCCGCGCAACCGAAGTCGCGGCCGAACAGGTGCTGAGCCTGCCGATCTATCCGGAACTATCTGACGGCCAGGTCACACAGGTGTGCGAGGCATTGCGGCGGCTTTGATTACTTCGGCACCACCTTCTGGTCACCGCCTGGCGTGCCGGGCGGCGGAATCACAGCCATGGGATCGCTCATCCGCGGCGGCAGCGGTGCGCGGATGCCAGGGTCCACCACGTTCGGCTGCAACATCCCCTGTTGCCGAGACAGTTTTTCGCTCAGGTTGCCGTCGCTCGGCGCGATCTGCTCGGGTGGCGGCTGCGATGCGTTGGGTGGCGCCAGCGGCGGATGCACCTCCTGCGGCGGCGCCGGCTGCGGATTCTGCGCGGCAGCGAGGCATGGCAATGCCAGGCTGGCCAGCAGGCCGAACAGCAGTCTGGTCGGTTTCGTCATCCGGTAACAACATCGCCGGACGCGCGCGGTTTCCCTGGTCGCGCGAATGCGATGCTCAGTCCTGCCACATCTTCCAGGGAGCCGCGCCGGACGACCATAGCGTCTCCAGTGTCGTCCGGTCGCGCATCGTGTCCATCGGCTGCCAGAAGCCGGCGTGGCGATAGGCGCACAGCTCGCCGTCGCGCGCGAGGCCTTCGAGCGGTTCGGTCTCCCACGGCGTGTCGTCGCCCCCGATGCGCTCCAGCACGTCGGGGTGCAGCACGAAGAAGCCGCCGTTGATCAGCGCGTTGTCGCCGGGCGGCTTCTCGCTGAAGCGCGTCACGCGATCGTCCTGCAACAGCAACGCGCCATAGCGGCCCGGCGGGGTCACGGCGGTGACGGTGGCGAGCCTGCCGTGGCGATGGTGGAACGCGATCAGCGCGCCGATGTCGATGTCGGCCACGCCATCGCCGTAGGTCATGCAGAAGCTCTCGTCCGGATCGAGATAGCGGCCGACGCGTTTCAGCCGCCCGCCGGTCATGGTGGCGAGCCCGGTATCCACCAGTGTCACGCGCCACGGCTCGGCGTAGTTGGTGTGGTAGGTGACCTCGCAGGTTCGCGCATCCACGGTCAGGTCGGATTCATGCATCACGTAGTTCGCGAAGTATTCCTTGATCATGTAGCCGCGATAACCCAGGCAGATGACGAAGTCGGTCACCCCGTAGCTCGTGTAGATGTTCATTACGTGCCACAGGATCGGCCGCCCGCCGATCTCGATCATCGGCTTCGGCCGCAGATGCGACTCCTCGGCGATCCGCGTGCCCATGCCCCCGGCGAGAATGACCGCTTTCATGATCAGCGCCGCTTGAGGAAGCTGTTCGGCCAATAGGTGACCCGGTTGCGCACCGCGCCCTCGTTGAACGGAAAGCCGGGTTCCTCCAGCACGAAGTCCGGATTGCGTGCCAGGAACGCCTCCACCGCGGTGACCGGGTTGTTCCACGTCCAGTCGGGCGCGGCGCGCCGGCGAGCTGCGCCATGATGCCGTCGCAGGCGACGATATAGGAGCCGGACGAGACCAGCGGCGCATACAGATCCAGTTCCGCCTCGACATGCGCGCGGCTGTGGTTGGAATCGAGCACCACCAGCACGCTTTCATCGGGCGCGATGCCGTGCCGCACCGCGGCCAGCGTGCCAGGCGCGGCGGAGCTGCCCTGAATCAGCGTGATGCGGGCGGCGAGCGGATGCGCCTCGATCGCGACGCGGTTGTGCCTGCGGATATCGATGTCGATGCCGATGGCGCGGCCGTGGCCCATCGCCTCGAACAGGCTGGCGTAGAATATCAGTGAGCCGCCGTGCGCCACGCCGGTCTCCACGATCACGTCGGGCCGCAGCCGCCAGATCACCTCCTGGATGCGGATCATGTCTTCCGGCAACTGGATCACCGGCCGTCCCATCCAGCTGAAGCCGTACACGTATTTCACGTCCCAGCCGCAGCGCAGCCAGGCAGCGGACACCGCCTCGAACGCTTCGGGGGTGTCGAGCGCATGCTCGACCGCCGTGCCGTCCGCATGGTGGACGGTCAC
>DASXNR010000414.1:0-2996 GCA_036494925.1 Acetobacteraceae bacterium
CGGCCTCGCCACAGAGCGGAGCCGGAGTGGGCCCGCGCTTCCGCCCAGTCACGGCACGGCGCGAAACGGCCCCCGTGATCACGGATTCGGAATTGGCGTAACCTGAAAGTGACTACTCAGCCCGAAAACCTACTCGCACAATGGCACGCTTGCGGGGTGATATGGTCAGTCGGCGCCGGCAGCGAGGAACGATCTCATTCTGGCTCGAACTGCGCGTTTGGGCGCGTTGGGGCCTGCTGATTAGCGCCGTGGCGATGGCAGTCGGGACAAACTTTGCAACTGCGGCCCCCTGCCCTGTAGACCACGACCACCTTGCAGCCGCGCTGAAGGCAAGTGTTAAACCGAGCGGCGGACCGACCAACGGCGGACTCGACAACAACGAATGGGCTGCGGTCGTCGATCGCAGTGGAGTACTCTGCGCGATTGCCTTCAGTGGCAGCAAGGCGGACGACCAATGGCTTGGCAGTCGCGCCATCGCCGCGGAGAAGGCTAATACCGCCAACGCGGTCAGCCTGAAGGAATTCGCTCTTTCGACAGCTAACCTTTACTCGCCGTCCCAGCCTGGCGGTCCGTTGTTTGGGCTACCGCTTAGCAATCCGCCGAATCAGGCAGCGATCTACGGCGGATCGCCGGACCAATTCGGCACGGCGAACGATCCAATGCTGAACAAGTCGCCCGGCGGTGTCATCGTGTTCGGCGGCGGACTCGCGCTGTATACCGATAAGGGCGTCGTAGGCGGCCTGGGTGTCAGTGGCGACACATCATGCGCTGATCACAACATTGCATGGCGCATCCGTGCGGCGCTGAAGCTCGACGAGGTGCCGGCAGGGGCCAGCCCGACCACCAGGAACGACGCCATCATCTACGACATCGGCCCGAACGGCAAAAGCGCATCCGGCTACGGTCATCCGACGTGCGGCGGCAAGGAGGCCGACGTCGCAGCACAACTGCACGCGAGCAGTGTACCGAACTAGCGACTCCGGCGTAATCGCCGCAGCGGAACAGGGGGGTGCCATGCCCACTACAGCTGCCTCGGTCGCATATTGTGGGGCACCACCCGATCCGGCCGTGTTGTGGTCACGCTGGAACCTCGACCCGGTGCTCATCGCACTCCTGCTGCTGACTGTGGGGCTTTATGCGTTCGGGATGGTCCGGCTGCCGGGCCCGCCTGCTCGTGTGCGCCGGATGTGCTTTTATGCCGGTTGGACGATGATAACAGCGGCGCTGGTCTCACCGCTCTGCGCCCTGTCGGTCTCGCTGTTCGCGGCTCGGGTAGGCCAGCACATGGTACTGGCGCTTCTTGCGGCGCCTTTGGTGGCGTTCGGACTGCCGCGCGCCCGGCCCTTGCCAATCGGGCCGCTCGGCGCCGCGATGGCGTTTGCGGGTCTGCTGTGGTTCTGGCACGCCCCCGCTCCGTATTCAGCAACGTTCCGGAGCGATGTCGTCTACTGGGCCATGCATATCAGCACCTTCGGCGCGGCCGTCTGGTTATGGTCGGCCTTGCTGGATCATGCGCCGACGCAAACGATCTCGACGATCCTGGCCGGCCTCTTTTCCACCGTGCAGATGGGTTTTCTCGGTGCGCTGATCACGTTGGCACCGCAGCCGCTGTATGCGCCCCACGCGTTGACGACAATCGCCTGGGGCTTGTCGCCCTTGCAAGACCAGCAGATTGGCGGCGGGATCATGTGGATCCCCGGCTGCGCTGCCTTCCTGATCGTCGCGATGTTGCGGCTCGGGCGCCTGCTAACGGATGGGCCGCTGCGGCCAGCGCAATCGTGAGCCGGCTTCGCCCAGGGTTGGTCGCTATGCTCGCGCTGCTGGCGACGCCCGCCGGTGCGGCAACGCCTCTGTCGTACCTGACGGCCGCCGGACCGAAGGCTGCCCGGGTGCTCTCGCTGACCTGGGGTCTGCTCGCGATCTCTATCGCGGTCGTCGTCATCGTCACCGTTCTGGTGGTCGCCGGCGTGCTCGCGCGCCGCACGCGGGGCGTTGCCACCGCTGACGTGCCGGTCGAGCGTGGCGGCGACGGACTGCGCTGGATTTGGATCGGCCTTGCCGCCTCCGCAATCCCGTTGCTGGTGGCACTAGTCTGGACCATTTCGGTGCTCGCAGCTGTCAACGCGCCGCGCGGCCCAATGGAACTGACGATCGAGGTGACGGCGCAGCGATGGTGGTGGAAGGCGCGGTATCTGAACAGCGACGCTTCGCGCGTCTTCACCACCGCCAACGAGATCCACATCCCGACCGGTCAGCCGGTACAGTTCAAGTTAATCGGTGCCGACGTCATTCACTCATTCTGGGTGCCGGCGCTCGGCGGCAAGACCGACATGATCCCCGGCCAGTCGAACGTGACATGGCTCCAGGCGAAACGGCCCGGCCGGTATCTCGGACAATGCGGTGAGTTCTGTGGCGCGCAGCACGCCCATATGGGGTTCCTGATCGTCGCCGAAACGCCGGCGGCGTTCGAGTTGTGGGAAGATCAGCAGATCAAGCCTGCACCCGAGCCGGCAACGACTGAGATCGCGCACGGCGAGGCGCTGTTCGAATATCGCTGCGGCGCCTGCCACACGGTGCGTGGCAGCGGCGCGGGCGGCAGCGTGGCGCCGGATCTGACGCATCTGATGAGCCGCACGACACTGGCCGCCGCGACCCTGCCGCACAATATCGGCACTCTCTCCGGCTGGATCGCCGACCCGCAGGCGATCAAGCCGGGTGCCCTGATGCCGGTGCTCGATGTCACGGGGCCGGAACTGCAAAGCCTGCGTACCTACCTCGCAACGCTGAGGTGACCATGTCTGACATTGCCCTGGAAGATGCACGGCCGGCGGCGCGGGTCCCGGAGGTCGCGAACGCGGATGCAGTCTCGGGGGAGAAGCTACAGGATCTGTGGGAGACGAAAGGCGGCGCGCTCGGCTGGTTTACCACCGTCGATCACAAGGAGATCGGTCTGCGCTATATCTTCACCGCCTTCGTGTTTCTGCTGCTCGGGGGCA
>DASXNR010000415.1:0-3973 GCA_036494925.1 Acetobacteraceae bacterium
GTGGTCTATGACAACATGGCCTATCGCGGAAAGCCGGATGTCGCTCGGGCCGGACTGATGCCCTGCAACATTGTGTATGAGGGCTGGATCTGGCCGCGCGACCAGAACTTCGGCGTGCTGCCTGAGCGCGCGGCGTTCGAAGCGATCATGCGCCAGCATGTGACCAAGCCGGGACCGGTTGTGCTCGACATCGAGCGCCTGCCGCTGAAAGGTTCACCCGACGCCGCGCATCAACATGCGCTGGTGCTCGCGACCCTGGCGGACTGGACGCGGGCGGCGTTTCCCGGCCGGCTGGTCGGCTATTACGGCGGCGACACACTGACCCGCGTGCCTGCGGTCAACGCTGCCGAGGCGCGTGACCTCGCGCGGCATGTCGAAGCCATGTACCCGCCAATGTACACCTTCGACGATGACCGCGGCGGGTGGGCGGCGCGCGCCGAAGCCGAGGGCGCGGAAGCCCGGGCGCTCGCACCGGACAAGCCGGTGCTGTTCTATCTCTGGCCGCAGTTTCACGACGGCACGCCGAAGCAGTTCCAATATGTCGATGGTGCTACCTGGAGATTCCAGCTCGACACTGCGCGCCGCTTCGCCGATGGCGTCGTGCTGTGGAGCCCCGGTCGTTTCGAGTGGAATGAGTCGAGCGGGTGGTGGGCCGCCACCCAGACCTTCATCCGCGCCAATCATCTGGCCGGCGCATTACGTGCGCCGTAGTGACTGGAATGGGTCGGCGTGCTGACCGGGCAGAACCGCAGCGCCCGACCCTGGTGGCGAGCGCGGCCTTGCCCGATTCGGCGCAGCGGTGGCAGCAAAAGAACGCATTGAACAAGGCGATGGCGGGCAGGAACGGGGGTCGCATGACCAACGACGCGGATGCACGGGCCATCAACGCTGAACCGTGGGAGCCTCCACCTGGGATGGTGAAGCCCAGTGTCCGCACTGCCGCTACTATTTCGCAGCTCCTGGTGAGGCCGTAGTGGTGCCGCGCTGCCCGGATTGCACGTCTCTGGGCACCAGACCGACGGCCGCCAGCGTCGGATAAACACGCTTCTGCCTCTCTGGTAGAAAGCTGCGCAGTAGGGATGCGGGCCGGATTCCAGAAGCGCGGCATCGGCCCTGATCACGATAAGGAGATGAATTTGCCATGGCTGATCGTATTGTTCGTGTTGAAGTGCGCCGCAGCCAGTGCGCCCCTGATCCTCTACCGTGGCATCCCGATACACTGCCACCGCCTGGCTTCCGCCTCGACCATGATGGCGTGACATTCGAAGGCGGCGTGGTTCAGGGTCGCCCCGGGGGCCGTTCATTGCTGCGCCCTGACCGGGATGGGCAGCGTCGCGAGATAAGCCCCCCACTGGTCCACAATCACATGCACTGGGCCTGATTGGGCCGACACCTGACGCACGAAAGGCGAGCTGCCGATGTGATGGATCGCGCTATCTGAACGTCACGTGGCGCACGCACTGCACCGGCTGCGGCGTAGAGATGACCACCATGAGCACAGCAACACACTGGCGGAGCCTACACCGCAAACGCTGCTCGGCGTGCGTGGCGGCTGATCTGGATGTCTACGAGGCACAAAGGGCAACCCGCTGAACGGGAAGAACCCCAATCTGTGCTGGAGCACCAGCGAGCCGTCGGCATCATGGCGGTGATCGCCGAAGAGGAGCGGCGCATGATCAGCGAGCGCACGAAGGCGGCTTTGGCTGCTGCCAAGGCGCGCGGCGTAGTGCTGGGCGGCTGGAAGGGCGGCCCGAAGGTCAATGGCCGGCTCGGCGCTGAAGCCCAGCAACGCCAGGCGCAAGCATTCGCAGCTGAGTTGGAACCGGTCGTCGGTGATCTACGCAGGCGTGGCCTGTCGCTGCGACAGATGGCGGCAGAGCTTACCGCCCAGGGCATTCAGACGCCGCGCGGTGGCCGGTGGTCGGCGTGCGCCGTGCGCAATGTCCTGCTGCGACTTGAAGCACACTGAATCCTGCCCATTGGCTGGGTGCGTGGCCACCGCTCAGCCCGGTCAGTAATATCGGGGCCGCGATCGAGGCCATTTGGGAGGCCACGATGGGTTGGAACTGGGTCGAGACCGAGTGCCTGAAGTGTGGCGCGATCCGCTAGTGGGAATACTGGTCCGGCAAAGGCCGCCGCTGTCCGGAGTGCGGATCAACGGAAGGCGTTGCTGCCGAGGAGGAGCCGCACGTCTATGGGGAGGATGAGTTCAACATATCCGATCAGCCGCCATCGCCATCGTCCTAGCCAAGCTAGCTTCGCGCAGCTGAATTTCTGCAACGGATTTGCTTAGGGCGTCCTGCAAACGGATCGCCAGAACCTCGATGGAACCAAGATTTGCATACCTAACCCATCGCCCAAACAGAGCGTGACGATGAAGGAGTTCGCAAGCTGGGTGCGAGCCGACGTCTCCCGCTAGGAAGAGGTGGCTAGCGTGGCTTTTCTTCGGTTCATGGCGGGACGGTTCCTCTGCATGTAGACGGCGCGTCGCGCGGTGCGAGCGACGACACAGCGCTGCTGGTGCGGCGGCGCGCTGGGGACGAGGGTGGAGCGGCAGGCGTTCTGACCGACGAAGCCGCCTTCTGCACTCCGCATTGAGCGCCGGTGCTGACCTGCGGTGCGCGGCCCGGAGGTTGCGATAAATAGCGCTGGTATTGAGATACCGTGCCGGCACCTCGGGCGCCCTCGCAGCGGCGGCGTGCTTAAGTTACCGACGTTTCCGGTGAGCAGCCCTCGGTGTTCAAGATGATGGAGGTGTCGCGGCACAAGTCTGTGGCTGTGCTGCGCTTACGTCAGGCGCCACGATCTGTTCCGGGAGACGCGGCAGCGAGCCTCCTGTGAGCCCTAGAAAATGGGCGCGGCCATCCTTTACGCTATCAACTTTTCACCAGACGCGCTTTGCCCATCAGCGTGCCGATGATGCTGGCCTAATCAGCCCGGGGTTAGCATCGCTGTAGGGAGGATGGCCATGTCGCCGTGTGCACCCCGCCACGTGTTGAAGTGTCGGGATCCCCAGTTCTCGGACCAGCATTCGCACAAAACTCGCGGGGGTAGTTAATCGCGATTCTGCACTATCGAGTTCGATGAGGTGCACCACCGGCCGGAGAGCCGAACACAGCGGCGGCGCGCAGCACGTCGTCGTGCAGCACATCACTGTCGGCGACGGAGGGCGGGCTGTGGTCGCAGGGCAAGTCAAAGTGCGCGGGAAAAAGGGGCGAAGATCGGGGGCAACGGACGGGGGAGTGGCCGGGAAATGAGCGGCAACCCCATGACCACAATGCCGATTTGACGGACCCACTTGCTACAGGCACAGCTGCTCCCGCTGCGGTGCGCGGACCCGGGCCTAGAGACCGTGCTTGTGTCCTGCGATGGCTAATGGCCGATGCTATCTCCACGGTGGCGCCTCACCCGGTGCGCCACGTGGTAATGGCAACGGCATGTGGAAGCACGGTTTGCGGTCAACCGAGACGATCGAGCGCCGCCGCAAGATGACAGCCGAGATGCGGAAGCTGCGCAGGCTGATACGGGAGCTTGCCGCAGCCTAGGCTCGAGGGGCGCAGACCTGGCGGGCATCGCCTGTGCATGACCACGCGAGTCATGGCGCGGACGCCTTCAGGTATCTCTGCATGGGCCAGCGCGACGAGAGGCGCCGCGCGGTCCCTCCCGCCCCGGTAGTGAGATGAGATACCGCCCGGAGAATGAAGCCTAGGCCGACATTTTCGCGGCGGCCTTGGCGATGAGTTCGCCCTGGTGCCGCGCGCCGTCGAGCTCCAGCTTGGTTGGCTGGCGTTGCCCTTGCCCGCCGGCGATGGTCGTCGCCCCGTAGGGCGCGCCCCCGACAATCTCGTCGAGAGTCATTTGGCCGGCGTGGCTATAGGGCAGACCGACAATGACCATGCCGAAATGCATAAGGTTGGTGATGATCGAAAATAGCGTGGTTTCGTTGCCGCCGTGTTGGGTCGCGCTCGAGGTG
>DASXNR010000416.1:0-2763 GCA_036494925.1 Acetobacteraceae bacterium
CAGCAGGCCGGGCACGGTCAGGCCGATATCGGCGATGCCGCGGATCACGGTGTCGGTCATGCCGCGATAATAGCCGGCCACGAAGGCCAGCACGGTGCCGATGCCGACGCCGAGAAAGCCGGCGATGAAGCCGATCTTCAGCGTCAGCGGTGTGCCGGCGACCATGGCGGCGAGCAGGTCGCGGCCTTGCCGGTCGGTGCCGAACGGATGCTCCCATGACGGCGGTTGCAATGCGCGCACCGACAGCGGGCGCGCGAGCTCGGTATCGACGGTGAGGTTGCCGATGATGATGAACAGCGCCAGCAGCGACAGCAGCGCGATGCCGACAGCGAGGGATTTGTTGCGGCGCAGGTAGCGGAGCATGGCGACTGTCCCCGTCATGGCAGGCGAAGGCCCGCCATGACGATCAACGTCACGCCTCCCTCCGGTACGAAATCCGCGGATCCAGCCACGGATACACCACGTCGAGGATCAGCGTCGCCAGGCCCAGCGCGACGATGACGGTGAACACGATGCCCTGGATCAGGAAGAAATCGTTCTCCTGGATCGCCTGGAACAGCAGCGCGCCGATCCCCGGATAACCGAAGATCACCTCCACCAGCACCGCACCCGACAGGATCTGCCCCAGCGCCAGCGCCAGAGCCGTGGTCTGCGGCAGGATCGCGTTGCGCAGGCAATAGCGCAGGAAGATGGTCGCGCTCTTCAGTCCCTTCGCATCGGCAAAGGTCACGTAGTCCTCGCCCATCGTGGTCACCATCATGCCGCGCATCCCCAGCGCCCAGCCGCCGGTCGCCACCAGCACGATCGACAACGCCGGCAGCAGCGCGTGCGACAGCACATCCCACGCAAACCCCAGCGAGAACGACGGGATCGCGCCCGCGGTATAGCCGCCGAAGATCGGCAGCAGCGGTAACTGGAACGCCAGCAGGTACATCAGGATCAGGCCGAGCAGAAAGAACGGGATGGCGTGCAGCGCCCATAGCGGCGGCATCAGCCAGCGCATCCAGTGCGGCGCGCCCGGCCAGGCAAGCAGCGCGCCCAACAGGGTGCCGATGCCGAACGACAATAGTGTGGTGGTGCCGAGCAGGCCCACCGTCCACGGCAACGCCTCGGCGATCAGCTCGCGCACCGTACGCGGGTAGTTGGCGATCGAATAGTTGAAGTCGAGCCTTGCCGTGGCACTCACAAAGGTCAGGTACTGTCGCCACAACGGCTGGTCGAGGCCGAAGCGCCGGTCATACTCCTTCACCATGTCCTCGAGCCCGCCCTGCACGTAGCCACCAAGCTGCGCCGACTGCAGCAGCTTGGTGCGCACCGGGTCCTGTCCCGACAGCTTGGGCAGGAAGAAGTTAAGCGACGCCGCCAGCCAGACGATCAGCAGAAACACCCCGAACCGGCGCGCGATGTAGGCGAGCTGCATGGCTCAGCGCCGCTTCGTCATGGCCGGGCTTGGCCCGGCCATGCACGTCGCTTGCCGATCCACGCAAGGAAGACGTGGATGGCCGGCACGAGGCCGGCCATGACGGGGAGGGCCAATCACGCCTGCTGCAGGCTCCACAGCACGATCGGATAGGTCAGATGCCACGACGCGCCATTGATGTACGCGTTGTCCGCGGTCGGCCAGTTCTTCCAGTAGGTGGTGTTCATCGGGATGCGATGAAAATTCTGCACCAACTGGATGTCCGGCAGTTCCGGCAGCCAGATCTCCATCGCGCGATGGAACAGCTCCATCATCTTCGGCTTGTTGTTCGGATCGGTGACGTACATCTCGTCGGTGATCTTGTCGAACGCCTCGTTCTTCCAACGCGCGAAATTCACCAGGTGCGCGCCGGGCACCGCGACGCTGCGACCCTGATACAGCCGCAGGGTCGAATACGGCTCGGTGATCGAACCGCCATGGCCGTAGATCGAGCCGACGAACTGGCCCTTCTGGAACCGGTCGTCGAAATCCGGCGGCAGGCTCATCGACGCATCGATGCCGTGGCGCTTCAGCATCTCCGACAGCACCGGCCCGATCGCGGAGCCGCCGGCGCCGAAGCCGATGATCTCAAGGCTCAGCTTCTTGCCCTGCGCATCGGTCCAGACGCCGCCGTCCTTTTTGTATCCCTTCGCCGACAGCAGCGCGTCGCCCTTCTTCGGATCGAACGCCAGCGTGTCGTATTTCGCCAGCAGGTCCTTCACCGCATCGAAGTACGGCAGCAACGGCGGATAAGGCGGCATCGGCAGCGACGATACCTGCGAGGCGCCGAGATAACCGACCTCGATCAGTTGGTCCCGATCGATATAATGGGACAGCGCCCAGCGCACGTCCTTGTCGTCGAACGGCTTCACCTCGTTGTTGACATACAGCGAGATCGGCCACCAATCGACGTAGCCGTACGGCGGCTTCTGGCCGCTGTGCGTGGTGATCTTCGGATTGCCGCGGAACAGTGTCGGGAAGGTCGCCGGCTGCATGCCGGTACCCGCGTCCAACTGGTTGGTGATCAGTGCCTGCGCCGTCGCCTGTTCACCCGCGAACGGCAGCCAGATGGTGCGCTCGATTGCCGGCAGCGGCGCCAGTCCCGCCCTCGCCGCCCACCACTCCGGCCGCCGATCGAACACCTTCTGCTGCAGCGACGCTTCCGTCACCTTCCACGGCCCGGTGCTGACCGGCCAGCCCTTGGCGATGTCGAAGTGCTTGAACGTCGTCCAGTCCTGGCCGTCGAAGATGTGCTTCGGCACGATGTAGACGCCGATGTCGTATTTGTAGGTCATGAAGAAGAA
>DASXNR010000417.1:0-57505 GCA_036494925.1 Acetobacteraceae bacterium
AGCCGCCCTAGAGGCGGGCGATTCGGTCGCAGCCCTCCATTTCTGGCGTGAAGCCCTGGAGCGGTACCCAACGTTCGCAAGAACGGCCCATGATTCATTGGAGGTGCCGCTCGGCCTCAGGCACTTCGATGAAGCTGAGGCATTGATGCAGGATGGCCAGAGGCGTGCACCGGGAGACATATTTTATGCAAGTGGCTACGCGTTGACCGCCGAACGTCGTGGCGACACCGGAGAGGCAATCAACCGCTGGGGTTGGGTGCGCAAAAGATTTCCTGGCTCGTGGCAAGGTTATGTGAATGGTGCGACGTGTCTAGGTCGGACGGGGCAACTTGAGGCTGCAGAAGCGCTGAGCCAACAAGCTATCAAGCTGTTTCCAAACGAGGTGCGGGGATGGATTAGTTCGGCGCAGAGTGCCGAACGTCGGCGCGACTGGCCGGAAGCGATTCGCCGTTGGGAGATTGTCAGGGACAGATATAAACATATCATGGGCGATATAGGTGTCGCCCGCGGTCTCGAGGAACTCGGTAGGATCGCGGAAGCGGAGGCACTGCTGAAAGAAGCGCAATTGCGTCGATCTATGGTACCTGAAATTGCAATTGGGCTGGTTCGGTTGGCCGATTTACGCGGCGACACGGAAGAGGCCTTGCAACACTGCGCGGACGCACGGCGGCGATTCCCTTTATTAGCTTTTGGCTATCGGGAAGGATTTCGACACCTGGCAAAGATGGCCCGTTACGAAGATGCTGAGATAATCCTGCTAGCGGCACTTGAGCGATTTCCGAAGGAAGCATGGCCGGCAGTTGAGTATGCCGCACTGTCGCAGACGCGTCGCGACTGGGAGACAGCAGCGACACGTTGGGCCGCGGTGCGCGCAGCGTGGCCGGACCGGCAGGACGGATATCTCGGTGGCGCGGCGGCGAGCGCCGCGCTGGGACGGCAAGACGAGGCGGCGGAACTCAAGGCCGAACACCAGCTTCGGTTCCCCCGCTAGGCGAACGATCCACTACCCACCCGCACGGACCCTTGGTCGGGATCTCTGGCCTTGGCCGCCTCCCGTTTCCGGACCCGTGGCTTTCTGTGACAAACGGACTATCTAGGCATTAGCTGGCGTCTCACCGCCGGGCGACCGGCACCGCTTACGCGACTGGAAACCTCCACCCGATGCCCCTGTCCCGCCCCTACCTCGACATGATCTCCCGCACGCTGGGGATCGACGCGCGCACCGTCCTGCGCCAGGGGCAGACCTGCAAGCTGTGCGGCGGGTTCTCGCCCCCGTTCGACAGCCTCGACTTCTACAAATACTGCTCGCCCACCAACCCGTTCGCGTTCGGCTTCGCCGGCATCCAGGTGGATTACCGCCGCTGCGCGGACTGCGGCTTCCTGTTCACCGGCTTCTTCGATGACTGGACCCCCGACGAGTTCGCCGCCTACGTCTACAACGCCGACTACGCGCGGATCGACTCCGAATACGCCGACATCCGCCCCGCCAACGTCTCCGCCATGCTGGCCGAGCGCCTCGGCGCCTGGCGCGGCATCGATATGCTCGACTACGGCTCCGGCTCCGGCGCGTTCGCCCAGCACATGGCCGGCCACGGGTTCGCCGACATCAGCAACTACGATCCGTTCTCCAGCCCCGCGCGGCCGGACAAGAAGTTCAGCCTCATCACGTGCTTCGAGGTGATCGAGCACACCGTCTCGCCGCGCGCCTGCCTCGAGGACATGGCCTCGTTCCTGGCCCCCGGCGGCGCCATCGTGTTCTCCCAGCCGCTGCAGCCGGCGGACATCGCCACCATCCGCGGCGCCTGGTGGTATGTCGCGCCGCGCAACGGCCACGCCTCGATCTTCACCGCCGACGCGCTGGCCCGGCTGGCGGCCGACTGCGGGCTGGTGTTCCACTGCGGCGAGTGGCTGCACGGCTTCGCCCCGGCGGACGCCACCGCGACCTCGCGCGACATCCTGGCGACGATCGGCGCGCCCTACGCCTCGCTGCGGCTGGACGCGCCGGCGGACACCGCGGTGCGGACGGCGATGCGGGTGCCGCAGGCGGACGCCTGGCACGCGCTGGAGCAGGCCGGCGGGTTCCGCTTCCGCTGGACGCGCGCGGCGCGCATCGCGTGGAACGGCGTGCTGCCCGAGGCGTTCCCGTTGCGGCTGCGCATCGCGGTGCCGTTCCTCAACCAGGTGCGCGAGGGCTTCGCCGAGGCGTGCACCATCGAGGTGGGCGGCCAGGTGCTGACCCCGTCGCTGCGCGGCACCGAGCTGATCGCCGAGACGACGCTCGACGGGCCGGTGGAGAATACCGTGGTGCTGTGCACGCCCGAGCCGGTCTCGCCGCGCGCGGTCCGCGACGCGCCGGACGATCGGCCGCTCGGGCTGGCGATCGCGGTGTATCCGTGGCTGCCGCCGCCGGACGCGTGACCCGCGGCCGCGCCGCTCCTGACCTGCGCCGCGCCTGGGCCGGTGGCTGCCACAGTGCCCCCTCCCGCAAGGGGAGGGGGAATTCGTGGCGGGACGGTCAGTAGCCGTACGACTCGGTGCCGACCTGCACCCAGTGGCCGTTCTTGACCTGGGCGAGGAAGGCCTCATTCGAGCCCTGATGCTTCGTCGCACTGAAGCTCATCGTCGGCGAACCAAAGATGTCCTTGTAGTCCTTGATGCTCTCCATCGCGGCGATGAAACTGTCAGCGCTGAGATCACGGCCAGCCTTCTGCAAGCCCAGCACCACCAGTTGCGCCGCCGAATAGCCGACCTGCGCGGCGAAGTTGGGCGGGTGTCCGAACAGCTTCTCATACCTCGTCGCGAATTCCCGCACCGCAGGACGCGGATCGCTCGGTTCGGCGAAAATCACCGACGTGGTGGTGTAGACCCCCTCGGTCACGCCACCGGGCACTTCCGCCACCGCCACGTCGTAGATCGCGACATTGCCCAGTACATCGACGTTCCATCCCGACTTGCGTATCGCCGAGACGATCTGCACGGTGTCCCGCACGATGGAGCCCAGCAGCACGAGGTCACAGTTGGCATCGTGCAGCTTGGCGACCGAGGCACTGAAGTCGGTGTCGGTCGGCTTGTGCAGCGTCTCCGCCACCAGCTGCATGTTCAGGACCTTCAATTCGTCCCGCGCACCGTCCATCACGTCACGGCCGAAGTCGGTGTCCTGCGACATCGCGCAGATCCGCTTCTTGCCGTATTTCTCGGCGAACAGCTTCACCCCGGCGCGCTCCATATCGTAGTACGACGCGGCGAAGCCGAACTTCATGTGGTTGAGCGGATAGTACATCGACCGTGCCGCGGTAAGCGGGAACATATTCGGCACGCCCTTGGCGATCTGTTCAGGCATGGTGGCGTTGTTCATCGGGGTGCCGCCGTTCGCCACCATCATGAACGCGTTGTCGCGATTGATCAGCTTGTTCGCTGCCTGCACCGCGCGCGGTACCTGGTACTGCATGTCCTCGACGATGTACTTGATCTTGCGGCCGTTGATGCCGCCTTCCGCGTTGGCTTCGTCGAACACCATGCGCCAGGCATTGGTGTTGTTGACACCCCACATCGCGGTCACGCCAGACAGGTCGGTGTAGGTGCCGATGACGATTTCGTTGTCGGTGACACGGGCGTTCTCTCCCGCCGTGGCCGGGACCGTGAGTGCGACGGCTGCGATCGCCGCGATGAACACGTTGCGCATGCGTCCCTACTCCCTCGCCGAATTGTTTCGGCTTTCCCGCGGCATCCGTCGGCGTTCGGCTACCGCAGTACGTGCCTCCTTTCCCGGTCGGCGACCGGCCGGTGCGAACACCGGCCGGCCTGGAAAACGCGATGGTCCTGTTGTCGGCTCAGTAGCCGACCGGCGTCATGCTGACCGGCGCCCAGTGGCCGCCCTTCACCACGCACAGGAACGATTCGTTGGAACCCTGGTGGGTCGCACTGAAGCTCATCGCCGGCGAGCCGAAGATGTCGTGCCAGTCCTTGATGCTCTCCATGCCGGCGACGAAGCTGTCGGTCGTCAGGTCCTTGCCGGCATTCTTCAGCGCCTGCACGACAAGCTGCGCCGCCGTGTAGCCGATCTGCGCGGCGAAGTTCGGTTCCTTGCCGAACTCCTTCTTATATTCCTCGGCGAACTTGGTCACCGCCGGACTGGAATCGCTGGCCGCGACGAACAGCACTGGCGTCATCGAGTAGAAGCCTTCCGTCACGCCGCCCGGCACTTCGGCAACCGCCTCGTCATAGCTCGCGGCCTGGCCGAGCATTTCGACATTCCAGCCGATCTTGCGCACAGCAGAGACGATCTGAATGGTATCGCGGGTGATCGTGCCGAGCAGGATCAGGTCGCAGTTGGCTTCCTTCAACCGGGCCACCGACGCGCTGAAGTCGGTGTCGGTCGGCTTGTGCAGCGTCTGCGCCACCAGCTTCAGGTTCATCGCCGCAAGCTGATCGTTGGCGCCCGCCATCACGTCGCGGCCGAAATCGGAGTCCTGCGACATCGCGCAGACCGCCTTGCTGTGGTGCTGCTCGACGAACGTCTTTACGCCGGAGCGCATCTGGTCATAGTACGAAGCCGCCAGACCGAACTTGAGGTGATGCAGCGGCTCGTACATCGAGCGCGCCGAGGTCAGCGGGAAGATGTTCGGCACACCCTTCGCGAGCTGGTCGGGCATCGTCGCGTTGTTCATCGGCGTGCCGCCGTTGGCGACCATCATGAACACGTTGTCGCGGTTGATCAGCTTGTTCGCGGCCTGGACGGAACGAGGGACCTGATACTGATTGTCCTCTACGATGTACTTGATCTTGCGGCCGTTGATGCCGCCGGCGGCGTTGGTCGCGTCGAACACCATGCGCAGGGCATTGGAGTTGTTGACGCCCCACATCGCGGTCACGCCGGAGAGGTCGGTATAGGTGCCGATGACGATCTCGTTGTCCGTCACGCCACGTTGGCTGTCCGCCGCCATGGCGGGACTGATCAGTGCGCTGGCGAGTGCCGCCGCGAATAGCCTGCTACGCATAGAACTTCCTTCCTTCAGGTGCCGTACGCTTCTTGCATCAGGGCCTGGTAGCGCGGATCCAAGGCGGTGCCCCGTGCCGCCTGGCCGTCGATGGGTTGTATGGTGATGCCGAGCGCCGCGGCCCAGCTTTCGATCTCCGGCGCGAGCTTGGCCCCGCCGATATAGGCGCAGCGCAGCCGGCTAAGCCCGAGCTCGCGTTTGGCCGCGTGCAGCACGCACACGCGCGCCAGCAATGCCGTCGGCCCGCCTCGCGCACCCGCAGCGATAGCGCCGCGATACAGCATCCGCTGCACCGGCGTCGCGCCGGCCGCGGCGTTGCTGATGCGGGCATGCAGCAGTTGCCAGATATGCGGGTCGGTCGCCAGGACGGTGGGCTGCACCTCCTGAAGGTTCTCGATCGCTGTATCAGGATTCTCCAGGTAATTGCTGATCACCCGCGCGTCGAGCGAAAGATACAGACCCAGCACGCGCTCCATGACATGGCACATCGGCAGCAGCGCCAGCCGCTCGTCGCCCGCGCGCAGCGGCAGCAGCGAGCGCGTATTGGCGATCAGGTGCAGCGCGTCGCCATGAGTCAGCGTTTGACCCGCGCCGGTGCGTGGCAATAACAGTACCGCCGGTTGGTCGGCAGCGATTGCCGCGACACCGGCGTCCCAGTCACCGTCATTGCTCGCCCGCGCAACGAACGATTGCAGGCTTTCGCACATCGGATCGGCGAAATCGCGCAGGCCTTTCATGTCGATGATGACGATGCGCTGCAGCGCGGGACAGCGCTCGCGCACCAGCAACACCTTGTCGAGCTGTTCGTCGTTCTCCACGAACAGTACGCGGCAACGCGCATCGCGCAGCGCCTGGCCGAGCGGTTCGGCTTCCTGCTCGGGATGGATGCCGCCGCTCACGCCACCGGCGCTGAGGATGGCAAGGTCGATATGGACCCATTCCGGGCGCGTTTCGGCCAGCACGCAGGCGACGTCACCGGGACGGAAGCCGATCGCCTTCAGACCCAGCCCCACATCGCGCACCAGCGCATCAAGCTGTGCCCAGGTGGTGGCCTTCCAGATGCCGTGATCCTTTTTGCGCAGCACGATGTCGCTGCCATGCGCCGCGACCCGCGCGGCGAGGACCGCGGGTATGCTCGCCGGATTCAGTGCCACAGCCGCTTCCTCTTCCAGCGCCGCTGGCCACGGATCCCGGTATCCTTCTGGCCCAGATAGAATTCCTTGATGGCGTCGGACTGCATCAGTTTCGCGCAGTCATCGGCCAGCACGATGCGGCCGACCTCCAGCACGTAGCCGAACTGCGCGGTTCGCAGTGCCATGTGGGCGTTCTGTTCCACCAGCAGGATGGCGACGCCTTGTTCGTCGTTGATGCGGCGGATGATGCGGAAGATCTGCGTGACCAGGATCGGCGACAGGCCGAGCGAAGGTTCGTCGAGCAGCAGCAGCTTCGGCCGGCCCATCAGCGCACGGCTGATCGACAGCATTTGCTGCTCACCGCCGGACAGCAGACCGGCACGCTGGTGCGAACGTTCCTGGAGCACCGGGAAGTAGCCGTAACACAGCTCCAGATCGCGATGCACCGCGTCCTTGTCGCGCCGCGTGTAGGAACCCATCATCAGGTTCTCTTGCACCGTCAAAAAGGGGAAGACCTCACGGCCTTCCGGCACATGACAGATGCCGAGGCGCATGACGCGATCGGGCGGCAGGTGGTTGATATCGGTCCCCTCGAAGCGTACCGCGCCACGTTCCGCGTCGAGCACGCCGGAGATGGTGCGCAGCACGGTGGTCTTGCCGGCGCCATTGGCACCAAGGACGGTGACGATCTGGCCTTGCGCCACCTGCAGACTGACACCGCGGATCGCCTGGATCGGACCGTAGAAGGTCTCGATGGCGGTGACGTCGAGGAGTGGCGATGCGGCGCTCATCCCTCACCCCCAATGTAGGCCCGCACCACCTCGGGATGGTTCTGCACCTCGTTCGGCGTACCGAGGGCAATGACCTTGCCATAGTTCAGCGCCATCACCCGGTCGGACACCATGCGGACAAGGTTCATGTCGTGCTCAACCATGATGACAGTGATGCCGAGGTCCTTCTTGATGTCCTCGATCCAGAAACCCATTCCTTCGGTCTCCTCGACGTTCAGGCCCGAGGACGGTTCATCCAGCAACAGCAGCTTTGGTTCGACGCACAGCGCGCGGCCGAGTTCGACCACCTTGCGCACGCCGTACGGCAGGTTGGCGATCAGCGTGTCGCGATAGCGTTCGAGCCCGAGGAAGGCGATCACCTCCTCCACCTTCTCGCGATGCTTCAGTTCCGCGCGCCGCACCGCAGGGGTAAAGATGACCTGGGACAGCACGCCCACGGTCGAATGACAATGTCGGCCGATCAGCAGGTTCTGCAGCAGCGTGGCATTGGCGAACAGTTCGATATTCTGGAATGTGCGTGCGATGCCCAGGCCGGCGATGCGGTACGCCGGAACCGCGGTGATGTCCTGGTCCTGGAAGATCAGCCTTCCCGCACTCGGCTGATAGATCCGGCTGATCAGGTTGAAGATCGTCGTCTTGCCGGCGCCGTTCGGACCGATGATCGAGAACACCTCGCCCGGCTCGACATCGAAACTCACCGCATCCACCGCACGGATGCCGCCGAAGCGGATCGCGATGTCCTCGGCGCGGAACAGGCTCACCGCAGCCGCTCCGAACGCGCATACGACTTCTGCCGGCGGAAGCCGGTGCGGCGCTTCAGCGGGTAGGCCTGGAACCATTGCTTCATCTTGATCCAGCGGCCGTAGATACCGCCCGGTTCGAACAGGATCACAATCACCAGCACGAGGCCGTACAGCGATGGCTCCAGGCCCGGCATGCGCCCGATGCCGAATGGCAGGTCGTCGCGCATGATGGCGATGAACTGCGGCAACAGGCGGACGAACAGCGCGCCAAGGATGACGCCGTGCAGCGAGCCCAGCCCGCCGACGAACACGATGGTGACGAACTGCACCGACAGCAGAACATCGAACGCGTCGGGTGCCAGGAAGCGCACGTAATGGGCGAACAGCGCGCCCGCCAGGCCGGTGATGAAGGCGCTGAGCGCGAACGCGAAGGTCTTGTAGCGCGCCAGATGGATGCCCATGCTCTGCGCCGAAATCTCGCTGTCGCGGATCGCCACCATGGCGCGGCCCAGCGGCGTGCGCAGGATGTTGGCGGAGAACCACAGCACGATCACCAGCACCGCGAGCGATAGATAATAGATGCCGGTCGCGTTCTGGATCGGTACGCCGAAGATGTCGGGTGCCGGCACCGCGAAACCATCGAAGCCGCCGGTGACGGCATCCCATTTCTGAAACACCGTACCGACGATACTGCCGAACGCCAGTGTGGCGATCGCGAGGTACAGGCCGCTCATGCGCAGTGTCGGCAGGCCGATCGCGATGCCGAACAGGCCGGTGAACAGGCCGGCGACCGGCAACGCGATCAGCAGCGGCACGCCGTGGGTGAGCAGTATCGCATCGGTGTAGGCCCCGATGCCTAGGAATGCGGCGTTGCCCAGGCTGATCAGGCCGGTGTAGCCGGCGAGCAGCATCATGCCGACGCCGGCGACCGCGAACACGAACACACCGCCGAGTTCGCCGACATAGAACTCGCTCAGCACATAGGGGATCACCAGCAGCACAACGACCAGCAGGCCGTACCAGAACAGATCGCCGCGGTGGCGCCACAGCGTGGTGTCCTGCCGGTAGTCGGTCTTGAACAGGTAGCGCATGGCTCAGACCCGCTTGCCGGCAAGCTCGGCGAACAGACCCTGCGGGCGCAGGATCAGCGTCGCGAGCAGCACCACGTTGGAGGTCACCTCCTGGAAACCGGCGGGCAGGAAGTAGCCGGCCAACTGTTCGACGATGCCGATGACCACGCCGCCGACCAGCGCGCCGGGAATGCTGCCGAAGCCGCCGAGCACCGCGGCGGCGAAGGCCTTGATGCCGAGGAAGCCCATGTTCACGTCGATCATCGACACCGGCGACAGCAGGATGCCGGCCACCGCGGCGACGCCGGCGCTGATTGCCCAGATCAGCGAGAACACGGTGCGTACCGGGATGCCCATGTAGTAGGCGGCGAGCTGGTTCTGCGATGAAGCCTGCATGGCGACGCCGAGCCGCGTGCGGCTGAAAAACAGATAGAGCACGCCGCACAGCAGTACGGTGCCGACGATGATCGAAACGTTGTCCTGGCCGAGGATCAGGCCGTGCAGGTTGATGGTGCGGTTGGTGAAGGGGGTCTCGAAGCCGACGGAATCATAGCCCCAGGTGATGCCGGCCGCGGCGCGGAAGATGAAGCCCAGCCCCAGGGTCAGCATCACCACGGCGAATTGCGGCTGGCCGATCACACGACGGAGCACCACGGCATCCAACGCGAAGCCGAAGGCGGCGGTCAGCAGGATGGCCAGCAACGCGCCGACCCAGTAGTTCAGGCCGAAATGTGCGATCAGCGCGAATGCGAAGAACCCGCCCAGCATCATGATGTCGCCCTGGGCGAAGTTGATCATCTCGGTCGCCTTGTAGATCAGGACGAATCCGAGCGCGATCAGGCCATAGATGCAACCGGCGGCTGCGCCGTTGACGACCAGCTGCAGCAGACGCGCAGCATCTTCCACGTTCGGCGGCCCTCCCTTAGGCGGGGCCGACTTCGTGGCGCCCCGGCAGTTGATTTCAGGCGCGACGATAGGACGAGCTTTTGCGGAGCGTCAATGCAACCGGCCCTTGGGTACAGGCAATTTGGATCCGGTGGGGCGCTTTGGTGGTCCGCGAGAAAGGATTCAACCTGGCGCAGCCGTCGGCCGCAACCAAGCCAGAGCACGTCAAGGCAACAGGGTGAACGACAGACGCGCCCGGCTCGTTTGCTTTAGCGCAAGAAAGTAAGCGAGATATTGAAACCACAGATGCACACGGATGTACACAGGTCGGCGCTGATTCGGGCGCCCACCGACTGCTTTTGCGGCGGCGTGAATATATCCGTGTTCATCTGTGTGCATCTGTGGTTTCGACTTCTTGCCTCAATTCGACTGGACCGATCCGTCAGATTTCATCCACCAGTACCCCTGCACGGTGGTTTTGACGGGCTGCGCCAGCTTTGACCGTTCCTGGGCGACTGTGCCAGCAGACGATCTGGACCGCCGCCTGCGAGCAATAGCGGCGCCGCAGGACAAGAAAAGGTTTTCACGCAGATAAGGGCGGATTCACGCGAAACACGCAGACGGTCCTGCGCGGCTCGCAGGCTTTGCTCCATGCGTAGGGGAACGGTCAACTCGCCGCCGAGCCAGGAATCAGTCAAAACCTCTGTGCAAGAGTACTAGCGGTTGGATAGTCTACAAGAAAGGATTCAACACGGAGGAAGTGCGAGGGTCACGGAGTGCCACAGGAGTCGTAGCGCTCGCAAAATCTTCACAGAGTGCGCGGGTTTCCGAGGCCAGCCGCCTCCGTGGCGCTCAGTGGCCCTCGATCGTCCTCTGTGTTCAAGACTCTTCTGGCTCGTGGCGGTATCGGCCGTTCACCCGATTGCCCTGCCTGGGTAGCGGCACTTAGTCGAGCAGATCGATCGCATCGCCGGGGCGGACCACTCCTTCGGTCAGCACCGCTCCGAAAAGCCCGGCGTTGCCGCCGTGATGCTGCGCCACCGTCCGCAACACTTCGGGCTTTGCTTCTGCCGTGTCGGGATCGAGCGTAATCATCTTGCACCGGGGATCGAGACCAATCACAGCAACGACTGCCCTGGCGCCCAACGCGAGCCGGCGTCCCACCAGGGCATTCTCCGAAAATGCCGCCATGTGCAGGTCGGCGTAGATGTTGGCGCGAAAACGTCGCTTGTCCAGAACCAATTCGGCCTCCCGGCCGATCTGCTGTATCGTCTGCAGGGAGAATACCGATACGGGCCGGCAATCCGTCAGCGATCGATCCGATCGAACGAGAGATAGGGCATGTCCATCACCAAGACCGTCGGACAATTCTGCGATCAGCGCCGGATCGTCTATCGCCAGAACACTTTTTGCCGGCGTTTCGACGTCCACCATCATCTCCTCGATGCTTGCGTACAGCGGAGTGGCGCCGGCACTCAGACTCTCCGCCTCGGAGAGATTGGGGGGGTTTATCGCTGACTGCGGATGACGGAACATCGGCTTGTAGAGGAGCATGCGTTCCTGCTGCCGTCCCGTCAGCCAGGGAAATCCCTTCGAGGCGCCGCTGTCGTGAAAGGCGTACACGCGGTCGCCATAGATACCGGCAAACCCTACGAACGCCTGTTGCACCTCTTCGCCCCGCATGCTCTTGACAGGGTAGCGGCAGAGACTTTCGACACGACCGACTATCGCCATCGGTTCTCATCCCCCTGATCGGTGACGCCATCACCCTGTCATCGGAGGAGCGCGAGGCACGGGAGTCGCTGGCCGGGTCGCTCACTGACTTCATGCTGAGACACTACCGGTCCTCGTCCGCCATCACGGCAGCTCCAGCACGTTCTTTGCCAATATGTTGCGCTGGATCTCGTTCGATCCCGCGTAGATCGTCGATGGCCGCGACTGGATGAACAGGCCCGCGGGGTTCATTTCGCGGTTGCCGTCCAGCGGACCGAACTGACCGCCATGCTCGCCGGCGATCTCCAGCATCGTCTCGGTGATGCGCTGATACAGCTCGGTCTGGTGCACCTTCAGCATCGACACGTCAGGTCCCAGCGGCTCGCCGCGATACACCTTGGCGACGTATTCGTTGTACAGCGCCTTGTGGTCCTCGAGATCCAGGCGCAGCCGCGTGTAGCGGTCCTGGAACCACTCCTCCTCCCACACGCCCATGCGATCCGCGAGCAGACGCAGCCGGCTTAGCGCGTAGGAAGACTGCCGCGGCGAGCCGGAGCCGATGCGCTCGAACCCCAGCAGGTTCTTCGCCATCGTCCAACCCTTGTTGATCTGGCCGACCAGATTGCCCTTGGGCACGCGGACGTCGTCGAAGAACGTCTCGCAGAACTCGTCGCCCATGTCGATGTTGGTGATCGGCCGGACCGTGATGCCGGGACTGTCCATCGGGACCAGCAGGAAACTGATGCCGTCCTGCTTCTTCGCCTGCTTGTCAGTACGCACGAGGAGAAAGATCCAGTTGGCGTCCATCGCCAGCGAGGTCCAGATCTTCTGCCCGTTCACCACCCAGTCGTCGCCGTCCGGCACCGCCTCGGTGCGCAGGCTGGCAAGATCGGAACCGGCGTTCGGCTCGGAGTAGCCCTGGCACCAGATGTGCTCGCCGGTGAGGATCTTCGGCAGGTAGTAGTCCTGCTGTTCCTTGGTGCCGTAGCGGATCAGCAGCGGACCCAGCATCGTGACACCCATGCCGTTGAACGGCGCGCAGCCGTGGCGTTCCTTCTCCTCCAGCATGATGAGCTGCTTGCCGGGCGACAGTCCCATGCCGCCGAACTCCTTCGGCCAGCCGGGACACAGCCAGCCTTTGCGCGACAGCTTGTGGTACCAGACCTTGGTGTCGCTGTGGTGCAGCCGCTTCGGCGGGTTGCGAATCTCCGGCGGATAGTTTGCCGCGATCCACTGCCGTACCTCGGCGCGGAAATCTTCGTCGGTGAGATCGTTCAGATCGTCGATGACTGCGGACATCCTGTTTCCCCCTATGGCACGAAGGCCGCGGCCTTGGCTTCGCGGAACGGCGTGCCGGATTCCGCCAGCTCGCGCAACAGCCGCGACGGGGCCCAGCGGTCGCCGTACTGCTGATGCCAGGCGGCGATCTGGTTGTATACATCGCGCACGCCGATGCCGTCGGCCCAGAAGAACAGGCCGCCGCGGTAGCGTGGGAAGCCGAAGCCGTGCAGCCACATCACGTCGATGTCGCTCGGGCGGTACGCCTTGCCTTCCTCGAGTATCTTGCACGCCTCGTTCACCGAGGAGAACAGCAACCGGCGCAGGATCTCCTGGTCGGTGAACTCGCGCTGCGGGACGCCGAGGCCGGCGGCAACCTCCCGGATGATGGCGGCGACCGCGGGATCGGGACGCGGCGTACGGTCGCCCTTCTCGTAGCGGTACCAGCCGGCACCGGTCTTCTGTCCGTAACGACCCATCTCCGCGAGGCGATCGGAGATCGGCTGCTTGCGGAAATTCGGGTTCTCCGCGGCGCGACGCTTGCGGCTGGCATAGCCGATGTCGAGGCCGGCCAGATCACCGACCGCGAACGGTCCCATCGGATAGCCGAAATCCACCATGACCTTGTCGACCTGCTCCGGCAGACAGCCTTCCTCCAGCAGGATCACCATCTCGGTGTTGAACGGCGCCCGCGAGCGATTGGCAACGAAACCATCGGTGTTGCCCGCCATCGCCGAGAGCTTGCCGATCCTGCGGCCGATCTGCATCGCGGTGGCCAGTGTCTGCGGCGACGACGCCTTGCCGCGCACCACCTCCAGCAGCTTCATCACGTTGGCCGGACTGAAGAAGTGCGTCCCCGCCACGTCCTGCGGCCGCGTCGTCATTTCCGCAAGCTGGTCGATGTCGAGCGCCGAGGTGTTGGAGAACAGCAGCGCGCCCGGCTTCATCACCTCGTCCAGTTTGGCGAACACCGGCTTCTTGACATCCATTTCCTCGAACACCGCCTCGATCACCAGATCGCAGTCGGCGATGTCCTCGTAGCCCGCGACCGGCTCGATGCGCGCCAGCCGGCGCTGCATCTCGTCTTCGCTTAGCGAGCCGCGACGGACGGAGGTCGCATAGTTGTCACGGATACGCTGCATGCCGCGCTCCAGCGCCTCCGGGGTGGCGTCCATGATCTTCACCGGGAACCCGTAGTCGGCGAAGCTCATTGCGATGCCGCCGCCCATCGTGCCGGAGCCTATGACCGCGGCGGTGGCGAAGTCGCGCACCGGTGTGTTCGGCGGAATGTCGGGCAGCCGTGCCACCTCGCGCTCGATGAAGAACGCGTAGCGCAGCGCGCGCGCCTCGGGGCTGTCCTCCAGCTCCTTGAACAGATCCGCCTCGCGCCGGCAGCCCTCATCGAACGGCATCGCGCACGACGCTTCGACCGCGGCGATGCAATGATACGGCGCCTGCTGATTGCGCGCGCGGCGTGCGATCGACTTGCGCATCGCGTCGAAGATGCCGGGATTCTCCAGCTTTACCACACGGTCGCGCACACGCGGCAACGGACGCACGTCCATGATGCGCATCGCAAAGGCAATCGCGCTTTCACGCGGATCCGCCGTGTCCGGCAGCAATTCGTCAACGATGCCAAGCCGCTTTGCTTCCGGTGCCGGCACATGGCGTCCGGTCACGATCATATCGAGCGCCGCCTTCGGGCCGATCAGGCGCGGCAGCCGCTGCGTGCCGCCACCGCCCGGCAGGATGCCGATCAGCACTTCCGGCAGACCCACCTTCGCGCTCTGCAGCGCCATGCGATAGTGACAGGCCATCGCGATCTCCAGCCCGCCGCCGAGCGCGTAGCCGTGAATCACCGCGACCACCGGCTTTTGGCTGACGTCGAGCGTGTCATAGACGCGCTGTCCGAGTGGCAGCCGCGGACGGCTGGTGCCGAAGCCGCGGATGTCGGCGCCGGCGATGAAGCTGCGGCCGGCACCGATCAGCACCATCGCCTTGATCGCCGGATCGGTGTTGCCGCGCGCGAGGCAATCCTTGATGCCCTCCGCGACTCCCGGGCCGAGCGCGTTCACCGGCGGATAGTTGACCACGATGACGCCGATATCGCCCTGACGCTCCAGGCTGACCGGTGATGCCCCGCTCATGGTTGTTTCCTCTGACGATGCGCGTCAATGCTAGGAGAGGTCGCGCCGCGCGTCCATGCTGGCCGGAATACGGAACAGGCGCCCGGTCGCCTCCATCGCATCCGCGGTCCATTCGCCGCCGATCCCCTCGATCATCCAGCGCAGGATCGACCAAAGATCGCGATCGACCGCCGCTTCGTCGATCGGTTCGAGTGCGGGGACGACGGCATGGATCTCGACGCCGGACGGAAAAGGTTCACCGCTGCGTCCGATAAAAACCAGTGCGTACATCGCGCCCGACGGCGTCTGCAGGTAACCCGGTTGATCGAGGCCGACGCGATCGAGATCGAAGCTGCGGACAAACAAGGCGCGGAACTCGGGATAGTGGCCAAGCCGGTCCTCGGCCAGCACGAACGCAAGCCGTTTGCCGTCAAGCGAAGGCTGGGCGACCACGGTTATCATGCCGGTTGCCGGAGGAACTCGACGATGCGTGCGGCGATCTCGGGGCCCGAGTCCTCCTGCAGGAAGTGCCGGCCGGTCACCAGATGCGGTCCCTCCGCATGTGGCAGCAATCGTTTCCAGCGCGGGATGAACACCGGCGCATCGAACACATCGTCCTCACGTCCCCAGATCAGCAGCGCGGGCAACTTGCAGGCCGACAGCTCGCGTTCCAGCCAGGTGAAGCGCTCGAACGCCTGCGCGCCCGCGTCGAGCGGAATCCAGCGCGGCCAGGTCCACGTCAGCATGCGGCTCGCCGGATCCGGCAGTACCGCCTCGTACGCGGTCTGCGCACGTTCCTGAAACCGCTTTCGATCGACCACTGACAGATAGACGCCGCGCGCCGCCAGGGCATTGTGCCGTCCGAGCAGATACGGCCCGAGCAACGGCGCATGCATCATCCGCCAGGGAAATATCCGGGTGTGAAACTCCGCCGGTGGCAGCGGCCAGGCCCACGTGCTCATCAGTACCAGCGCTCGCACGCGTGCGGGATTCGACAGCGCGAATCCCAGGCCGGTCGGCCCGCCCCAGTCGTGGCAGACCAGCGTCACGCGATGCAGATCGAGGCCGCGCAACAGCGCGGTCAGATTGGCAATGTGGCCGTCGAGGCTGTGGGCCTGTTCCCGTACCGGCTTTTCCGACAGGCCGAAGCCGATCATGTCGGGAATGACGACGCGGTATCCCGCCGCGGCGAGTGGTGACACGAAATCGCGATACAGGAACCCCCATGTCGGATTGCCATGCAGCAGCACGACAGGATCGCCGGCGCCTTCATCCACGTAGTGCATGCGCCAGCCGTTCACGCGAGCGAAGCGCGGCTGGAACGGCCACTGGCGACGAACCGCGGCGGGCAAATCGATCTCGGTCATCGCGTCGGATGTTAGGAACCGCCGCCCGGTTCGTCTACGCTGCGCTGCGGATTGAGGAGGCATCGATGCCAGATCGCTATGCGCGCTACATGCGGCTTCGCTTCGACCGGCCGCATCCGCGGGTGCTGAGGATCACCATGGGCGGCGGCGAGGAGCGGCTCAACCCGGTCGATGCGGTGATGCATCGCGAACTGGGTGAGATCTGGCGCGACGTCGATGCCGATCCCGCGGTGAACTCGGTGATCATCACCGGTGCCGGCCGCACCTTCTCCGCCGGCGGCGACTTCGCGATGATCGAGGAGATGATGGCCGACTTCGAAACCCGCGCGCGGGTTTGGAAAGAAGCGCGCGACCTGGTCTACAACATCATCAACTGCTCCAAGCCGGTGGTGAGCGCGATGCGCGGACCTGCGGTGGGAGCCGGCCTGGTGTGCGGCCTGCTGGCCGATGTGTCGATCGCCACCAGGGATGCGCGCATCATCGATGGCCATACCCGTCTTGGCGTCGCGGCGGGCGATCATTCGGTGATCGTCTGGCCGCTGCTGTGCGGGTTGGCGAAGGCAAAGTATTACCTGCTGCTGTGCGACGCGGTGTCGGGCGCCGAGGCCGAACGGATCGGCCTGATCTCGCTCGCGGTGGAGGACGCCGAGCTGGATGCGAAGGCGCTGGAGGTCGCGGTGCGTCTGGCCGAGGGTGCACAGAGCGCGATCCGCTGGACCAAGTATGCGTTGAACAACTGGCTGCGCCTGGCGGGGCCGTCGTTCGACGCATCGCTGGCGCTGGAGTTCATGGGCTTCACCGGGCCGGAGGCGAAGGAAGGCCTGGCGTCGCACCAGCAGAAGCGGCGTCCCGCCTTTCCGCCAGGCTCGTCGGTGTGACCGTTGCGGACCGTGCCCGCGTCCTACCGCCCCGCATCGCCTGAGGGAACGGCCAGACACGCTGCATGACGGCAAACAGAAATGCGGTGCTCAGTCCGAACATCAGCATCCCACCGATTGCTTCCAATGGGCCCATCAGCTTCCAGCGATCCCCCAGCTGGACCACGTCCGAGCCGAGGGTCGTGACCATCTGCAGGGAAAAGTAGATCGCACGCCTGAAGTCCGGAGCCGCGCCGAGCCAGACATACGCGGCCGCCCAATACGAGGCCTCGATGCCGTGCAGCAGCGCGAGCAGAACGGACGCGGCGCCGATCACGAGGGAAAACAGAATGAAGCGTCCATGCGCATGCCGAGGGGCTTCGATCATCAGACCGAGGCCTTTCGCTATGCCCATGCCGATCAGGGCCAGGCCGGCCGCGTGCGTCACCACGGACAGCCCTATCAGGGATATGCCCCAGATCCAGTCATCGCTCCAGCCAACAGTCGAGTCCGGAGGAAGCATCGATGCCTCTCGTGCATAGACAGATCGTTAAGTAATTCAGGGCAAGGGTTGCTTAGGCCAGTAATCCTCGCCGGGAAATACCCGGTTGACCTGAACGGGTGCGCAATGTAGCTCTGAGACCACGAGGACGGAACCAGGCTGCCCGGGTTCAATGCGCCGTCTGTGCATTGTGTCGAGGAAGACATGCGACGGATATTGTTGCGTTTCATCGCTTCCTCTTTCCTGTTCCGGCCGGATAGATCGGTCGATCGGCGGAACCGGTGTTGCCTTTTGATACTGGCGCTCCTGCTGCCGATGGCAGCCTGCAAGGTCGGCCCTGACTTCGCCGCGCCCGCCGCGCCGGTTGCCGGCAGCTGGCTGGAATCGAGCGACGCATCGGTTCATACCGATCGTCAGGACTATGAGCAGTGGTGGACGGCGTTCAACGACGCCACGCTGAATCGGCTGATCGAATTGGCGTACCGGCAAAATCTCACTTTGATGGCCGCCGGCACCCGGGTGCTCGAAGCGCGCGCCACGCTTGGCGTTGCGGTCGGCGAGTTCTACCCGCAGACGCAGCAGATTGGCGCGAATGTGGGCTATAACCAGGCCAGTCAGGTCGATCCGACCTCGAACCCGCAGCATGAACTCGAGAATTACTGGCGCGCTTCGCTCGGTACCCAGATTGCCTGGGAGGTGGATCTGTGGGGCAAGTTCCGCCGCGGCGTGGAATCGGCCGATGCATCTTATCTGGCCTCGATCGCCACCTACGACGATGTGCTGGTGACTTTGCTGAGCGACGTTGCCACGACCTATATCGGAATCCGCACGCTGCAGCAGCAGATCGATATCGCGCGCGAGAACGTCATAAAGCAAAGGAAGGCGCTGCAGATCGCGACTGATCGTTTCCATGGCGGCACGGCAACCGCGCTCGATGCGTTCCAGGCGCAGAATGTCCTGGCGCAGACGGAATCCATGATCCCGCAGCTCACCGCGCAACTGCAGCAGGGCGAGGACGCGCTCCGCGTCCTGCTCGGCATGACGCCGGCGTCGCTCGACGCGCTGCTCGCCGGTCCGCAGACCATTCCGGTCCCGCCGAACGATGTCGCGGTGGGCATTCCGGCGGATCTGCTCCGCCGCCGGCCGGACATTCGCAGCGCCGAACTCAAGGCCGCCGCCCAGAGTGCGCAGATCGGGTTGGCCAAGGCCGATCTGTTCCCGGCATTCTCGCTCACCGGCGCGTTCGGCACGGTGGCAGGATCGACGGGCAGCAACCGTCTGAACGACGTGTTCACGGCGCCGGGCATCCAGTTCGCATTCGGCCCCACGTTCAGTTGGCCGATCCTCAACTACGGACAGATCACCAACAACGTGCGGGTGCAGGACGCGCGCCTCCAGACGCTATTGATCGAATACCAGAACACCGTGTTGAGGGCGCAGCAGGAGGTGGAGAACGGCCTGAGCGGGTACCTGCAGGGACGCCAGCAGGTGGTTCTCCTGCGGCGCAGCGTCGCGGCCGCCAGCAGTGCGCTGCGCATCGCGCTCGATCAGTACCTGCTGGGGACCAGGGACTTCACCACGGTGCTGACCGCCGAGCAGAACCTGTATCAGGCGCAGAGCAACCTCGCCACGGCGGAGGGCAATCTCTCGACCAGCCTCGCATCATTGTACCGGTCGCTTGGCGGTGGATGGCAGATACGAGAGGGGAATGATGTCGTGAACGACGCCACGCGCGACGAAATGCGCAGCCGTACCAACTGGGGGGTCTGCTGCCGCCTGCCGGCCAGCCGCAGCAGCCGACGCCCGGTCTTCCCGGTCCCGCCGACCGCGGCCCCGACGTGCGGGCACCGCAATGGTAAGGCTTCTGCGCGCGATCGCGGCGGCCGGCCGCAAGGTACCGAGATGGCGCGCCGTTGCCGCCATGGTGCTCGTGCTGATCGGCGCGGCCGGCCTTTGGGATCACTGGGGGCAAGGCACGATCGGTGCGGATGCGAAGCCGCTTGCCGCGTCGCCGCCGGTCCCATCGGCCGTGGCCCAGGCGCAACCGCCGGCGGCCCCGACCATCCCCGTGGTTCGGCCGAAGGTCCAGACCGTCAGCGAGTCGCTGGAGATCACCGGCAATGCCGCGGCCGTCAATCAGGTGAAACTCATTGCCCGCGTCGTCGGTTTTCTGGACCAGATCCACTTCCAGGATGGCGCACTGGTCAGGAAGGGCGACCTGCTGTTCACCATCCAGCAGGACCAGTACAAGGCGCAACTGCAGCAGGCGCAGGCCCAGCTTCAGTTGCAGCAGGCGGCGCTGCTCTACGCGAAGACCGAGGTGGTCCGCTATACCGCGCTGCTGAAGCGCGACGCCGCCACCCAGGTGGATGTCGATCACTGGAATTTCGAACGGGCAAGCGCGGAAGCGAACATCGTGGCGGCCCAGGCGCAGATCGCACTTGCCCAGCTCAACCTGGGCTATACCGAGGTGAGGGCGCCGTTCGACGGTCAGATGGGGAAGCACCTGATCGACGTGGGCAATGTGGTCGGCGGCAACGGGCAGGAAGCCGCCCTGGCCGAGATCACCCAGCTCGACCCGATCTATGTGGTGGCCAATATCAGTTCGCAACAGGCGTTGCAGATCCGCGCCAACCTGGATCAGCGCCGGCTCACGCTGGCCGAGCTGCAGCAGGTGCCGATCGAGGCCGCGCTGTCGGACGAAGCCGGCTTCCCGCACCGCGGCACGATCGAATACGTCGCGCCACAGATCGACTCGGCGACCGGCACGCTGCTGGTCCGCGGCATCATGCGCAATCCGGACCGGACGCTGGTGCCCGGCATCTTCGTCAAGATCCGGCTGCCGATGGGAAAGACCGTGCGGAGCGCGCTGCTGGTTCCGGACCGCGCGCTGCAGGAGGATCAGGGCGGCCGCTACCTGCTGGTGGTCGAGCCGGACGACGTGATTCGGCAGCGCTATGTCCAGCTTGGCGAACTGAGCGGCAGCCTGCGCGTCATCACCAGCGGCCTGAAGCCGGATGACCGCGTGGTGGTCGGCGAGCTCTGGCGCGCGACGCCCGGGACCAAGGTGGTGCCACAGCTGACCGCCATCGACGGATAGGACACGCGGCGATGCTGTCGAAATTCTTCATCGAGCGCCCGGTCCTCGCCAATGTGCTGGCGATCGTCCTGGTGCTGCTCGGTGCCGTCTCGCTGTTCCGCCTGCCGGTGTCGGAATATCCCAATGTGGTGCCGCCCACCGTTTCGGTCACAGCGAGCTATCCCGGCGCCAGCGCGCAGACCGTGATCGACACGGTCGCCTTGCCGATCGAGCAGCAGGTGAACGGCGTCGATCGAATGCTCTACATGGAATCGACCAGCGCCTCCGACGGTACCTACAACCTGACGGTGACGTTCGCGATCGGGACCGACCCGGATATCGACCAGGTCCTGGTGCAGAACCGGGTCCAGCTTGCGCTCGCTTCATTGCCCGAACCCGTGCAGTCCCAGGGCGTGAGCGTCCAGAAGAAGAACACGGCGATCCTGCAGATCGTCACGCTCGATTCGCCGGACGGCAAGTACGACGGCCTGTTCATGAGAAACTACGCCACCATCAACCTGACCAACGTGCTGGCACGCCTGCCGGGCGTCGGCAGTGTCAAGGTGTTCGGTGCGGGCAACTATTCCATGCGGGTCTGGATGGACCCGCAGAAGCTCTATTCGTTCGGCCTGCAGCCGAAGGACGTGATCGACGCGATCCGACAGCAGAGCCAGAACGTGGCGGCCGGACAGGTCGGCATGCCGCCGGCGCCGGACGGCACGCAATTCCAGTACACCGTCGATATCCAGTCACGGCTGAACGATCCCAGCCAGTTCGGCGACATCGTGGTCAAGGACCAGACCGCCCAGGGCGGGCGCCTGATCTATGTCCGCGATGTCGCGCGCATCGAGCTTGGTTCGCAGACCTACGCGCAGGACTTCAAGCTGAACGGCAGGCCCGCCGCCGGCATCGCCATCTATCAGACCCCCGAGTCCAACTCGCTCCAGGTCGGCAAGGAGATCGCGGCAACGATGGCGGCGATGGCACGCCGGTTCCCGGAGGGATTGCACTATTCGATCCCGTACGACACCACGACCTTCGTCACCGACTCGATCAACGAAGTCTACAAGACGCTGTATCAGGCCGGCATCCTGGTGCTGATCGTCATCCTGGTGTTCCTGCAGAACTTCCGCGCGACGCTGGTTCCCGCCACCACGGTGCCGGTCACCATCATCGGTGCGTTCGCCGCGATGGCGGCGCTGGGCTTCACCGTCAATCTGTCCACCCTGTTCGGCATCGTGCTGGCGATCGGCATCGTGGTGGACGATGCCATCGTCATCGTGGAAGGCGTTTCCAAGTATATCGAGCAGGGCATGTCCGGCCACGACGCGGCCATCAAGGCGATGAGCGAACTGTTCGGACCGGTGGTCGGCATCACGCTGGTGTTGATGAGCGTGTTCCTGCCGGCCGCCTTCGTTCCCGGCCTGACCGGCAACATGTTCGCCCAGTTCGCGCTGGTGATCGCGGCGACGGCGCTGATCAGCGCGGTGAACGCCGCGACGCTCAAGCCGACGCAATGCGCCATGTGGCTGCGCACTCCGGTGCCCCCGGAACAGCGCAACTTCTTCTACCGCGGGTTCAACCGGATCTACGACCCGATGGAGCGCGGCTACGCGACGTTCATCGGCCGCATGGTGCGCCGCAGCGGCATCATGGTGGTGATCGCCCTGTTGGTCGCCGGCGCGGGCATCTGGGGACTCGCCCGGCTGCCGACGGCGTTCATCCCGATCGACGACCAGGGCTATCTGATCATGGCGCTGCAGCTGCCGGAGGGCGCGTCGCTCGGCCGCGCGACCGCGGCGCTGGAGCAGGCCGCCAAGGCGGCACGCGAGATACCCGGCGTGCAGCAGACGATCGCGCTGTCAGGGGTCTCCGTGCTCGACAACAGCGCCGATCTCGCCAATGCGGGAACCGGCTGGGTCATGCTGAAGCCGTTCGCCGAACGCCTGAAGGCAGGCGACCAGGACCTGCTGACGATCTACCAGCGCCTGCAGAAGGCGCTCGCCTCGCTGCCTGACGGACAGGCGTTCGTGTTGCCGCCGCCGCCGATCCAGGGGATCGGCAATGCCGGCGGCTTCCAGATGCAGCTCGAGCTGCTCGGCGGCAGCTTCGACTACCAGAAGCTGAACAATCTGACGCAGGAGATCGTCAAGCAGGCCAGCAGCGATCCCGCGCTGGCGAACGTGCTTTCCACGTTCAAGCCCGATGCGCCGCATGTCGCACTGACCGTGGATCGCGCCAGGGCGGAAACCCTGCGGGTGTCCGTGGGCGACATATTCTCGACGCTTACCGACTATGTCGGATCGACCTACGTCAATCAGTTCAACAAGTTCGGGCTGTCGCTGCAGGTCTATGTCCAGGCCGACTCGCAGTACCGCCTGCATCCGGACGACCTGCTCAACCTGTATGTGCGCAGCCAGGATGGGCAGATGGTGCCGATCGGCGCGGTTGCCCATCTCAGCCCGGTGGTCGCCCCGCCGCTGATCACGCTGTACAATCTCTACCCGTCCGCCACGATCGTCGGCGGCCCCGCGCGCGGCTTCAGCTCGGGCCAGGCAATCGCCGCCATGGAGGCGATCGCCAGACGGGTCCTGCCGAGTGACGTCAGCTTCGAATGGACGGCGATGTCGTACCAGGAGAAGATCACCGGCAACCAGCTCTACTACGTGTTCGGCCTGTCGGTGCTGCTGGTCTATCTCTGCCTGGCCGGCCAGTACGAGAGCTGGATCCTGCCTTTGGCCGTGCTGTCGGCGGTGCCGCTGGCGCTGCTCGGACCGGTCATCGCCCTCACCAGCCTTGGCGCCGCCAACAACCTGTACACCCAGATCGGCCTGATGCTGCTGATCGCGCTGTCCGCCAAGAACGGCATCCTGATCGTCGAGGTCGCGCGCGAGCGGCGGCTTGTCGACGGTCTGTCCATCCTGGAATCGGCGGTGGAGGCATCGCGGACCAGGTTCCGGCCGATCCTGATGACGTCGTTCGCCTTCATCCTGGGCGTGCTGCCACTGGTGCTCGCGACCGGCGCGGGCGCCAATGCCAGGAAATCACTCGGCATCAGCGTGTTCAGCGGTATGATCGCTTCGACCTGCCTCGCGGTGTTGTTCGTGCCGTCGTTCTTCGCCGTGTTACAGCGCTTCGAGGAGTGGAGGAAGCGTCGCAAGACACCAGCGGGGACACCGGAACATCCGGCGGGCGAGGCGCGAGCGTTGCCGTCGGGAGAATGAGCTCTCCCGTCGAGCGACGGTCTATTCGGCAGCAAGGACCATGACATGCACGTGATCGTTCGGAAGTATCAGTTGATACGCGATGAGGCCGATGTGCGTGCGGCGGTGGCGGGGGGGTTGGTGCCGCTGCTGAAGGCCGCGCCGGGCTTCGAGGGTTGCTGGACGATGCGCTGCAATGACGGTGATTTCGCCCTGTTGAGCATCTTCGATACGGAGGCGAATGCGCACGCGGCGATGGACAACATCCGCGAATGGGTCAATGCGCATATCCGCGAACTCGTGGAGTTACCGGCGCGGGCTATGTTCGACGGGGCGGCAGACAAGCTGGTCTGAGCCTGGTGCCGATCGAAACGTTTCCAACCACACTGGCGTTTGCCGCCGGCACTTGACCCAGATCGACGAACCGGCATCCGGCGCGGCGCCGTAAGCCGCTGGCCTATTCCGGCAGCAGCTCGATCGCATCCCCGACTGCGAAGCGGCCGCCCTCGATCACCTCGGCATGCACGCCGAGTTCGACGTGGCCGTACAGCTGGCGCAGTTCCTCCAGCGGATCGACGTCACGCTCCGCCGTCACCGGGTTGACCTGGGTGGCGGCGCAGCGGGTGACTGGCCTGGTCACCCGCAGCACGGCGCCGCCGACCTGGATCTGCTGACCGACCCAGGCACGCTCGCTCCACGCCGGTGCGCCGCTGAACCAGACATTGCCGCGGAACCGCCGTCGGTGCCGGCGCGCGCCCACCTTCGTCTCGTAGTCGCGCAGGCTGGCGAGGTTGATCAGGCTGACGACCTGTTGGCGCTGGTCGCAGAAACTGTGGCCCGGCACGTAATGGAAGCGGGGCGTGCCGCGCGCATCCTCGCCCAGATAGCCGGTCAGGAAGGTGGCGATCCGCTCGCGCCCCGCCTCGGTCAGCGCATTCTCCACCACCGCCGAACCGTCGGGGGCGCGGATCGCCAGCATGCCGTTGCGCGGTTCGAAAAACGAGAACAGCGCCGCGATGCGCGCGTTCTTCATCTGACACATGAAGTTCGTCTTCTGCTGCCAGTCCGGCTGCGCGGGATCGAACCCGGAATCGCCCTGCGCCAGGGCGAAGGCGCGGTCCCACGGGATGCAGCCGCCCTCCTCCACTTCGGCCGACTCCAGTGCCTCGGCGGTCAGACCCTTCACCGGATAGCGGTACAGGTATTCGATGCGCATCGTGCGGTCCCTCTTGAGTCTCACTTTGCCTGGACCCACCTGGATTGCCAAAGGGTCATGTTTCCGTTGCCTGATGAGGGATGGATGAGACCGGTCGCCTACGAACAGGGACACAGAGATGGACATTGAGAAATTCACCGAGCGGACGCGCGGCTTCCTGCAGGCTGCTCAGACGATCGCGATTCGCGAGTTCCACCAGCAGATCACCCCACAGCACCTGCTGAAGGCGCTGCTGGACGACGAGGAAGGCGCGGCCGCCGGCCTGATCAAGGCCGCGGGCGGCGATCCGAAGGCGGCGCTGACGGCGGTGGAGACCGAGCTGGCACGCCAACCCAAGGTGCAGGGGTCGGGCGCCGGCCAGCCGCAGATCACGCCCGAACTGGTGCGCCTCCTGGATGCCGCCCAGCAGCAGGCGACCAAGGCTGGCGACGAGTACGTGGCGCAGGACCGGCTGCTGGTGGCGATCGCCGCCTCCGACACGCCGGCCGCCCGTGCGCTGCGCAACGCCGGCGCCAATCCGCAGGCGCTGGAGAAGGCGGTCAACGACATCCGCAAGGGCCGCAAGGTCGACAGCCCGAACGCCGAATCCAGCTTCGACGCGCTGAAGAAATATGCCCGCGACATGACCGCGCTGGCGCGCGACGGCAAGCTCGATCCGGTGATCGGCCGCGACGAGGAAATCCGCCGCACCATCCAGGTGCTGGCACGCCGCACCAAGAACAATCCCGTGCTGATCGGCGAGCCCGGTGTCGGCAAGACCGCGATCGTCGAGGGCCTCGCGCTGCGCATCGTCAACGGCGACGTGCCCGAGGCGCTGAAGGGCAAGCAGCTGCTGTCGCTCGACCTGGGCGCGATGGTCGCCGGGTCGAAATACCGTGGCGAGTTCGAGGAACGGCTGAAGGCGGTGCTGAAGGAGGTAGAGGCGGCGCAGGGCCAGGTCGTGCTGTTCATCGATGAGCTGCACAACCTGGTGGGCGCCGGGCGCGCCGAGGGCTCGATGGATGCGTCGAACCTGATCAAGCCGGAGCTGGCGCGCGGCACGCTGCACTGCATCGGTGCCACCACGCTCGACGAGTACCGCAAGCACATCGAGAAGGACGCCGCCCTGGCGCGACGCTTCCAGCCGGTGTTCGTGGGCGAGCCGTCGGTCGAGGACACCATCTCGATCCTGCGCGGCATCAAGGAGAAGTATGAGCTGCACCACGGCGTGCGCATCACCGACGGTGCGCTGGTGGCCGCGGCGACGCTGTCCAACCGCTACATCACCGACCGGTTCCTGCCCGACAAGGCGATCGACCTGGTGGACGAGGCGGCGAGCCGGCTGCGCATGGAGGTCGACAGCAAGCCCGAGGAACTGGACGAGCTCGACCGCCGGGTGATCCAGCTCAAGATCGAGCGCGAGGCGCTGCGCAAGGAGAACGATGCCGCGTCGCGCGATCGGTTGGTCAGGCTGGAGAAGGAGCTGGCGGAACTCGAGGACGAGTCGAATGCGCTGACCGCCAAGTGGCACGCCGAGAAGGAGCAGGTGCAGGAGACCCAGAAGCTGAAGGAGCGGCTGGATCAGGCACGCAGCGAGGTCGAGATCGCCCAGCGCCAGGGCAACTGGGCGCGCGCATCCGAGCTGCTGTACGGTGTGATCCCCGACATCGAGAAGCAGATGGCCGCGGCCTCCGACGGCAAGCTGGTCAACGAGGCGGTCACCGAGTCGCAGATCGCCGGGGTGGTGTCGCGCTGGACCGGCATTCCGGTGGACAAGATGATGGAAGGCGAGCGCGACAAGCTGCTGCACATGGAAGAGCAGCTGCGCAGGCGCGTCATCGGCCAGGAGGAGGCGCTGAAGGCGGTCGCCAACGCGGTGCGTCGCGCGCGTGCCGGATTGCAGGATCCGAACCGGCCGATCGGCAGCTTCCTGTTCCTCGGTCCCACCGGCGTCGGCAAGACCGAGACCTGCAAGGCGCTCGCCGAATTCCTGTTCGACGACGAGCGCGCGATGGTGCGCATCGACATGAGCGAGTTCATGGAGCGCCATGCGGTGTCGCGGCTGATCGGCGCGCCGCCCGGCTATGTCGGCTACGACGAGGGCGGCGTGCTGACCGAGGCGGTGCGGCGCCGGCCGTATGAGGTGATCCTGTTCGATGAGGTCGAGAAGGCGCACGAGGACGTGTTCAACGTGCTGCTGCAGGTGCTGGACGACGGCCGGCTGACGGATGGGCAAGGCCGGACGGTGGACTTCAAGAACACCATCATCGTGCTGACCTCCAACCTGGGCAGCGACATTCTGGCGGCACAGCCGGACGGCGAGCCGACCACGATGGTGCAGGGACAGGTGATGAACGTGGTGCGTCATCACTTCCGGCCCGAGTTCCTCAACCGGCTGGACGAGATCATCCTGTTCCGCCGTCTGCAGCGCAGCGACATGGCGAGCATCGTGCAGATCCAGCTCGATCACCTGCGCAAGCTGCTGGAGGATCGCAAGATCGGGCTGGAGCTGGATCGCGGCGCGCTCGAATGGCTGGCGGGCGAGGGCTACGACAGCACCTACGGCGCGCGGCCGCTGAAGCGGGTGATCCAGCGCAGCCTGCAGAATCCGCTGGCGTCGCTGATCCTGGAAGGTGCGATCAAGGAAGGCGACACGGTGCGCGTATCGGCGGGCAAGCAGGGCCTGACGATCAACGGGCAGTTGGCCGAAGCGGCGTGACATCCATCCCTCCCGCTTCCGCAACGGAGTGGGAGGGAGCTCGCCTCCAGAGTACGGCGTAATTAGGGAAAAATTAGTACGTAGAATACCGAATTGCGCGACCGCTCGGGTTCACTAGACCTGCGGGCAACGCGTCAATCGAAGGGACCGGTGTGGCCAGTCCGTCGCTCTCCCGGTCCAGCCCTTCCGCAACGCCGCCGCGGCGACGGCTGGAGCTGCTGGTATTTGCCGTGCTGGCTATTCTGGTCTGGCCGGTGATTGCTGTCGGTGTCGTCGGCGGCTGGGGCCTTGCCGTCTGGATGTATCAGCAGTTCAACGGCCCGCCAGGGCCGCCTTCGCATTCCTGACGCAATGGCGACGACCAGGCGCTCCTTCCTGACGCTCGCGCGGCCGGCGCCCGTCGCGATCGCCGATACCTGCCTGGCCCGGCAGTTCGTGCACTGCCAGTCATGTGCGGATGCCTGCCCCGAGCAGGCGATCAGCTTCACGCCACGTATCGGCGGGCCGCCGTTGCCGGGTATCGTCGGCGCCAGGTGCACGGCCTGCGGCGAGTGCCTGCCCTCCTGTCCGGTGAGCGCGATTGCCGTTGCGCAGGCGGGTGCCGGTGTCTGAGCGGATGCTGCATATCGCCTCCGCCGTGGTGAAGGCGCGGCCTCCTGCGCAGGACGCGGTGGCAGCGCGGATCGCGGAACTTGCCGGCGCCGCCGTGCTGGCGATCGACCACGGCCGCATCATCGTGGTGCTCGAGGCAAGCCGGCACCGCGATATCGCGGACACGCTCGGTCGCATCGGCGACCTGAACGGCGTGCTGTCCGCCACCCTCGTCTTCGAGCACTCGGAACCCGATGGAGACCCCGCATGAACCGTCGCGATCTGCTGAAGGCGCATGCCGGCGCGGTCGCGGCGCTGGCGGCCGGCGTGGTACTGCCGGCCCACGCGCAGCCGGTGGCCGGCGGCATCGAATCGCTGCGGATCAAGTGGTCCAAGGCCGCCTGTCGCTTCTGCGGCACCGGCTGCGGCGTGATGGTCGGCGTGAAGGAAGGCCGCGTCGTCGCCACCCATGGCGATATGCTGTCCGAGGTGAACCGTGGCCTGAACTGTGTGAAGGGCTACTTCCTTTCCAAGATCATGTACGGCGCCGATCGCCTCACCCAGCCGCTGCTGCGCAAACGCGACGGTCGCTACGCCAAGGACGGGGTGTTCACGCCGGTGACCTGGGACGAGGCCTTCGACGTGATGGCAGGCGAGGCCAAGCGCGTGCTGAAGGCGAAGGGTCCGACCGCACTGGGCATGTTCATGTCCGGCCAGTCCACCATCTGGGAAGGCTACGCCGCCACCAAGCTGATGCGCGCCGGCTTCCGCTCCAACAACCTCGATCCGAATGCACGGCACTGCATGGCGTCGGCGGCCTACGCGTTCATGCGTACCTTCGGCATGGACGAGCCGATGGGCTGCTACGACGATTTCGAGCAGGCCGACGCGTTCGTGCTGTGGGGCTCCAACATGGCGGAGATGCACCCGATCCTGTGGACGCGGGTGACCGATCGCCGGCTGTCTTCGGCGCATGTACAGGTCGCGGTGCTGTCCACCTTCACCAACCGCAGCTCGGATCTGGCGGACCTGCCGATCGTGTTCCGGCCCGGTACCGATCTCGCGATCCTCAACTACATCGCCAACCACATCATCACCACCGGCCGCGTGAACCAGGACTTCGTGCGCGAACACACCACGTTCATGCGTGCGCAGACCGATATCGGCTATGGGCTGCGCCCCGACGATCCGCGCGAGAAGCAGGCAACCGGCGCCGCCGATCCCGCCGTTATGACGCCCACCGACTTCGACGCCTACACCGCCTTCGTGAAGGACTACACGCTGGAAAAGGTCTCCGCGCTGTCCGGCGTGGAGCCCGATCAGTTGCACGCGCTCGCCGAACTGTATGCCGATCCGAAGCGCAAGGTCGTGTCGTTGTGGACCATGGGCTTCAACCAGCACGTCCGCGGGGTATGGGTGAACCAGCTCTGCTACAATCTGCATCTGTTGACCGGCAAGATCGCCGAACCGGGCAACGGTCCATTTTCTCTCACCGGTCAGCCCTCGGCCTGCGGCACGGCGCGCGAGGTCGGCACGTTCGCGCATCGCCTGCCTGCCGACATGGTCGTGACGAACCCCGCGCATCGCAAGCACGTCGAGGAGGTCTGGCGTGTGCCGCAAGGCCTGTTGCCAGACAAGCCCGGCTACCACGCCGTGCAGCAGGACCGGATGCTGAAGGACGGCAAGCTCAACTGGTACTGGACGCAGACCACCAACAACGTGCAGGCGGCACCGAACAGCGCCAACGAAACCTATGTGGGTTATCGCAATCCGGATAACTTCGTTGTCGTGTCGGAGGCCTATCCCACCGTCACCGCGATGGCGGCCGACCTGATCCTGCCGGCGGCGATGTGGGTGGAGAAGGAAGGCGCCTACGGCAACGCCGAACGGCGCACCCAGTTCTGGCATCAGCTGGTGGACGCGCCCGGCGAGGCGCGGTCGGATGTCTGGCAGATCGTCGAGTTCTCCAGGCGGTTCACCACCGATGAAGTCTGGCCGGCGGACATTCTCGCCGCCAACCCGGCATTTCGCGGCAAGACCCTGTTCGACGTGCTGTTCCGCAACGGCCAGGTCGACCGCTATCCGGCCAGCGACTGTGATCCGGCTTACGCGAACGCCGAGGCGGAGCATTTCGGCTTCTATCTGCACAAGGGACTGTTCGAGGAATACGCCGCCTTCGGCCGCGGCCATGGTCACGACCTCGCGTCGTTCGACAGCTATCACCAGACGCGCGGTCTGCGCTGGCCGGTGGTGGACGGCAAGGAAACGCGCTGGCGCTATCGCGAAGGTCTCGACCCCTATGTCAAAGCCGGCGAGGGCGTGCGGTTCTATGGCCGTCCCGACGGCCGTGCGGTGATCCTCACCGCTCCGTATGAGCCGCCGGCCGAATCGCCTGATGCCGACTACAAGTTCTGGCTCGTCACCGGTCGCGTGCTGGAGCATTGGCATTCCGGCTCGATGACGATGCGCGTGCCGGAGCTGTATCGCGCCTTCCCGGGCGCACGCGTGTTCATGAACGCGGTGGACGCGCGCACGCTTGGCATCAACCAAGGCGCGGAGGTGCGGGTGATCTCGCGGCGCGGCGAGATCCGCTCACGCGTCGAGATCCGCGGCCGCAACCGCATGCCGGAGGGCGTGATCTTCGTGCCCTGGTTCGACGCCAGCCAGTTGATCAACCAGACAACGCTGGACGCGACCGATCCGATTTCCAAACAGACCGACTACAAGAAATGCGCGGTCAGGGTGGTGCCGGCATGATGATGCGACGCACGCTGCTGGTCGCGGCGGCGTTGCTTGCCGCCGTGGGTGCGGTTGCGCAGCAGACGCCCGACGCACCGCGGCTCACCGGCAATACGCCGCCCACCACGCCGGTGCCGGCACCGCCCGTGCCGCGCCCGGTCACCGACGATGTCCGGCGCGCGCGCAACTACCCGGAACAGCCGCCGGTCATTCCGCACGCGATCGATGGCTACCAGATCACGCTGCACACCAACCAGTGCCTTACCTGCCACGCGCGGCAGTTCATCGAGAGCTCCGGTGCACCGATGATCAGCGTCACGCACTTCATGGATCGCGATGGGCAGGTGTTGGCCGACGTGACGCCGCGGCGCTATTTCTGCAATGTGTGTCATGTGCCGCAGACCGACGCGCAGCCGCTGGTGCGCAATACGTTCCGCGACGCATTACAGGCGCGCTGACATGCGCGTGGTGTTCGGCTGGCTGCGCATCCTGTGGTCAGTGGCACGCTCGCCCGCCGCCATGCTCAGCCTTGGATTTCTCACTCTCGGTGGCTTTGTCTGCGGCGTGATGTTCTGGGGCGCCTTCAACACCGCGCTGGAGTTCACCAACACCGAGACGTTCTGTCTGTCCTGCCACGAGATGCGCAGCAACGTATATCAGGAGCTGTCGCACACCGTGCATTTCTCCAATAGGTCCGGCGTGCGGGCGATCTGCTCGGACTGCCACGTGCCGCACAACTGGACAGTCAAGATCGCGCGCAAGATGCAGGCTTCGAAGGAGGTGTGGGGGCATCTGTTCGGAACCATCGCCACGCGGCAGACATTCCTCGACCACCGCCTGGAGCTGGCCGAGCATGAATGGGCACGGTTCAAGGCGAACGATTCGCTGGAGTGCCGGAATTGCCATTCGGCAGTCGCCATGGACCTGTCGAAGCAGACCGCACGGGCGGCGCGCATCCATCAGCAGTACCTGCTGACCGGGCAGCGTACCTGCATCGACTGCCACAAGGGCATCGCGCACGAACTGCCGGACATGGCGGGTATGCCGCCCGGCTGGGCCGAGACGCCGGAACTGATCGACACCCGTCAGCCCAGCCGCTGATCCGCCGGCGCGGTCGTGCAATGGTCTGGCGCCTCGCGGCCCAGATGGCCTATCACACCGGCAGCGCCCGACGTAGCGTCGGCGGTCATCCCGGTGGAGGCGAGGCGTGGAAACCATCCGCGTGGTCTGTGCACATGATTGTCCCGACATGTGCTCGCTGCTGGCACGCGTCGAAGATGGCCGCGTCATGCGGATCGAGGGCGACCCCGATCATCCGTTCACCGCCGGCTTTGCCTGCGCCAAGGTGAACCGCGACGCGGAACTGGTGCACTCGCCCGACCGCATCGCCACGCCGCTGCGTCGTGTCGGTGCAAAAGGCGAGGGCAGGTTCGCACCGATCACCTGGGACGCCGCGCTGGACGAGATCACCGCGCGCTGGAAGTCGGTCATCGCCGAATCCGGACCGCTGGCGCTGCTCGGCTATTGCTACAGTTCGCATCAGGGCCAGATGAATCGCGGCCTGCCGAACGGGCTGTTCCATGCCATGGGTGTCAGCCGGCTGTGGGCCGGCACGGTGTGCGACAGCTGCATGGAGGCGGCCTGGGACGCGACGGTCGGACCGATCGGCGGCGCCGATCCGGAATCGGTCGTCGAGTCCGATCTGGTGATCTGCTGGGGCGCCGACCTGTTCGCCACCAATGTGCATTTCTGGGCCAGGCTCGAGGAGGTCCGCAAGCGCGGCGTGCCGTTCGTGGTGATCGATCCGCGCCGCACGCGCTCGGCACAGAACGCGGACTGGCACATTCCGATCCGGATCGGCACCGATGCCGCGCTCGCGCTGGGCATCATGCACGTCCTGGTGCGCGACGGGCTGTGCGACCGCGACTACATCGCGGCGCACACTCTCGGCTTCGATCGCGTCGAGCGCGAGGTGCTGCCGCGCTTCCCGCCGGGACGCGTCGCCGAGATCACGGGCGTGGCGGCGGCCGACGTGGAACGGCTCGCCGCAATGTACGGCGCGGCGAAGCAGTCACTGATCCGGCTGGGCTGGGGCATGACCCGCTTCACCTACGGCGGCCAGGCGCTCCGCACCGTGGCACTGCTGCCCGGCGTCACCGGCGCCTATGGCCGTTACGGCGGCGGCGCGGTCAACCTGACGGCCGCGTCGTTCGAGTTCAACTACAACGTACTGCGCAAGCCGTCAGGCCCCGCAACGACGCGCACGATCAACCATAATCGCCTTGGCGAGGCGCTGCTGGAACTGACCGACCCGCCGATCCGCGCGCTGTTCATCGCTTCCAACAACCCCGCGATCACCTGTCCGGACAGCGCGAAGACGCGGCGCGGTCTGGCGCGCGAGGACCTGTTCACCGTGGTGCACGACCCGTTCCTGACCATGACCGCGCGCTATGCCGACATCGTGCTGCCGGCGACGACCTATCTGGAGACCGAGGATTTCTTCCGTGCCTATGGTACCTATTACATGCAGTATTCGCCGCGCGCGGTGGCGCCGCAGGGTGAGGCGTGGTCCAACCTGAAGCTGACGCAGGAGCTGGCGGCACGGATGGGCGTCTCCGATCCGGTGTTCCGCATGTCGGAGCCTGAGCTGCTGCGCGAGCTGTTCCGTGGCGCGAAAGGCGAGGTCGCGGCATTCGATCCCGACGCGCTGCGCGATGCCGGTCCGGTTTCCATCGCAACCAGGGCCGGCCAGCAATTCCGCACGCCCTCGAGCCGATTGGAATTCTATTCGGAGGCGCTGGCGAAACAGGGACTGCCGCCGATGCCGGACTGGCGGCCCGATCCGGTCGAAGCAACGCAGGGTGCGCAATGGCCGCTGCGGCTGCTGACCGGTCCGGGATATTTCCTGAGCCACACGGCATTTTCCGGCGTCGCCTTCCTGCGTCGGCGCGAGGGCACGCCGTATTGCGTGCTGCATCCTGCCGATGCGGACGCTCGCAATCTGCGGGATGGCGATCGCGTACGCCTGGTGAACGATCGCGGCACGGTCGGGCTCACGTTGCACGTGCGCGACGAGATCCAGCCGGGCGTGGTGCTGGTTCCAGGTCAGCGCCCCGACGATGAGACAGCGGACGGCACGGTGAACATGTTGTGCTCCGATGCCTACACCGACATGGGCGAAGGTGCGACCTATCAGAGCACCTGGCTGGACGTGCGCCCCTGGTAGTGCACAATCGGCCGCGTCGGGAAGGAGCGGCCGATGTCGGACCTGGTCGAGTACGCGAGCAGCGATCACATCGCGACAATCACGCTGAACCGGCCGGACAAGCTGAATGCGGTGAACGACGACATGGTGCGTCAGATCGCCGCGGCGCTGAAGCAGTTCGACATCGACGACGACGCTCGGATTGCCATCCTGTGCGGCCGCGGCCGGGCGTTTTCCACCGGCGCGGATGTGCGGCAGCGACAGTTGCGCTCGCGCGAGGAATTTGCGCGCTATGGCGGCGCGCAGGCGCCCGACGCGTCGAGCCACGAGCTGCTGCTGCGCGCGGTGAACTGGAAGCCGGTGATAGCCGCGGTGCATGGCTATGTGCTCGGCTTGGCACTCGGCCTGATCCTGGAATGCGATCTGGTCGTTGCCGAGGCAGGCACGCAGTTCCAGGTCACCGAGACACCGCGGGGCCTGTCGGGCGCGAAATACTGGGCGCTGCTGAACTTCCGCGGTGGCGGCGCGTTCGCCACCGAGGTCGCGTTGACCGGCCGGTTCTTCACCGCCGAGGAGGCGCGCGCCGCCAACATCATCGAGCGCGTCGCACCGCAGGGCGCGTTGATGCAGACCGCGCGCGCCATGGCGGCCGAGGTGGCGAATAACCCGCCGCTCGGCGTGCGCTCCACGGTGCGGGCGCGTCGTTATTATCTGGAACAACTGTCGCGCGACGTGCTGCTGCAGGTGAATCTCGCGAAACTGCATCTGACCGAGGACTTTTCCGAGTCCGCCCGTGCGTTCGCCGAGAAGCGCCCTCCCGGACCATTCAAGGGTCGCTGAATGCTCGATTCCGACCGGCCGGATGGCGTTCGTCTCAGCGTCGCCGAAGCGCGCGCGTTGGGTGAGGCCACGTTGCGGCGCATCGGTTATCCCGCCGATGAAGCGGCGATCATCACCGACCAGTTGATCGACAACGCGCTGTGCGGCTACCGCTTCGCCAGCCTGCCGCGCATCCTGGCGATCGCCGAGGACGAGAAGACCAACCGGCCGCGCACACCGGTGCGCATGGTGCGCGAGACGCCGGTGTCCGCTCTCGTCGATGGCGGCAACAAGCTCGGCTACGTCACGGCATATCGCGGCGCGGAGATCGCCATCGCCAAGGCGAAGGCAAGTGGTATCGCCATCGTCGGCGTACACAACAGCTACTACAGCGGCCGCAACGCGTATTATGTGGAACAGATCGTGCGCGAAGGCCTGGTGGCAATCCACACCGCCAGCGCAAAGCCCCACGTGGTGCCGCCCGGCGGACGCAGGCCGGCGCTTGGCACCAATCCGTTCAGCGTCGGCTTTCCGTCAGCGAACGGGCCGGTGATCTACGACATCGGCACCGCGTCGCTGATGTGGGGCGAGGTGCTGCTGATGGCGCGCCTCGGCGAAGCGCTGCCTGAGGGCATTGGCTTCGATGCCGCCGGCAATCCGACACGCGATGCGCGCGCGGTGGCGCAGGGCGGCGGCGTGGTGCCGTTCGGCGGCCACAAGGGTTATGGCCTGTCGTTTGCCGTTCAGGCGCTTGGCCTGCTGGCCGGCGCTGCCTTGCCGCGCGGCGACGTGCAGGACTACGGCTTCCTGTTCATCGTGATCGATCCCGCGGTGATGCTGCCGGATTTCCCGGCGCAGATGGGGGAACTGGTCGCTCGCATCAAGGCGACGCCGCGCCAGCCGGGCGTGGACGAAATCCGCATACCCTCGGAACGCTCGTTCCGCGAACGCGAGCAGCGTCGTGCCGAAGGCATCGTGTTGGACCGCAAGGTGTTCGACGCATTGCACGCGTTGCGGGGAAATGCCGTGTGATGGCCGACAGATTTCGCGTTCGAACCATGGATGGCGCGGATCGCACTGCCTGGGCGAACATGCGGGCCAGGCTTTGGCCGGAGGAAACGGCGCACGCGCATGCCTACATGATCGACGCGGTGATCGACGCAGACGATGCCTGGGGTTTCATCGCGGAAACCGCCGATGCAGTGCCCGCTGGTTTCGCGGAGGTCACGATCCGAAAGTTTGCCAATGGCTGCGAGACCCAGCCGGTGCCGTTCCTTGAAGGCATCTGGGTGAAGCCGGAATGCCGGCGGCGGGGCATCGGCGCGCTGTTGGTGGCCCACATCGAAATGTTCGTAGCCGGCAGGGGGTTTCGGGAAATCGGTTCCGATACCTCCATTGCCAACCTCGCGTCGCAGGCTGCCCACGTTGCCTGGGGATTCTCGGAAACCGAACGGGTCGTGTATTATCGAAGGGACGTGCCGGTACGCTGAATGGCACGTCGCCTTCTGTGTCACTCGAACCCGCCACCACCAGGAGCCGACCATGACCTCGCCGATCGACCAGATCCGCCGCTATCACTCCGAGCTCACCGCGATCCGCCAGGACATCCATGCCAATCCGGAGCTCGGTCTGGAAGAGCATCGCACCGCCGATCTGGTGGCCCGCAAGCTCGAGGAGTGGGGCATTGAGGTGCATCGCTCCGTCGGCGGCACCGGCGTGGTCGGGGTGCTGCGCTCCGGCAATGGCGAGGGCACGATCGGGCTGCGCGCCGACATGGACGCGCTGCCGATCCAGGAGGCAAACGAGTTTCCGTATCGCAGCCGCAACCAGGGTAAGATGCACGCCTGCGGCCACGACGGCCATACCACGATGCTGCTCGGCGCCGCGCGCTACCTGGCGGAGACGCGCGACTTCAACGGCACGGTGAACTTCATCTTCCAGCCGGGCGAGGAAGGCGTCGGCGGCGCGCTCGCCATGTTGCAGGATGATCTGTTCCAGCGCTTTCCGTGCAATGCGGTGTACGGGATGCACAATCGCCCGGGGATGTCGGTCGGCAAGTATGGCATCGCGCCCGGCACAGCAATGGCAGGCGGCGGGTTCTTCGACATCGCGATAACCGGCAAGGGCGCGCATGGCGCGCGGCCGGAAGAATCGATCGATCCGGTGCTGGTCGCCTGTCACATCGGGGCGGCGCTGCAGTCGATCGTATCACGCAACGTGTCCCCGCGCGAGACGGCGATACTCAGCGTCACGCGCATTCTTTCCGGCGACGCCTACAACGTCATCCCGCAGACCGCGACGCTCGGCGGCACGGTTCGCACGATGAAGCGCGAGACGATGACGCTGATCGAGCAAGGCATGCAGCGCGTCGTCGCCGGCGTGGCGTCGGCGTTCGGCGCGACGGCGGAGGTGGATTTCCGGCTGATCTTCGCGCCGCTGGTCAACCACGAAGCGGAGTTCCACGCGATCGCCGATGCGGCGGCCGAATTGGTCGGCGATGCCAACGTCAACCGCGCGCAGGCGCCGGCGCCGGCATCCGAGGACTTTGCCTTCATGCTGGAGCAGGTGCCGGGCGCCTACATCAACCTTGGCAACGGCGATTGTGCGCCGGTGCACAATCACCACTACAACTTCAATGACGAGGCGATACCGTTCGGATCGGCGTTGTATGCACGGCTGGTGGAACGGCAGTTGCCACGTGGCACCGAGTAACCAACGGAGGCACTCATGCTGAAATTCGGCGCGGCCATGTTCTTCACCGACTATTCGATGAGGCCGGGCGAGCTCGGCAAGGCGCTGGAGGAGCGCGGCTTCGAATCGGTGTGGGCGCCCGAGCACTCGCACATCCCGCTGTCGCGCAAGACACCGCCCGCGGGCGGCGGCGAACTGGCGAAGAAGTACTACGACACGATGGATCCGTTTGTGACGTTGACCATGGCGGCGGCGGCGACCAAGACATTGAAGGTCGCGACCGGTGTCTGCCTGGTCGCGCAACGCGATCCGATCCAGACCGCGAAGCTGGTCGCATCGATCGATCAGGTTTCGGGCGGCCGGTTCCTGTTCGGCATCGGCAACGGCTGGAACCAGGACGAGATGGAGAACCACGGCACGGTCTACAAATCGCGCCACAAGCTGGCACGCGAACGGGTCGAGGCGATGAAGGAGATCTGGACCAAGTCGAAACCGGAATATCACGGCGAGTTCGTCAACTTCGATCCGATGATGGCCTGGCCGAAGCCCGTGCAGAAGCCGCATCCGCCGGTCATCGTCGGCGGCGCATTCCCGTATTCCGCGCGCCGCGCCATCCGCTATGGCGACGGGTGGATTCCGCATGCGACGCGGAATACCTACGCCGAGATCGCCGACATGCTGCCCGAGTTTCGCAAGATGGCCGCCGAGGCGAAGCGCGATCCGAAGTCGATCGAGATCACCGTGTGGGGTCCCAAGCAGGACGCCGACCTGATGAAGCGCTACCAGGACCTCGGCGTGGCGCGCGTGGTGTTCAATCTGGAGTCGGAGAAGGCGGACGCCATCCTGCCTTTGATCGATGGCTGGGCGGCACTGACGCGCAAGGTCAACGGCTGAACCGGTTGCGGATACTCTACGGCCTGGATCGCCTGCCGCGCGATTTGGGCTTGCGTTGTGTGGAAGTGGGTGACGAACCGCTGCGGCTGAACAGTGAGCCGGTGCCGGCGGATGCGATGCCGCTGGTCACCGGCGAGCACGGGGCGCGGGTGGCGGCGGCGGTGGCGTGGCTGGACAGCCAGTGCGGCGACTACGCGCCGCTGCGGCAGCAGTTCATTGCCGCTTATCTGCGATGCGTCGCGGCTCAAATCCAGATGCACCGGGCGGAACTGGCGGAAACGCTGAAGCCGTACGACGGGCTTTACGCGCCGGAGGATTTCCTGTGGTCGGCGCTGCGGCCGCTGCCGCGGGGATGGGTGCCGGTAGGCGACCGTTATCTGCCGGCCGATATTGTGTTCTGGGATGGCACGAACACCATCGCGCTCGAACTTGCCGTGCGGGAGACGGAGAAGCAGAAGGCGCTGATGGCTGCGGGGATTGCTGTGTATCGTGTTGGCCTCAGCGCATTCGATCGGCTGCAGGAGATACTGCCACAGCCATTCAAGGATTTTTGGAGGGAGCAGAGATTGCCGTCGAGTCCGTTCCGCCGCGCCATACCGCGCCTTGTGTAGTTCACCTGCCATTGCGAGCGTAGCGGAGCAATCACGGGCCACGTGCGCACTCGGATCGAGATTGCTTTGTCGCCGCGCTCCGCGCAATGACAGGACGGGTTAGACCGTCATCTCCAGCACATAAAGCCCGCCGGCGAAGCGATCGACCGTATAAACCAGCCGGTTCTCATCGACGTACACGTCATTGATCATCCCGGCCTTCATCGGCGATCCGTCCGGCGGATCCGGAATGAACGACGCCACCTCCTTCGGTTGCAGTGGATCGGTGATGTCGTGCACGCGCAGCCCACCACCGAAATATGTGCCGAACACCAGCGTGCTGGACTGGAACGATGGGCCCGTCCGGTTCTCCCACAAATTGTGCGCGCCATAACGTCCGCCGATCGCGTAGTCCTCCATCGGTGGCAGCGGCAGCGTTGCTATCGACACCAGATTGTCTTCCCGTCGTGCATCCAGCAGCCACACCAGCTTCGGCCAGTCGGCGCCTTCCGTGCGCACGCACTCGTCGCTTACCACCAGCAGATCGCGATCGAACAGCGGCAAAACGGTATGGGTGAAGCCAGGGAACGGCGGGTGCGGGTTCCAGTGCCCTACCAGCTTCGGCCTGCCGATATCCGAAATGTCGAGCACACACGCGCCGCCGTCGATATAGCCGACATAGGCGCGGTCCGGCCGCTCCGGATACACATTTGTATTGTGAGCCCTACAGCCGGTGTCGAACTTCGGATGCCGCGGCACCGGCGGTGCCTCGTCGCGCTCCTCGGTGCCCGGATACCACCACCGGCCAATTTCGCGCGGCTTTACCGGATCGCTCACGTCGAACGCCGTGTAGCACTGGTCGTCCTTCAGGTTGCGCGGCATGAAGTCGGCGGCGCCGCTGGAACAATGGATCGTCTTGCCGTCGACGAACCAGAGCTGGTGCACGCCGCGCGACCGTGGCCCGGAGCGGTCGATGAAGCTGATGCTGCGCGGCTGTTCGGGAGTGGAGATGTCGAACAGCTCGATCCCCGCCGGCGTCGCGCCGTGCGTGCCGGTCTGGTACGCCACCGCCATGATGTTGCCGCACACCTCCAGCGAATTCGACCGCACGTTGCGGTGCGGCAGATCGGTCTGCACCACGACGCGCGGCTTCGTCGGATCGGTGACATCGACACCGGTGAAATTCTTTGGCGCGCACTCGTGCGCCAGCCACATGATGCGCCGCCCGCCGGGGGCCAATTGCAGACTCATGCCCTCGCCGACGTTGCCGAAGCCGCTCATCAGGTCGTGCGAGATCAGGCGGAAATTATGGGCTTCCGGTTGTGCCATGCGCGTTTCTCCCCGATGCTGCGCGTGATGAGCGAGGCAGCGAACACTGTGCCGGTGACGATACTCACCGGCTTCCTGGGCAGCGGCAAGACCACGGTGCTGAATCACCTGCTGCGGCAGCCCTCGCTCGCCGACACCGTGGTGATCGTCAACGAGTTCGGCGCGGTAGGGCTGGATCATCTGCTGATCGAGCAGGCGATCGAGGACGCCGTGCTGCTGAAGAACGGCTGCATCTGCTGCACCGTCCGCGGCGACATCGCCGATACGCTCGACGTGCTGTGGCAACGCCGCGAGGCCGGCGAGCTGCCGCCGTTCCGCCGCATCGCGATCGAAACAACGGGACTGGCGGATCCGGCGCCGGTGGCGCATGCGCTGCTCGCCGAGCCTGGCGCGCGCTATGCGTGCCGACTGGACGGCATCGTCACCACGGTCGATGCGCTGCACGGTCCGATGCAGCTCGATCGACAGCCCGAGGCGCGACGCCAGGTAGCGATGGCCGACCGTATCCTGCTCACCAAGACCGACCTCGCCAGTTCGGCGCAGATAGCGGAAACCAGGGAGCGCATTGCCGCCTTGAATGCGACCGCCCCGTTGCGGCAGGTCGTCGCCGGCGCCGTCGATACCGCCGATGTGTTCGACCTGGGTCCCGACGGCGCGCGGCTGGAACAGTGGCTCCGGCCGCTGGAGATCGAGGGCCATCGTGGCCACCAGCATCTGCCCTTCCGCCACGGAGAACAGATCGGATCGGTGGCGCTGCGTCATGACAAGCCGATCGCCTGGGCTGCGCTGCAGCGCTGGCTCGAATCCGTGCTGTCGCTGCGCGGCGACAGCGTGCTGCGACTGAAGGGCATCGTCTGGCTGCACGGCGAGACCCGGCCGATCGTGTTGCAGGGCGTGCATCATGTCGTGCATCCACCGGTATATCTCGATCGTTCGGTGCAGCCCGAGGGCACCTCCCGCATCGTGCTGATCACCCGCGGCCTGTCCGCGGCGGGCCTGCGTGCCAGCTTCGCGACGGCGCTCCAATTGACACGGTAACGGCGGTCTATGGCATCCAGCCGGCAGCGCAACAGCTGGCCGCCGAAAGGAGATCGCCTTGCCTGACGATGTGGTGCCGAAGTCGCAGCGCGCCGGCAGCGCGGAATCCAGGACACGCGAGGCCCTCGCGAATCTGCGCAGCGATCTTGGCTATCTGCGGCGTCAGCAGCACGAATTGCGCTGCAGGTTTCACGGCGAACTGGCGGTGCTGGCGCTGCGCATCGAGGACAATGAGCGGCGAGCGATGCGGCGGCGCAGGGTGGCGCGGCGGTGGGCGGTAGTCGCTCTGGTCGCGGCGTGGTTGTGGCTCAGCCGCGGTGCCGTTCTGGAGATGCTCGGCGGCAGTCCGCTGCTTCTGCCGGGACTGTTCATCGTCGTCATGACCCTGCTCGTGGGGATTACGGTCGTGGTGCTTTTCCTGCACAACGCCGCAGACGAGCAGGAGCATCGCGACCGGCATCAGAACTGGTTCCGGCTGACGGAACGGGACTGAGCGGAGTCGCGGGCGGCACCACGATGCTAATCGATCACAGCGGTTCCGCCTCCCGCATCGCCTCGGCCTCGCGCTTCAGCAGCCGGAAGCTGCGCACACTGAGCGGCAGCATCCCCAGATAGATCAGGCCGCCGGCGGCCAATGCCGCCCAAGGGTCGGCGACCAGCACCGCGGCGAACGTGACAGCACCGAGCAGCAGCGGCAGCACGTATTCATGCGGCACCTTGAAGTTCTTGAAGCTCCAGACCGGCAGGGTCGAGACCAGCAGGAACGCAGTGCCGATCAGCACGACGGCACAGAATAGCGGGTGTTGCGCAACGCTCAGCAGCCAGTCCCAGCCAAGCGATTTCGCCTCCAGACCGAGGAACAGCGGAAACAGCACGACGCCGGCGCCGGCGGGCGCGGGGACGCCGGTGAAGAAGTTGTAGGTGTAGGCAGGAGCCGGCGCGCCATCCAGCGCGGCGTTGAAGCGCGCCAGCCGCAGCGCCATGCACACCGTGAAGATCAGGCAGGGCGTGTAGCCGAAGCCGCCGGCGCGCTGCAGCGACCACAGGAACAGAATGAACGCCGGCGCGACGCCGAAGCACAGGAAGTCGGCCAGACTGTCGAGTTCGGCGCCGAAGCGCGATGTGGCCTTCAGCAGCCGCGCCAGCCTGCCGTCCAGTCCGTCGATCGCGCCGGCGACCACGATCGCCACCGCCGCGGGACCGAACCGGCCCTCATAGGCGAAGCGCATCGACGTCAGGCCGGCGCACAGGCCGATCAGGGTCAGCAGGTTGGGGACGATGCGGTTGAACGACTGTCCCTTGAAGCGCGGCCGGGAGCGCGGGCGCAGCCGGCGCAGCCGGTTGATCGGCGAGACGCGGCCATTGTGCCAGTCGGGGTGCGGCGATCCGCTCATAGCGTCAACTCCGCGATCACGGTTTCGCCGCCGATCATGGTCTGACCGACGGCCACCAATGGGCGCACACCCTCCGGAAGGTAGAGATCCGCCCGGCTGCCGAAGCGGATGATGCCGAAGCGCTGGCCGGCACGCACCGGGTCACCCTCACGCAGGTCGCAGACGATGCGGCGGGCTATCATCCCGGCGATCTGCACCACGGCGATCTCCCGTCCGTCCGACAGTCGCAGGGCGACGGCGTTGCGCTCGTTGTCGTGGCTCGCCTTGTCCAGGCTGGCACTGACGAAGCTGCCATGCCGGTAGGCGATGCGGGTGATGATGCCATCGGCCGGGACGCGGTTCACGTGGACGTTGAGGATTGACAGGAAGGTGGACACCCGCCAGCGCGGCATGGCGCCGAGACCGAGTTCCGCCGGCGGCACGGCTGGCGTCACCGACACCACGCGGCCGTCGGCCGGCGCGATCACCGCACCCGGCCGGCCGGGCGGGACGCGCTCGGGATCGCGGAAGAAGAACAGGCAGAACAGGGCGAACAGCAGCCCAAGCCAGGCCAGCCATGGCCCGATTGCCAGTCCGAGCATCACCGCGATCAGCCCGCCCAGGATGAATGGCCGCCCGGCAGGATGCGGCGGGGACAACACGTGGCCAATGTCGTCGACGAGGGACATACGCAGCGCGGTTTATGGAAGCTTCACCTTGGTGGGGCAAGACTGGTGGCAACCAAGGAGCACCCGCAATGCCGTTCGACGCGCCATTCAAGCTTGGGCCATTTTCGGTCGATTCCGAGGGGCGGTTGGCGCCCCGCAAACCGGCGGCGGCGCCTGCCTTTCTGTTCCGCTGGCACAACCGCGCGGTACGGGCGCGATTGGATCAGGCCGATGACGAAACCGGGCGACTGATGCTCCAGGTGACGTTGGCGCGCGTGCAGAGCTCGGCGAGCGCTCCCGATGCGACGCTGCGGCCACGCAGCTTCGCCCTGCTGCACTGGCTCGAGCGGAAGGTCCCAACGGATTGGCAGGTGCTCCTCCTGGCCGACCATCGTGTGTGGCTGGAAACCGAGCGGCGGATCGACCTGCCCATCACCGCCGCAAATCTGATAACCGAGATCACTCGCTTCGCGCTCGACCTGGCGCCTTATCTCGAGCTGATGGACGAGAGCGGCCTGACCGTGGCGGATAGTGGCGCGGCCTAGCGGCCGAGGAGCAGCCGCGCCAGCCAAACACAGCCGACAGCGATCGCGCCCGCCAGCAGGCAGCCGGCCAGCGGCGCCGCTCGGCCCAGACTGCGCAGGCGCTCCGCCGTGCGCGGTCGCAGCCAGACCGCCAGCAGCGGCGACAGCGCGGCGGCGTCCACCGGCGCGAACCCCAGCCGAGGCAATCTCCCGAGGCTGATCGCCGTCACGCAGCCGAGCGCGGCGACGTCGACGGCGACCGGAAGTGCCGCCAGCCCCGGCATTGGCGGCAGGGCGAACATCGCCAGTGCAACGAGACCCGGCACCAGGGCCAGATGGGTCCACATCGGCGATGTCCCTGCGACATGCAGCGCCACGGCCAGCGTCAACCCCGCCAACGCGAGGCCACATGGTTCGAGCGCTTTGGCGGTCAGGACGCGCGCGAACAGCAGCACGGCGACAGCGACGCCGAGGCCCATCGGCCAGTTCGCGCGCAATCCCGCCAGATGGCGCGGCGCACCCGACAGCAGCCAGCCGGCGGCGAGCGCGGCAAGCAGCGCGCCGATCCACTCCTGGCGGCCGGGACCAAGCCAGGAGCAGACCAGGCCGATAATCAGGGCGATGGCGGCCAGCGCGGTAAGCTCATCCGCCGCCGGCTGGGGCGAAATGACCCAGAGCCGGCCCGTCATCGCATACCAGCCGGCGGCCACGCCCGCGCCGCCCGCCGCCGCGCCAAGCAGCCCGATGCGCAGGAAGCGACCGGCCAGAGCGAACCCGAGTGCCACAGCAAACGCGATCAGCGGTCCGTGGAACTGCTGCCATTGGATGAAATGAGTCGGCATCCGCGCTGCGTGACGCGGCGCCATCGGTGCGTCAAGCTTGCGCCATGCGACCGGTATCGCGAGGCACCCTACGTGAGTGAACGGATCGTGCCGATGCGCGTGTGGGACGCGCCAACGCGCCTGTTCCACTGGGCGATCGTCTTCCTGCTCGGCCTGAGCTGGCTGACCGAAAGCCGCGGCTGGATGGAACTGCACTTCCTGTCCGGCTACAGCGTCATCGCGCTATTGCTGTTCCGTGTGGCCTGGGGCTTTGCCGGCAGCGAGACCGCACGCTTCTCGAAGTTCGTCAGGAGCCCGGTCGCGGTGCTGCGGCATCTCGCCCGCCTGCACCAGCGGGAGCCGGACGCCGAGATCGGTCACAACGCCGCCGGCGGCTGGATGGTGCTGATGATGCTGGCCTTGCTCGCTGTTCAGGCTGCGACGGGTCTGTGCGCCAATGACGACGGCGACACCGAGGGGCCCCTGTCCGCGTATGTCGGCAAGGACTGGAGCGATTGGCTGTCGCACATCCACGCGGTCAATTTCAGACTGATCAAGCTTGCCGTGGTCGCGCACATCGTCGCGATCCTCGCCTATGCCGTGCTGAAGCGGCACGACCTGGTGCGGCCGATGATCACCGGGCGAAAGCATCTACCGGATGCGATGACCCCGCCGGCGCTGGCCAGCCCTCGACGTGCGATCCTGCTGCTTGCGGTGGCGGCGGGGATCGTGGGGCTGCTGGTGAACTCGCTGTAGCCGGTTCAGGCGGCGAGGCGCGCGGCCAGGCGGTGGCGGCGCCACTGCATCAGCCGCCAGGCCGCCTTGGCCGACAGGTCGGACAGGCGCCCGCGCGGCGGCAGGCCCACCGCCTTGAAGATCATGCCCATGCCGCGCTCGACATGGCGGAAGCGGTACAACGCCGCGGCGCGGGCCATGTAGGCGGCGGTACAGCTGGCGTGTTGGTACGCCTGCCCTTCCGGCTCGTTGCCGCAGTGCCAGGCGTAGGCCAGTTCATCGTCCTCGCTTTCGCCGATGCGGCTGGCGGCGATCCGCAGGCGGCGCAGCAGGCCGATGTTCTCGCGCGCCAGATAGCGGCGCATGTGGTCGTAGAACAGCTTGAAGTGACGGAACTCGTCGGCGGCGATATGGCGGCAGATCTGCTGGAGCACGGGTTCCTGCGTCGCCTCGGCCAGTGCGGTGTAATAGCTGGAGGTGCCGGTCTCCACCATGCAGCGCGCGATCAGCTCGCCGGTACGCGAGCCGCGGACCGACGCTTCCGCGTCCAGCGGCAGATGGAAGCCCGCCTTGTAGCGGGCGAAGGCGGCCTGATAGTCCCAGCCGGGGTCGGCCAGCATCGCCCATTTGCCGAGTGCGTCGCCGTGCTGCACCTCTTCGAGGGCCCAATAGTCGGCGGCCTGACGGAAGTCCGGATCGTCGCCGAATACACGATTGAGGTAGATGGCGTAGTCGGTGCCGTTCCGCTCCACCATGGCAGCGGCCTTCACCAGCGGAACCAGTTCGGGGTCCGCCCTGGCGGGGTCGAACCGGTCCCAGGCCACGTCCTCGAGGCGCCAATGCTTCATCGTCGGGTCCGCAGTGTCCCAAGCCGTATCGCCAAGCTGCCATCGTTAGGCGGGATTCGGAAGAGTGGGAGTATCCGGGCGTGTTATCGCAACCGATAGCCCGCGAGGGGGACGTGAGGAACCGAGGCGAAAGTGATAGAAGGCCGCCGTCAGGAGGGTGTGATGGCACAACGCCTCAGCCGTGAGGAATTCCATCATTGGGCGGAACGTCAGCCGGTCCGCTATGAACGGGTGGACGGCGAGCCGGTGGCCATGTCGCCCGAGCGCATCCAGCACGTCAGGGTCAAGGCCCGCGTCTGGGCGGCGCTCGATCGCGCGATCGCCGCCGCAGGCGTGGAGTGCGAGGCGCTGAACGACGGCGTGACGATCGAAGTCGATGACGACACAGACTACGAGCCGGACGCGGTGGTGAACTGCGGCCCGCCGGCGTCCCCCGATGCGATCGCTGCCGCGAACCCGGTGATCGTCGTAGAGGTGCTATCGCCTGGCACGCAGTCGATCGACACCAGCGACAAGCTCTCAGGGTATTTCAGGCTTGCCAGCGTCCAGCATTACCTGATCGTCAGCACGCGGCGGCACGAGGTCGTGCATCATCGGCGCGAGGGCGATACGATCGAGTCGCGGGTCATCAACGTGGGCACGATCGGCCTGGATCCGCCCGGGATCACGATCGATGTCGCCGAACTGTACCCGGCTGGACGATCGTGAGCGCCAGGGTCAACCCGATCACATGGATACCGGTGGTGGCGTTCGACGGCCACGAGGGTGGAGCACGAAACTTGACATCCAGGCCCTGCCCGGGCGGCACGGCCAGGCCATCAATCACGGCACATTCAGCAATCTGCGCGCCAGGGCGCCGCTACCGCCCGCCGGTCAGCAACGCATCCACCGCCTCGATCAGCGCGCGTGCCGACTGCACCCGCTCCAGCGCCATCTCCTCGCCGACGACATCGGATGTCTCCACCTGCGCCAGCGCCTCCTCTGCCGCCGCCAGCCGCCGTTCGCCTTCATCGCGCGCCAGATCGCCGGGCGCCATCACTTCGTTGGCCAGCACGGTGCAGCGTTCCGGCGTCACCTCGGCGAAGCCGCCGGCGACGTACATCTGGTCGGTGACCCGCTCGCCTTCATACAGCGCGATGATCCCGCCGCGCAGCATCACGATGGTGGGCGCGTGGCCTTCCAGCACGCCCATATCGCCCTCGGAGGCCGGTATCACCACCATGTCCACCGGTCGCGACAGCAGCAGCCGGTCCGGGGTGACGATCTCCAGGTTCACCGGCATGCCGCGTTACGCCGTCGCCGCCAGGCTTTCGCCCTTCTTCACCGCGTCCTCGATCGTGCCGACCATGTAGAACGCGGCCTCCGGCAGGTGGTCGTACTCGCCGGCGCAGATCGCCTTGAAGCTGCGGATCGTGTCGGCCACCGGCACGAAGATGCCGGGGAAGCCGGTGAACACCTCGGCCACATGGAACGGCTGCGACAGGAAGCGCTGGATCTTGCGGGCCCGCGCCACCACCAGCTTGTCCTCTTCCGACAGTTCGTCCATCCCGAGGATGGCGATGATGTCCTGCAGCGACTTGTAGGTCTGCAGGATGCGCTGTGTCTCGCGCGCCACCTGGTAGTGTTCCTCGCCGCAGATCCGCGGGTCGAGCGACCGCGAGGTGGAGTCCAGCGGGTCCACCGCCGGATAGATCCCCAGTTCGGCAATCTGCCGCGACAGCACGGTGGTCGCATCCAGATGCGCGAACGACGTGGCAGGTGCCGGGTCGGTCAGGTCGTCGGCCGGCACGTAGATCGCCTGCACCGAGGTGATAGAGCCCTTCTTGGTCGACGTGATCCGCTCCTGCAGCGCGCCCATATCGGTGGAAAGCGTCGGCTGATAGCCCACCGCCGAGGGAATGCGTCCCAGCAGTGCCGACACTTCGGCGCCCGCCTGGGTGAAGCGGAAGATGTTGTCGACGAAGAACAGCACGTCCTGGCCTTCCTCGTCGCGGAAGTATTCCGCCAGCGACAGCCCGGACAGGCCCACGCGCGCGCGCGCGCCCGGCGGCTCGTTCATCTGGCCGTACATCAGCGCCACCTTGGAGCCCTCGACGATCTTGTGGTTCTCGTCCATCCGGATCACGCCGGCGTCGATCATCTCGTGATACAGATCGTTGCCTTCGCGCGTGCGCTCGCCAACGCCGGCGAATACCGACACGCCGCCGTGCGCCTTGGCGATGTTGTTGATCAGCTCCTGGATGATCACGGTCTTGCCCACGCCGGCGCCGCCGAACAGCCCCACCTTGCCGCCCTTCAGGTACGGCGCCAGCAGGTCCACCACCTTGATGCCGGTGACCAGGATCTCCGCCGTCGTCGCCTGTTCCTCGAAACTGGGCGCCTCGCGGTGGATCGGATAGCGCTTGGTGGTGTTGATCGGCCCCTGCTCGTCGATCGGGTCGCCGATCACGTTGAGGATGCGGCCCAGCGTTTCCGGCCCGACCGGCACGGTAATCGGACCGCCGGTGTCCACCACCTCCTGGCCGCGCACGATGCCGTCGGTGCTGTCCATCGCGATGGTGCGCACGGTGCGTTCGCCGAGTTCCTGCGCCACCTCCAGCACCAGCGTGCGGTCGGCGATCTTGGTGCGCAGTGCGTTCTGGATGTACGGCAGGTCGCCGTCGAACTGCACATCCACCACGGCGCCCATCACCTGGGTCACGCGTCCGACGATGTTGCTTGCCATAACTTTGTTGCCCCTATCAGACGGCTTCGGCGCCGGAGATGATCTCGATCAGTTCCTTGGTGATGTTCGCCTGGCGCGCACGGTTGTAGTTCAGCGTCAGGCGCTTGATCATGTCGCCGGCGTTGCGCGTCGCGTTGTCCATCGCGGTCATGCGCGCGCCATGCTCGCCGGCGGCACTTTCCAGCAGCGCGCGGTAGACAGCGATTGCCAGCGCCTGCGGCAGCAGGCGCGCCAGGATGGTCTCTTCGTCCGGCTCGAACTCGTACGCCGCGCCGCCCAGATCGATGGTCTCACCTTCCGGCGGCGGGACGGGAACCAGCTGCTGCTCGGTGACGATCTGCGAGATCACCGAACGGAAGCGGTTGTAGATCAGGATACAGACGTCGATTTCGCCCGCTGCCAGCATCGCGGTGATCCGGCTGCCGATGTCCTCGGCGTCGGAGAACTCGAGGCGACGCTTGCCGGCATAGGAGATGTCGCCGCTGATCCGGCTCGCCAGTTCGCGGCGCAGGTAGTCACGCCCCTTGCGGCCCACCGCGAGGATCTTGACGGTCTTGCCCTCCGCCTCCCGGCGGCGGGCGAGCGTGCGCGTGGCGCGGCCGATATTGGCGTTGAACGCGCCGGCGAGGCCGCGGTCGGCGGTGACCGGCACGAGCAGATAGGTCTGCTGCCTGCCGGTGCCCGCCAACAGCGGCGGCGCGTCCGGCATGTCCGCCACCGAAGTCGCGAGCGCGCGCAGCATCCGCTCCATGCGTTCCGCGTAGGGTCGTGCCGCTTCCGCCTGCTGTTGCGCGCGGCGCAGTTTCGACGCCGACACCATCTTCATGGCGGAGGTGATCTTCTGCGTCGATTTCACGCTGGCGATGCGCGTGCGCAGCGCTTTCAGGCTGGGCATTGCGATACCTTACCGGGGCTATTCGACACGAACGCACGCATCAACTGAAGTTCTTCGCGAAACTGTCGAGGAACCCGGTCAGCTTCTTCTCGGTATCCGGCTTGATCTCCAGATCGGTGCGGATCGTCTCCAGGATCGCCGGCTCACGCGACTTCATCTCCGACAACACCTGCGACTCGAAGGCGCCGACACGCCCGATGTCGATCCGGTCGAGATAGCCCCGGACGCCGGCGAAGATCGCCACCACCTGCTCCTCGATCGGCACCGGCTTGAACTGCGGCTGCTTCAGCAGCTCGGTCAGCCGCGAGCCGCGAGCCAGCAGCTGCTGCGTCGATGCGTCCAGGTCCGAGGCGAACTGCGCGAACGCCGCCATCTCGCGGTACTGCGCCAGCTCCAGCTTGATCCGGCCGGCGACCTGCTTCATCGCCCGCACCTGTGCGGCCGATCCCACGCGCGACACCGAGATGCCGACATTCACCGCCGGCCGGATGCCGCGGAAGAACAGCTCGGTCTCCAGGAAGATCTGCCCGTCGGTGATCGAGATCACGTTGGTGGGGATATAGGCCGACACGTCGCCGGCCTGGGTCTCGATCACCGGCAGCGCGGTCAGCGACCCGGCGCCGTTCTCGTCGTTCATCTTCGCTGCCCGCTCCAGCAGGCGGGAGTGCAGATAGAACACGTCACCGGGGAACGCCTCGCGTCCCGGCGGACGGCGCAGCAGCAGCGACATCTGCCGGTACGACACCGCCTGCTTCGACAGATCGTCGTAGAAGATCACCGCATGGCGGCCGTTGTCGCGGAAGTGCTCGCCCATGGTGCAGCCGGAATACGGCGCCAGGTACTGCATCGGCGCCGGATCGGACGCGGTGGCGGCGATCACGATGGAGTACTCCATCGCGCCGTACTCCTCCAGCGTCTGCACCAGCTGCGCGACGGTGGAGCGCTTCTGCCCGACCGCGACATAGATGCAGTACAGCTTCTTCGCTTCGTCGGATCCGGCGTTGATCGCCTTCTGGTTGATGATGGTGTCGATGATCACCGCGGTCTTGCCGGTCTGGCGGTCGCCGATGATCAGCTCGCGCTGGCCGCGGCCGATCGGGATCAGCGCGTCGATCGCCTTCAGGCCGGTCTGCATCGGCTCGTGCACCGACTTGCGCGGGATGATGCCTGGTGCCTTGACCTCGACGCGGCGGCGCTCGCTGGTCGCGATCGGCCCTTTGCCGTCGATCGGGTTGCCCAGGCCGTCCACCACGCGGCCGAGCAGCGCGTCGCCCACCGGCACGTCCACGATGGACCCGGTGCGCGAGACGGTGTCGCCTTCACGGATCTGCTTGTCGTCGCCGAAGATCACCACGCCGACGTTGTCGGTTTCCAGGTTCAGCGCCATGCCGCGCAGGCCGGCGCCGGGGAATTCGACCATCTCGCCGGCCATACAGTTCTGCAGGCCGAACACCCGGGCGATGCCGTCGCCGACGGACAGCACCTGACCGGTCTCGGCGACGTTGGCCTCGGTGTCGAACGCGGCGATCTGCTTCTTCAGGATCTCCGAGATCTCGGCTGGGCGGATCTCCATATCAGGCGGCTCCCTTCATGGCGTACTGCAGTCGCTGCAGGCGGGACTTGAGTGAGGTGTCGTAGAGGCGGGCGCCGACGCGCACGACGAGACCGCCGAGCAGGTCGGGTTCCACGGCTTCGAGGATGTTGACGTTGCCGTAGCCGGCCTCGATCAGGCGGGCACGCAGCTGCTGGCGCTGCACGTCGTTCAGCGGATGCGCGGAGGCGACGTGGGCGGTGATGATGCCGCGGCGTTCCGCCACCAGGGCGGCGAAGGCGCGTACGATGTCGCGCAGACTGCGGAGCCGGCGGTTGGCCGCCACGACGCCGACGAAGTCGCACACCGGTTTGGAAAAGCCTTCCTGTTGCAGCACCGCCAGCGCCGCCCGCGTGGCCTGATTGACGTCGATCAGCGGCGATTCCAGCAGGCGGCGGAAATCCGCGCTCGCATCGATGGTCTGGCCCAGTGCCTCCATCTCGGCCACCACGGCATCGAGCGCGTGCTGTTCGTCGGCATGGGCATACAGCGCCGCGGCGTAGCGGTCGGTCAGGCCGCCGCCGGATGCGATCGTCGTAGCGCCTGAGGCCACGTGCCGTTCCCTGTGCTGAGGCCGCGCGCAAGCGCGGGCGTGGGCGGGAGACCGGCCGCCCTGACCGGCGCGCGGCCTCTAGCATGGGGTCCGATGGGGAGCAACACGGGTCATTGGTGTTGGGCGGAAGCGATTTGGACTAGTCGGAAGACTGGTGCAAACTGGCGGCATGGATCAGGTTCCCCCTCCAGCGGCCAGGACCGTTGGCGCCTATGACGCGAAGTCCCGGCTGTCCGAGTTGCTCGACCGTGTCGAGCGTGGCGAGCAGATCGTCATCACCCGGCACGGCAAGCCGATCGCACGACTGGTGCCCGAGGGTGCGCATGACCGGGAAAGCGCGCACGCTGCCGTGGCGCGCATTCGGGCCCTGCGGGCCAAACTCGCAGCGCGGGGGGTCAACCTTTCGGATGCGGAAATCCGGGCATTGCGTGACGATGGACGACGATAACCGGGCAAGGGCGGACGATGGCGGCCTTGGTGCTGGACGCATCTGTGACACTTGCCGCGGTCCTGCAGGAGTCCAACGCTGCCGCCGCAATCGATCTGCTGGACCGGGTCGCGGCCGACCGCGCGGCGGTACCCGGTCATTGGCATCTCGAGGTCGGAAACGCCCTGCTTATGGCGGAACGGCGGCGCGGCATTTTGCCATCACAGCGCGCCGCCTACGTTCACGACCTGCTCACTTTGCCGATCGAAGTCGATCTGGAGACATCAGCCCGTGCATGGCGCGAGACTGCATCGCTCGCCGAGCGACATCGCCTGACCTTGTATGACGCGGCCTACCTGGAACTGGGCCTGCGCCGTGGACTGCCGCTCGCGACGTTCGACGCTGCGCTGCGCCGTGCCGCATCCGCCGCCGGCTTGCAGCTGCTGTGAGGGGCTGGAGATGCCGTCCGACCTGTTCGCCGCCGGTACTACTCCCGCAGCCGCTCCAGCAGCCGCGCGGCAAGCGGGGCTTCGATTGCCTCGAGCGCATCGAGCGCCGCGACTGCCATATCGGGTGAAGCGCGCGCGGTCCTGCCGAGCAGGACGATACACTCGTCGTCGGCGATCGGCGGTATCGCTTCGATCACATGCCGGGAAGCCGCCTCGCGCAGCGCCTGTTTGAGCAGCGGCGCGGCCTCCGCGTGGCCCATGCGGGCCAGCGCGCAGGCGGCCTCGAGGCGGATTTCGGAGCGCAGGTCGCCGAGCAGATCGACCAGTGTCGTGATGACATCCGGTGCCGCCCTCGCCAGCCGGCAGGCATTGCCACGGATCGCGGGGTCGGCGTGGCGCAGCAACGCCAGCACCGTTTGCGCCGGCAGATGCGATCCGAGTTGGGTTGCGGCGGCCACGGCGGTGGCCAGTGTCGGCCCCTGCACCCAGCCCCGATCGATGATCCGTGCCACGCCGAGCGCGGCCTCCGGCCCGCCGATCGCCGCCAGCGCATTCAGCGCGGCGATCTGCTCCGGCAAGGCGCGCTGCATGCCGAAGCCGGCGAAGCGACGGCAATAGTCCTCCAGTATCGGGATGGCAGCGGCGAGCCCGCGCCGCCCGGCCTCCGCCGCCAGCAAGGGACCGTCCGTGAGTACGGACGCGGGAATCGCTGCCAGCAGGTCCGCATCGTCAAGTTCTGCCGGGACGGGACGCGGCCGCCGCTCGACCGGCGGTGCCTGCGCCGGAGGCGGAACCCCTGACCTGGAAAACAGGTCGAGCTGTCCGTCCGACACGGTCGTTGGAACCTGTCAGCCCTTCGGCAGCAGTGCCTCGGAGTAGCCGCGGCGCTGCATCGTATCGAGTTTCAGCTTGATCGGCGTGCCGAGCCACAAGGCGTAGTCGGTGTGGTCATCAACCATGTCGTCGGTCAGCGGATGCACCAGAATGTCGAGACCCTCGCGGTTGAGCATCAGCCACGGGACAACGCTCCGGAACGCATCCTGCCTGAAGATCACCTGGAACTGCGGCACCGGGTGCGGTCCGACCTGCTCGCCGCTGAACCGGCCGAGTTCGACCGGGAAGCCCGCGGCAAGCGCCTCGCGCAGCCTCTCGGCGACGGGACGCGTGGCAGCGTCGTAATAGACATGCGCGTGATAGCCATGAACCGCTGGCGTTGCGGCCGCTGCGTTGGTCATCACAGGCCCTCCCAGTAGTCCGGGCACTCTCGCAGGCCGAAGCCAGCGGCACAACCGGCGGCACCGGGCGTTCGATGCCATGGCTGGCGTCGCGGGCCTGGTTGTGATGCAACAGGACGGCGGATAATTCCTGCCGCGGGAGGATTTGTCATGTCAGGCAGCAACAGCGCCCAATCATCTGGACGGATCGAACAATCGGCTCCGGAGCTGGAGAGGATCATCGCCACGTCCGAGCCTATCCACTACCTGGCCGATGGCTTCGGAGGTGCGCATGGCCCGGCGGAAGGACCGATCTGGTGGCAGGAGGGCGGCTACCTGTTGTTCAGCGACATCCACAACAACAAACGTATGAAATACCTCCCCGGCACCGGCGTGACGCTGTTTCAGGAACCGACCAACCGTGCCAACGGACTGACCCGGGACCAGCAGGGCAGGCTGATCGCCTGCGAGCATGACTCGCGCCGGGTCACGCGTCAGGAACCCGACGGCAGTATCACGGTGATCGCCAACAGCTTCCAGGGACGGCAGCTCAACCGGCCCAACGACGTGGTGGTGAAGTCCGACGGCTGCATCTACTTTACCGATCCGTGGACCAGTCCCGCGCCGGCCGAGCAGTGGGACCTGACATTCTCGGGCGTCTACCGTGTCACCCCCGATCTGGGAACGATGACGCTGCTGATCGGCGACTTCGTGATACCGAACGGCCTCGCGTTTTCGCCGGACGAAAGCGTGCTCTACATCAACGACTCGCGCCGCGGGCATATTCGGGCATTTGATCTGATGCCCAACGGAACGCTGGCAAAGCAGACCGACCGCGTGTTCGCCGATCTGCGCGGCGACGAACCGGGCGTTCCCGACGGCATGAAGGTGGATGTCGAAGGCAACGTCTATTGCGGCGGCGCCGGCGGGTTGTGGATCATGGATCCGAAGGGAAAGAAGCTGGGCCGGATCGTGCATGGGGCCTCGGCCACCACCAACCTGGGCTTCGGCGGCGATGACTGGAAGACGCTGTACTTCACCAGCCGCAATCACCTCGGCGCGGTCAAGGTGAAGATTGCGGGTATCCCGGTGCCATCGCGGAAAAAGTAGCATTGGGTCCGCGGCGAACCAAGTTGAGGCCGAAATCCGACCGCCATCGTCGTGGCCGGGCTTGGCCCGGCCATCCATGTCTTTAGCTCAGCAACGACGGGTACAAGTCGTCCCATTCCGGATTCTCAGCTGCCAGCAGACGAGTTTTCCAGGCGCGCGGCCAACGTTTGAGGCTGGTCTCTCGCTGAATCGCGGCGGGTATATCCTCGTGGCGTTCAAAATACACGAGCTTGGTCAGGTCATAGCGATGAACGAAGCTGCTACCAGTGCCTTCTCGATGCTCCCACACACGACGGATGAGGTCGTTCGTGACACCGGCGTACAGAGTGCCATTGCGTCGGTTCGTCACGATGTAGATCCAGCCTCCCATTCAGGGATGATCTGCCTGCATGGTAAAGAAGACGTGGATGGCCGGGCCAGGCCCGGCCATGATTCCTGTGGGGCACAGTATCGCGGTCCTCCGGGAGCTCGTCTTCCTCAGGCCCCTACCGCGACAGTGATCGCCCCAGCACTGTCCAGCCCAGCCGACCGGGCACCACGCCGCTCCCCTGCTCCATCGTCCCCTTGACCTCGATGGAGCGGAACCGCTGCGCCCGGAAACCCGGGGAGAAGTGATCGGCCCCAAGCCCCGCCTTCAGCTTCAGCGCCGTCAGGAACTGCCGCCGGTCGGCCAACTCCTCCCACACGCTGGGCAGGAACAGTGAACGCCGTCCAAGGTCCTCGATGATCAGCCCGTCAACCCCCGGGCGAAGCTGCGCCAGCAGGTCGGCCTCGGCGGTGAAGCGCATCGGCTCCGGCGGGGTCAGCACCGAGACCGAAAGTGACAGCCGCGGCAGCTCCAGCCAGTCCAATCGCGGGAACCGCCAATCGCGGAACGCCGCGTTGAACGCGTGCTGCACCACGTCGACGAGCAGCGGCCGGGTCGCCACCGCCGAGCCGATGCAGCCGCGCAGCTCGCCGCTCCGTCGCAGCGTGATGAATGCGGCGCCCGGCGCGGCCAACAGCGGAGCCACGGCGCCGTCCGCGATCAGGTGCGGTGGCTGGCCGGTGTCCAGCCCGAACAGGATCGAGCGTCGCGCCAGGTCGATCAGCGCCGGCCCGACCGCCTCGACGGCGGTCCGTTCGGTATCCGGCACAATCCCCTCGTACAGCGCCCAGGCGCCGTAGCCCACCACACGGTCGCGCGGGCCGGCGGTGTCGCCGGAGTTGCGCAGGTCCAGGCGCTCGATCGCCAGACCTCGCTGGCGTGCCGCCAGCAGCAAACCGCGCGTCGGCACTGCCCCGCAGGCCTGCGTCGGTGTGATGGCGGGATCGAACCGCTCGATCGCTTCGGCCGTGGTCTGGTCGAGCCGCCGGCACGCGGCGTAGTCGAGGTAGTGCGACAGGTCGGTGGAGACCACGATCAGCGTCTCCGGGCCACCCCACAGCGCGTCGAACACCGCCGCGACCGCCTCGGCTGGCGCATCGCCGGCGACGATCGGCACCAGGCGGAACTCGCCCAGCACGTGCTGCAGGAACGGCACGTGCACCTCCAGCGCATGCTCGCGCTGATAGGCGGCATCGAGCTCGCCCACCATGGGCAGCGCGCGGAGCCGTGCGATCGCCTCCGTGTCGAGCTGCACGGTGCCGCCCGGCATGGCCCAGGCCTGGGCGGTATCCACCGCAAGGCCGCGGAACGCGACATAGTGGGACGGCCCGATCAGTACCACGCGGCGGATCGTGCCGCGCCCGGCAGCCAGGCGCGCATAGGCCCGGGCGGCAACGGGGCCGGAATAGATGTAGCCGGCGTGCGGGCCGATGATCGCCTTCGGGACCGCGGGCGACGGCGCGTCGTTGGCCGCCTCGGACAGGAACTGCACGAGCTGCCGTTCCAGCACATCCGGCTCGGCCGGGTAGAAGGTTCCCGCGACAGCGGGATGGCGGATCGCGGTCATCGTCGCCAGATATTGGCGCATGGATACCACGATTGAAGGTTCGCTGTTCCCCGCGCGACACTGGCACGCGCTGGCCGACGGGCG
>DASXNR010000418.1:0-4534 GCA_036494925.1 Acetobacteraceae bacterium
GGCGCGATCCTCGACGAACAGCGAATAGCCAGCGCCGTTGCCGAGGCCAAGGATGGGGGGCGGCATCATCACGAAGGCCATGCCTTCGCTAATCGTGTTGAGCCTGGCCTGGATCGCATCGGCGATCTGCTTGGCGCTGACGTGGCGCTCGTCGAACTTCTTCAGGATCACGAAGACTATGGCGTAGTTGGGCGTGTTGGTGAACTGGGTCGGGTTCAGGCCGGCGAACGAAACCGCGTGAGCAACGCCTTCGGTCTCCAGGGACATTTTGACCATTTGCTTCACCACCGCGTCGGAGCGGCTGATCGAGGCGCCCTCCGGCAACCTCACGCCAGCGATCAGGTAGAGCTTGTCCTGGGTCGGGATAAAGCCGCGCGGCACGGTGTTGAACATCACGCCGGTGCCCGCGAGCAGCACCGCATAGACCGCGAACGCCACGCCGCGGCGCTTGAGGATGCGCGATACGGAGCCCTGATACTTGTCCGAACTCGCCTTGAAGAAGCGATTGAATGGGCGGAACACCCAGCCGAACGCGCGCTCGATGCCGCGCGAGAGGGCGTCCCTGGGCGCGTCGTGCGCGTGCAGCAGCCTGGCCGCGAGCGCCGGCGACAAGGTCAGCGAGTTGATCGCCGAGATCACCGTCGAGATCGCGATGGTCACCGCGAACTGCTTGTAGAAGGTACCGGTCACGCCGGTCAGGAAAGCCATCGGCACAAACACCGCGCACAGCACGAGCGCGATCGCCACGATTGGTCCGGAGACCTCTTTCATCGCCTGGTGCGCGGCAGTCAGCGGCGTGCGCCCTTCCTCAATATTGCGCTCGACGTTCTCGACCACGACGATCGCGTCATCGACGACGATGCCGATCGCCAGCACGAGGCCGAACAAGGTCAGTGTGTTGATCGAGAAGCCGAGCACATACAGCACGGCAAAGGTGCCAATCACCGACACCGGCACCGCGATCAGCGGAATGATCGAGGCGCGCCAGGTCTGGAGGAACAGGATCACCACCAGCACGACCAACAGAATCGCCTCGACCAGCGTATGCACCACGGACTTGATCGAATCGCGCACGAAGATCGTGCTGTCGTAGTCAGAGCGGTAGGTCATGCCGGGCGGGAACTGCCTGGCCAGTTCGTTCATCTTCGCGATCACCTCGTCGCGGACGGCCAGCACGTTGGCGCCAGGCGCCTGGAACACAGCGACTGCCGTGGTGTACCTGCCGTCGAGCGCGCCGCGCAAGGTGTAATCGCTGGCGCCGAGTTCGATACGCGCCACGTCGGCGAGGCGCACGACCTCGCCGTTAGCGCCGGTCTTGAGCACGATGTTGCCGAACTCCTCGGTCGAATGCAGGCGGCCCTGCGCATTGATCGCGATCAGAAAATCGCTACCGCCCTTGATTGGTTCAGCGCCGAGCTGGCCAGCAGAGACCTGGATGTTCTGATCCCGCATCGCGCGCAGCACGTCGCCTGCGGTCAGGCCGCGCGAGGCGACCTTGTTCGGATCGAGCCAGACGCGCATCGCGTAGTCGCCGCCGCCGAACATTTGTATCTGGCCGACGCCGGGCAGGCGTGCGAGTTCGTCCTTGATCTTGATGTTGGCGTAGTTGCGCAGGTAGAGCGCATCGTAGCGGCCGTCCGGAGAGTACGGTGTGACCAGGACGGCGAAGCTCGGCGACTGCTTCTGCGTGGTCACGCCGAGCGCGACCACTTCGGAAGGCAGGCGTGACTGCGCCTGGGCCACGCGGTTCTGTATGTCGACCTGGGCCTGGCTGGGATCGGTGCCTGGCTCGAACGTGATCGTTATCTGCAAGACGCCGTCGGAACCGGCTACCGATTTCATGTACATCATGTGGTCAGCGCCGTTGATCTGCTCCTCCAGTGGTACCGCGACTGTTTCGGCGATCACCTTGGGATTGGCGCCGGGATAGGTCGCCTTCACGATCACGGTCGGCGGCACCACATCGGGGTATTCGCTGATCGGCAGCAGCGGAATCGCGATCAGGCCGGAGACGAAGATCACGATGGACAGCACCGCCGCGAAAATCGGGCGGTCGATGAAGAATCTGGAGATATTCATGGCGTGCTCTCCTTACTTGGCCGCGATCGGGGACAGCGCGGCAGGCAGCGCCGGCGGCGCGCCCATCACCACCGTGCGGGCGTTCACCGGCGCGCCCGGAAAGAAGATCTTCTGCAGGCCGGCGACGATGACCCTGTCGTTCGGCACGAGCCCGGACTGCACGATGCGCAGTCCGTCGGCGAAGCCGCCGAGCGTGACGTCCTTGCGCAGGGCTTCGTTCTTCGGGCCAACCACATAGACGTACTTGCGGTCCTGGTCGGTCATGATCGCCTTGTCGTCGATCAGCATCGCCCTGAACTCGGCGCTGCCCTCTAGCTGCACGCGCGCGTACAGACCCGGGGTCAACACGCGGTCGGGATTCGGCACCACCGCGCGCAGGTTGATCGTGCCGGTGGCCGAGTCGACCTGGTTGTTGACGAAGTTGACTGTGCCGGAATACGGAAAGCCCGTGTCGTTGGCGAGGCCGACGCGCACCGGATTGGCCGTGTCCGGCCGCTGGCCTTTGCGCGCGAGTGCCGCGTAGCGCAGGTAGGTCTGCTCGTCCGGCTGGAAGTAGACATAGACCGGGTCCTGCGAGACCACGCTGGTCAGCACGCTCTGATCAGCCTGGACCAGATTGCCGACCGTCAGCATGGCGCGGCTGACGCGCCCGGCGATCGGCGAGCGCACCTCGGTGAAGCCGAGATTGAGCCTGGCCGTGGCCAGCGCCGCCTCGGCCGCGCTTACGTCGGCGTCGCTCTGGGCCAGGGCCGCGTGGCGCGTGTCGACTTCCTCGCGCGAGATCGCGTTGACCTCGATCAGCGTCTGTGCGCGCTGCTCCTCCGCGCGCGCCAGTTGCGCCCCTGCGCGCGCACGTTCGAGCTGTGCCGCCGCGTTGTCGTAGGCGGCCTTGTACGGGCGCGCGTCGATCACGAACAGCAGATCGCCGGACTTGACCTCCTCACCTTCCTTGAACGCGATGCGCTCGATGTAGCCGCTGACCCGCGCGCGCACCTCGACCGCGTCGGTGGCGGCGATGCGGCCGGTGAATTCGTCCCACTGGCGCACGGGTTTGACCACGACCTGAGCCGCGCTGACCTCGGCCGGCGGCGGCGCCGCCGCCGCGTGCGCGCTACCCTTGCTACAGCCGGGGAGAACGGCGGCCATCGCGACGGCGGCAAAAAAGGAAAATCCCGCGCGCAACAGCGCGCGATAACGAGGGGAGTAGGGCACGAGCGTCTCCTTGATGTTTGAAGCTAACTTCAACTTTAGATGTATATTGAAGCTAACTTTAACTTAATGTCAAGTGGCCGCGGTGGGTCCGTTGTTCCGGACACTGTGCCGCAGGCGGCGACGAAACCCCGTGACGCACGCCCTTGCGCGAACCGCATGGGCCGTTCATGATGGGAACGTGAACACAAAAGCCTCCACCATGACTGCTTCCCCCAAACCGAAGGCTGCCGCCCACGACTCGCCGCGCCGCAACGAACTAGTCAGCATCCGCGATATGACGCAGCAAAGCGGCGTGCCGGCATCCACGCTGCGCTACTACGAAAAGCTCGGGCTGATCGCTTCCGAACGAGAGGGTAGCGGCGACCATCGCCGCTACCGCGAACTGGTTCTGCAGCGCATCAACTACATTGCGCTGGCCCAACGCGCCGGATTCAGCCTGGAGGAAATCGCCGGGCACCTCGCCAGGCTGCCGGCGAACCAGTTGCCATGCGGGAAAGACTGGAAGCCGTTGTCGCGCCTATGGGAGCAGCGCATCGATCAGCGAATCGCCGAACTTGAGCAGTTGAAGATCGATTTGAGGGACTGTGCGACCAATGCGACCAATGCGGCCAATTGATCTGCACGAGGCGAGTTCAAGTCTTGAGCCAGCACCTGGCAAACTGGCTTTGCATCAAGGCGGATCCCGCGAAATCGCCGGGACAGGCCCAGAGAATGTGTCGATTGAAGCCGGTCAGCCAATTCACAAGTTGATTTTCTGACCCGACGCCGCCAGGTGGCCACGACGACACCAAACCCGTCGTTCGAGACGCGCGATAGAAGATTCCGCAAGCCTGGACTGGAAGAACCCATCAGATCGTCCGCCTGACTAACCGCCTCTGCCGAACCTGTTGGGTTCGACGCTGCGCACCGCGCATCCCTACATCCCAATGTAATCGCCCTGACGACGGCGCAATCCCCGCGATGGATCCCGATCGCGCAGGCGGCGCTGGAATTTGCCACCCGTCTCGATCGTTCTTTCCGTGGAACTGTAACAACGGTAACGATTTCGACCGGGCCGCAGCCCCGCGTTCGCGAATTCGCACGTTCGAACGGAGTCAAAAGTGAAACAGACCAGCGATGTCTGGTTCGAGGGCGATCCGCAGCCGATCTGCGTGGATCGCGCCTTGTGAGGAGGGAAGATGAAGTCGACCACGTTCCGGATCCTCGCCGGGATGCTGGCAAGCCTGATCCTTGGAGCATCATC
>DASXNR010000419.1:0-15860 GCA_036494925.1 Acetobacteraceae bacterium
CCCAAGCTATGCGGCGGGTCAGGCATGGGGGCTCGGCCTGACCTCCTCCGCATTCACCGCTGCCACCGCAACGTGCGGCAAGCAGGTCAGCGCAACACTGACCTTCAAGTTTGTCATCCCCTGGCTCTACGGCACCTCGCCATACGGATCTGCCAACAGCCTGAGGGTGACCACGAGCGCCTGTTACCCGGCCTGATGCCGCTTTCCCGTCGCCGCAGGTGCTTGTTGACACAGGTAATCATCAACCCTTGCGCGCCACCATGAACAGTCGCTGAAACGGCAGGATCGTGGTGCCGTCAGGGCGGCGCGGGTAGTGCGGTCGCACCGCTTCGGCATAGGCCTGGCGGAACCCCTCCTTCCGCTGGTCCGGCAGTCGATCCAGGAACGGCCGCAGGCTGCTGCCGGACGCCCATTGCATCACCGCGTTCTCGCCGGAGAGCGCATGCATGTAGGTGGTCTGCCACATCTCCAGCGACGCGGCGTGGGGACGCAACAGGTCCCAGTATTCCGTCGGCGAAAGTATGTCCGGCGCCGAGACGACGCCGCTCAGCCACTGGGTCCAGGGCTCCGACCCCGCGATCTCGAGCGGCATCCGGCGCAGCGGCGTATCGTGCATCGCCGGCATCTGGATCGCCAGCACGCCGCCCGGCGCCAGGCACGACAGCAGACGTGGGAACAGCGTCGGATGCCGGTCCACCCATTGCAGCGCCGCATTCGAGTAGATCAGATCAGGCGCATCGGGCGGCTGCCACCGGAAAAAATCCGCCTGCTCGAACCGGCAGTCCGGTACGGTGGCGCGGGCCTGCTCCAGCATCGCCGCCGAACTGTCCATGCCGACGACGTCCGCTTCGGTAAAACGCTGCTTCAGGATCGCGGTGACATTGCCGGCGCCGCAGCCCAGGTCCACCACCCGCGCCGGCGCATCGAGCGGCACCTGCGCCAACAGGTCCAGCGCCGGCCGCAGCCGCTCTCCTGCAAACCGCAGGTACTGCGTCGGATCCCAGACCGCCGCGGACCGCGCCATGTCAGTGCCGCATCCCGTCCAGGCGGTCGAAATGCCGTTTGATGAACAGGCCGGCGTAGATCACCGCTCCGGCGAACAGGCCCAGGCCCAGCACGCCGATCATCCCCTCGTCACCCGATGCGGCGAGCAACAGTCCGACAATGCCGGCGCCGCACGCCAGCGCAAGCACCAGCCATTCCCCTGTCGACACCTGCCCTCCCGCAAAATTCCGTTGCGCGCCCTATACGTCGGCCGACGCGGCAGGGGCAATACGCGCTTCGCTCTGAGTCGCGGCGTCGGGCAACTCGTCCGGGTCTACGGTCCGCAGGGTGAGCCGGAATGTGGTGCCGGCCTCGCCGGTCGCGACCAGTTCGATGTCGCCGCCATGTGCCACCATCAGATCGCGGGCAATCGCGAGCCCCAGTCCGGTGCCGCCTCGTCGTGTGCTGCCGGCGAACGGGCGGAACAGTTCGGCGCGTACTTTCTCCGGCAGGCCGGGTCCGTCATCGGTGATCTCGATTGCGATCGCCGGGCGGTCGTAATGCGCCGCGATGCGTACGTTTCGGGCACCCGCCTCGGCCGCATTGCGCATCAGATTGGCCAGAACGCGAAACAACTGGATACGGTCCGCCCGCACCAGGATCGCCGGGTCTATCGCGTTGTTCAGCCGCAGAACCCTGCCGAGTGGGCGCGCAGTTTCTGCTGCTTCGCTCACCAGCGGCGCCAGCGCGATCGGCGCGAGGTCGAGCGGTGGCGGGCCCTCGCGGGCATAGTCCAACGTGCGCCGCACCATATCGGCCGCCCGGTCCACGGCCTGAACCAAGATTTCGCCCGCGCGCTGCACGCGGGGGTCCGAGTTGAGCTGCAGCCGCTCCGCGGTCAGCAGCGCCGGAGTAAGGATGCCGCGCAGGTCGTGACTCACCTTGGCGACCACGGTGCCGAGAGCGGCGAGCCTGGCGTTGCGCCACAGCGCGGCGCGCAGGTCGTGCTGCATCGCCGCCAGCTCCTGTCCGGCGACCGATATCTCATCGTGAGCCAGCACGGTGACGTCGTCCGGATCGAGCGGAGGCGTATGTTCGGGGTCGGCACGGAACGCCGCGATGCTGCCGGTGATCCGGCGCATCGGCCGCACCAGCAGGAGCAGCACCGCCAGATAGACCAGGCCGCCGGTCACGCCGGCAATCAACAGCGAGAGGACGGCGAAATCCTCGGCAAACTGCTGCAGCGTGTGGGTGAGGCCGCGCTCATACAGCCAAACCTCCACCGCCGGGTAGGGCCGGAACGGGCTGTCGTCCGACACCTTGATCAGGCGGTTCTCCTGCAGCACGACAGCGCGGAGCGCGCGGCGGATCCGGACCAGCAGATCCTCCTGCCGGAGGTCGATCGTGGCGTCCGGTGGCAGAGTGACGTTGCCGACGCTGCGCACCGCGCCGTCGCGATCGGTGAGCTGGATTGCTTCGGCATCCGACAGTCGCAGCAGCTCGTCGTGCCGCGCCGTATCCGATGTCGCGCCGGCGGCGGCGAGAATCGCGATCGAGGCATCCTCGATGCGGCCGTACAGCCAGGACGAACGCTCGTGCGCGATGTACGGCAGGAACACCACGATCTCGCTGAGCAGCACGGCGAGCGTGGCGACCAGCCAAAGGCGACCGGATAGACTCTGGCGCGGCCTGACGCGCGGCGGTCCGGCTTTCGGCTTCCCCATGGCAGCAAGGTGGGTGGCGTGGCGGCTCACGGCAACCGTGCCAGCAGGCGGACCAGCGCCTTGGTGCGCGGCGCGAACAGCCGCGGGATGAAGAAATTGCCGACGGCGCGTTTGCCTGCCTCGGAGCGGGTCGGATAGGGTGCGATCAGCGACGCGAGGGCGCTCAGCTTCACCCGCCGCGCGATCGCCAGAGCCCAGAGGCCGATCATCTCGCCGGCGTTCGGCGCCAGGATACCGGCACCGAGCACTCGGCTGCCGGCGGCGACGAGCTTGACCAACCCTGCAGTATCCCTCTCGGCGCTCGCGCGATCGTTGTCGGCGAGCGGCCAGCGAAGGATCGCGACGCGGTGGCCGGCAGCGCGCGCCTCGGCTTCGGTCATCCCGACCTGGGCCAGTTCCGGCCGGGTGTAGGTGACCCGCGGCAGCGCCGCGTAGTCGATCCGCGCCGGCAGTCGGAACAGGGCGCGGCGGATCACGATGCCCGCGTGATAGGAACCGACATGGGTGAAGGCACGGGGCCCGATGCCTGTGGGGTCCGCGATGTCGCCCACGGCGAAGACACGCCGGTTGGTCAGGCTGCGCAGCCCGCGATCGGTGACGATCCCGGCCTGGCTGGCCCGCACGTTGCCGGCTGCCGGATCTAGCGCATCCAGGTTCGGCCGCCGACCGGCCGCCACCAACAGATGACTGCCGGCGATCCGGCTTCCGTCGGCCAGGACAACGGCTGGCCCTGGCTCGACCGACGCCACGGTCGCGTGCTCCACAATGGCGACGCCGCGCGCCGCGAGGCAATCGCGCAGGCCAGCAACCAGTTCGGGATCCTCCTTGCCGGCGATCGTTGCCGACTCGATAATGGTAACACGGCTGCCGAGACCGGCGAAGGCGTCGGCCATCTCCAGGCCTATCGGGCCGCCGCCGAGGATCAGCAGATGATCGGGGCGCTGCTTCAGGTCGAAGATCGTGGCGTTGGTCAGGTACGGAATCCCGTCGAGGCCTGGGATCGGCGGCAGTGCCGCCGTGCTGCCGGCGGCGATGACGATGCGGCGGGCGGTGATCCGGCGGCCTTCGACCATCAGCGCGTCAGGCGCGATGAAGCGCGCTTCGCTGCGCAGCACGGTGGCGCCGAGCGCACGAAACCGCGCCTCGGAATCGGTGGGCGCAATCGCCGCGATCACGCCGTGTACATGTTCCTGCACGACGTCCCAGTCGATCTCAGGTTCCGGCAGACGGATGCCGAAGCGGCAGGCGGTGCGCGCAGCCTGCGCGGCATGCGAGGCGGCGAGCAGCGCCTTGCTCGGCACGCAGCCGAAGTTCAGGCAGTCGCCGCCCATGCGGTCACGCTCGATCAGCGCCACCCGCACGCCGAGTTGCGCCGCGACCGCGGTAATGGACAGACCTGACGCGCCGGCGCCGATCACCGCCAGATCGAACTCAGGCACCGGAGCGCTTCCAGCGACGCCAGGCGACCGGCAGGAGGGACAACGCGGCAAGCCCGATCAGCGGCCCCAGGATGTGCGGCGAGAAGATCACCGCGAGGTCGGGACTGCCGCCCGCCGACAGCACCCCGCCGAGGCCGGCACCGATGGAGGCGAAGATGAACGTGGCTGGCATGATCCCAAGTACCGTGGCGCCCGCATACGGTAGCAGCTGCATGCCGCTCAGGGCTGCGGCCAGGTTCACCAGCCAGAAGGGAAATGCCGGCACCAGACGGATGGCGAGCAGATAGCTGAACCCGTCGCGTTGCAGGCTGAGGCGGACGGCGTCCACGAACCGGCCGCGGCGGGCGGCGAACGCGTCGGCCAGGTGATGGCGGATCGCGATGAACAAGGCGATGGCGCCGACCGATGATCCGACGATGGCCAGGATGCCGCCTGACAGGCTACCGAACAGCAGGCCGCCGGCCACCGTCAGCACCGCCGATTCCGGCAGCAGGACCAGAACCGCCGCAGCGTAGATCAGCATGTAGAGTGAGGGCGCCATGATCGGATGCGATGCGACCCAGGCGATCAACAGCGCCTGGTTGCGCGCCAGTGCCGCCCAGCTCACCTGCTGGGTGAGGCCGCTGGCCCAGGCAGCGGTGAGTGCTGCGAGCAGCAGCGCGATGGGCCAGAATCGACGCAGGACACGCATAGCGGAACCATGTAGTGGGTTGGCGGCCGTTGTCGCGTGACAATCGGGTTGGCGACGCGATTGACGGCCCAGGACCGCGCCCCTATAAGCCGCCGCCTGCGACGGGCACCTGATTTGGCGCCCGAACCCGCAACCATGTGGGTGTCCAGGCACCATCGGAGAGATCGCCGTGAAGCGTACCTATCAACCGTCGAAGCTGGTCCGCAAGCGGCGGCATGGGTTCCGCGCCCGGATGGCCACGGTCGGCGGCCGCAGGATTTTGGCCAATCGCCGGGCCAAGGGCCGCAAGCGCCTGTCGGCCTGAACCGAGGTCGAGCTTGGCCCCGCCCGGCCGCCTGACACGCCGCGCCGAGTTCCTGCGCGCCGCGGCCAAGGGCTGCAAGGCACCGATGCCCGGCCTGGTATTGCAGGCCGTGCCCCGAGACGACCAGGAACCGGCGCGACTGGGTTTCACCGTCACAAGGAAGATCGGCAACGCCGTGATCCGCAACCGCACCCGCCGCCGCCTGAAAGAAGCCGCCAGACTCGTGCTGGCCGAACGCCCGCTTTCGGGTGTCGATCTGGTGCTGGTCGGCCGCGCGGCAACTCGCGGGCGGGACTTTTCCGCCTTGCAGGCCGATCTGCGGCGGGCTCTGGCGAAGGCAGGCCTGGCATGACCCCCGCCGCCCATGTCGCGATCGGGGCGGTGCGTGCCTATCAGTGGACAATCCGCCCCGTGATCGGCGCCAACTGCCGCTTCTTGCCAAGCTGCAGCGACTACGCGATCGAGGCATTCCGCGGCCATGGGGCGTGGCGCGGCAGCGGTCTGGCGGCGCGGCGTATCCTGCGCTGCAACCCGTGGCACGAGGGCGGCTACGATCCGGTGCCCGCCTGCGACTGCGCAACGGAGGTGTGATGGACCAACAGCGCCTCTTCCTGGCGATCGCGATCTCGGTCGCTATTCTACTGGGCTTCCAGGTGCTGATCGCCCCGCATTTGCCGCAGGCCCCCAAGCCGGCGACGCAGGTTGCAAGCACGCAGACCACGGCGACCCAGACCCCGGCCCCCTCCGGTCAGGCGGCGCCGGTCGCGGCGGGGCCAACGGTGCCCAAGGAAGTTCCCCGGGTGACGATCGCGGCGCATCGCGTGCGCGGCTCGATCAGTCTGCTGGGCGCACGGCTGGACGATCTGGTGCTCAACGATTATCGCGAGACGCTGGCGCCGAATTCGCCGAACGTGCAGCTGCTGGAGCCCCGATCGGAAGACCAGCCATACTACATTCAGTACGGCTGGAGCGCGGCACCCGGCGAACCGGTGAAGCTGCCGGACAACGACACGGTATGGACCAGCTCGGGCGGCACATTGAGCGCCGGCCATCCGGTCACGCTGTCATGGGACAACGGCGCCGGTCTGAGCTTCCAGATCATGTTCGCGGTCGACGACGACTATATGTTCACCGTGGAGCAGTCGGTGAAGAACGCGACGGCGGCCCCGGTGAAGCTGTTCCCCTGGGCGCGCATCCGCCGCGACTACACGCCGCAGGTGGCGGGCTATTATATCCTGTTCGAGGGCCTGCTTGGCGTGGTGGACGGCACGTTGCAGGAGACCACCTACGCCAAGGCCAAGAGCGAAGGCGAGAAGAAGAACGGCATCGCCTATGACGCAACCGCCAATGGCGGCTGGGCCGGGATCACCGACAAGTATTGGCTGACCGCGCTGGTGCCGGACCAGTCGATCGCATCCACCGTCAATTTCCGCCACATCAGCGAGGATGGCGATCACTACCAGGTCGACTACGTCACCCACGAGCCACAGACGGTCGCGCCGAATGGCGGTGTGTCGATGTCGTCTCGGGTGTTCGCCGGCGCCAAGATCGTGCGTCTGCTCGACCGCTATCAGGCCGAGGACCACATCCCGAACTTCGACAAGGCGGTGGACTTCGGCTGGTTCTATTTCCTGACCAAGCCGATCTTCTATTGCCTCGACTGGCTGAACGGGTTGCTGGGGAATTTCGGCCTGGCAATCCTGGTGTTCACCGTGTTCGTCAAGGCGCTGTTCTTCCCGCTGGCAAACTACTCGTACCGCTCGATGAGCAAGATGAAGCTGCTGGGGCCGAAGATGACGGCGCTGCGCGAGCGGTTCAAGGATGAGCCGCAGCGCATGCAGCAGGAGATGATGGCGCTGTACAAGGCCGAGAAGGTGAACCCGGCGTCGGGCTGCCTGCCGATGGTGGTGCAGATCCCGGTGTTCTTCTCGCTCTACAAGGTGATCTTCGTCACCATCGAGATGCGCCAGGCGCCGTTCTTCGGCTGGATTCACGACCTGTCGCAGGTCGATCCGACCAACGTCTTCAACCTGTTCGGGCTGATACCGTTCGATCCCACGACGATATCGCCGTTCCTGCATCTGGGCGCGTGGCCGCTGCTCATGGGCCTGACGATGTTCCTGCAGCAGAAGCTGAACCCGCCGCCGCCGGATCCGGTGCAGGCACGGATGTTCCAGTTCATGCCGCTGATCTTCACGTTCATGCTGGCGCGCTTCCCGGCGGGGCTGGTGATCTACTGGAGCTGGAACAACCTGCTGTCGATCGGGCAGCAATGGCTGATCATGCGGCGGACCAGCCTGGCGCGGCCGGGGCTTGCACGCACCTGACGGATGACGAAGCCGAACTGATCGAGGCCGGGCGGGTCCTGTTCGCCGCGGAGTGCCGGTTCGTCTACGCGGCACAGCGGCTGGATCAGTTGCCGCAGGCGGCTGGGTCCGAAGTGGCCTTCGCCGGGCGGTCGAACGTGGGAAAATCGTCGCTGCTGAACGCGCTGACCGGGCGGCGCGCGCTGGCACGGGTTTCCGGCGAACCGGGACGGACGCGGCAGCTCAACTTCTTCGATCTGGGCGGGCGGCTGACGCTGGTCGATATGCCGGGCTATGGCTACGCGCGCGCGGGCAAGGCGGTGAAGCAGGACTGGCAGGGGCTGATGTTCGACTACCTGCGCGGCCGTGCGACGCTGCGCCGGGTGCTGCTGCTGCTGGACGCGCGGATCGAGGTGAAGGATGCGGATCGCGCGGTGATGGAGTTGCTGGATCGTGCGGCGGTGACCTTCCAGGTGGTACTGACCAAGGCTGACGGTGTGAAGCCGGCGGCGTTGGCGCGGAAGCTGGACGAGGCGCGTACGTTGGCGCGTGCGCATCCGGCGGCGCATCCGGAGGCGGTGGTGACCAGCAGCGAAACGGACGAGGGGATCGCGGAGTTGCGGGCGGCGATCGCAGATCTGGCGCGCTGATGCACCTCAATAAACGCCCAGATGCTGATGCAGATCGACGCCGTCGCGCTTCAGCGCGGCCGTCGTGTCATCCACGACAACCCGGCCGCTATTCAAAATCACGATGTCGTCCGCCACGTCGAACACCAGTCTGGCGCTCTGCTCGACCAGCAAAATCGACAGCCCATGCTCCTTGAGCTGTCGTATCGTCGCCATCACCTCGGCAACGATCTGCGGCGCCAGGCCCTCGGACGGCTCGTCCATCAGCAGCACGCGCGGGTTCGCCATCAGCGCGCGGGCGATCGCCAGCATCTGTTGCTCGCCACCGGAGAGATGCCCGGCGTACTGATCGCGCCGCTCGCTCAAACGCGGGAACGTTGCGCACACCCGCTCGAACGACCAAAGCACCGCACTCCGATCGCGTTGCCGGCGCGCTGCGACCGCGAGGTTCTCGCGCACCGTCAGGCTGCGGAACACCCGGCGGCCTTGCGGCACCAGCGCGACGCCGTGCGCCGCGATCGCCTCGGGTGCGCGTCCGGTCACCGCGGCGCCGCGCACCGCCACCGAACCGCGGCGCGGCGGCAGCCAGCCCACCGCGACGCTCATGCAGGTGGACTTGCCGGCGCCGTTGCGGCCCAGTAGCCCTAGCAGCCGGCCCTCGCCCAAACGCAGCGACACGCGGTGCAGCACGTGGCTGTCGCCGTAATAGGCATCGATGTCGCTCAGCAGCAGCGCGTCAGTCGCCAAGGTAGATCTCCCTGGTGCGCGGATGCTGCACCACCTCGGCTCGTGTGCCCTCGACGATCACCCGGCCGAAATGCAGCACCGTGATGCGCTCGGCGAATTCCAGCGCCACGTCCATGTCGTGTTCGATCATCACAATGGTGACGTCGCGCGGAATATTGCCGATCAGCGCCAGCACATCGCGCCGTTCCTCGACCGACAGGCCAGCGAACGGTTCGTCGAGCAGCAGCACCTTCGGGCTCTGCGCCAGCGCCATGGCGATCTCGGCGCGGCGGCGTTCACCATAGGAGGTCTGTCCGAGCGGCCGATCGGCAAGATGGTCCAGTCCAACCCGCGCGAGTGTCTCATGCGCCTTGCGCATCAGATCGCGCTGACCATGCAGCCGGACGACCGGATTCCAGCGCAGCGGCGACAGGCCGAGCAGCGACAGCGTCACGTTGCCGGCCAGCGTTTCGCCGGGAAACAGCGTGATGATCTGATAGGTGCGTGCCAGCCCGAGATGCGCGCGGCGGCGTGCCGCAACGCCGGTAAGGTCACGGCCGAACAGCATGATGCGTCCGGAATCCGTGCGCAGTTCCCCGGTGATCAGGTTGAACAGCGTGGTCTTGCCGGCGCCGTTCGGACCGATGATCAGCCGCCGCTCGCCGGGCTCGACCGCAAGGTTCACCGCCGTCGTGACGCGCAGCCCGCCGAACGCCTTGTTGAGATCGCGCAGTTCAAGCGCGGTCATCGCCCGCTCTCGCGGCGCAGCACCGGCGCTCCGTGGGGCCGCAGCAGCGAAATGCCCCAGCGCCACAGCCGCACCGACCCTGGCACCAGCCCTTCCGGCATGAAGATGACGATCACCACAAAGATCGCGCCGAGGACAAAGTTCCAGCGCTCGATGTAAGCGCTGGCGACGTCCTTCATGATGATGACCAGAATCGCGCCGGCGATCGGTCCGAGCAGCGTCGCGGTGCCGCCGGCGATCACCATCAGCAGGGCTTCGGCCGAGGCGCTCAGCGCGACGGTCTGCGGGCTGATGAACTGATTATAGTAGAGATACAGCAGCCCCGCGACGCCGCTCCAGAAACCCGAGAACAGGAACGCGAGGAACCGGGTCAGCCACACGTTGTAGCCCAATGCGGTCATGCGCCGCGGCTGGTCGCGGGTGCCGCGCACCGCCGCGCCGAATGGCGAGGCAACGAAGATCGCCATCGCGGCGACAGCGATCAGGAACACCACCAGCGTCGCCCAGTAGAATGCGTCCGCGGAATCGAGCGCCAGGCCAAATGGCCGCGGCCGCGCAGTGATCGAGATGCCGTTGTCGCCGTTGGTCAGGCTGATCCAGCGATAGGCGATGCCCCAGACGATCTGGCCGAGCGCCACCGTGATCATGACGAAGCCAAGCCCGGTGCCGCGCAGCGCCAGCACCGCGAACATCGCGGTCGCCGCCAGCGTCGCCGCCAGCGCTCCGACCGCCACCACGATGTGGCCGTGACCGGCGTTGACCAGCGTTGCGCCGGCATAGGCGGCGATACCGAACAGGCCGGCGTGCCCGAGCGTGACCAGACCGGCATAGCCCACCAGCACGTTCAGCCCCAACGCGAATACCGCGTAGATCAGCGTCTGCGTGGCGACGTTGATGTAGTAGCTGTTGCCGACCCAGTATGGCAGCGTCGCCAGCAGCAGCAGCGCCACGGCCAGCGCAAGACGCCTCACAGCGTGACCCGACCGAACAGACCCTGCGGCCGCACCACCAGCACGATGAGCATGGGCAGGAACAGAACGACGTAAGCCAGTTCGGGGAACACCGCCTGGCCGAAATTGTACAGGAAGCCGACCACGAAGCTGCCGACCAGCGACCCCAGCAGACTGCCGGTGCCGCCGAGGATCACCACCACCAGCGCGAGCGGCAGCATGTCCTGATCGAGGCCGGGGTACACCGACAGGATCGGTCCGCCGATCACGCCGGCGAACCCCGCCAGGCCGGCGCCCAGTGCGAACACGATGGTGAACAGATGCGAGACGCGGATGCCGACCACGCGGGCCATCGCCGGATCATCGACCGCGGCGCGGATCATCGCACCCAGCCTGGTGCGGTCGAGCAGCAGCCATAGTGCCGCCGCGATCACCGTTGCGATGACGATGATGGCGAGCCGGTAGGTGGGAAATGCCAATCCGAAGACGGCGGTCGCGCCGCGCAGCATGGGCGGCGTCTCGACCGAGATCGGATCGCCGCCCCATTGCATCAGGCAGACATCGGCGACCATGAACGACAGACCGAGGGTCACCAGCACCTGCGCCAGTTCGGCGCCCACCAGGCGGCGCAGCACGAACCGCTCGATCACCGCGCCGAACAGCGCCACCCCAAGCCCGGCCAGCAACGCGGCCGTCCAGAAGCCGAAGCCCCAGGCGATGCAGCTAACGCCGAAATACGCGCCCAGCATGAACATGGAGCCGTGCGTCAGGTTCGGAATACGCATCAGACCGAAGATCAACGAGAAGCCGGCCGACAGCAGGAACAGCAGGCCGCCCAGCGTGACGCTGTTGACCGACAGGATCAGCCAGAGGTTCACGCCTTCAGCGGCGGATAGTCACGCGAATACACCGGTTGTGCCAGGAACCACTGCTCGTCGTAGGTCCAGAACTGGCTCACGTTCGGATAGGTCTTGATCGTGTGCTGCACCAGCTTGCCGTCCTTGCGTTCCAGGCGGCGGATGTAGACGTTGCCGACGACGTTGCCGAAATGGTCGAAGTGGAACGGCCCGCGCGGTGAATCGGTCAGCGAGACCGCCCGCATCGCCTTGATCAGCGCCTCCTTGTCGTCGGCGTTGCCGCCTGTCGCCTGCAACGCCGCCTCGGCGATCATGCCGTTGATGTACATACCGGCCGCATAGAGGCCGGGGATCGCGCCGGTGTCACGCACCATGCCTTCGATGAATTTTTTGGTCACCGGCGTGTCGAGGTCGGAGCTGAACACCGACGCCGTCACCAATCCGATCGCCTCGTCGCCGAAACTTTTGAGCAGCGCATCGTCGCCCGCGGTGCCGCCGCCGATCACCGGCAGCGTGGCGCCCGCGTCCTTGTACTGCTTCATGAACTTCAGCGGATTGGAGCCGGCGAAGCCCTGCACCACCGCATCGACGCCGCTGAGCTGGGCAATGTATGGGGTGTAGTCGGGCGTGACGATTGGCGGCCACAGCTTCTTCACCACGTGGCCGCCGGCATCCTCGAACACGCGCTGAAAACCGCCCATCTGTTCGTAACCGTAGGCGAAGTCCTCGCTGATGGTGATGACGTTTTTGTATTTCAGCTCCTTCGCGGCGTAGTCGGCGAGCGGGTGCATGTTCTGCGCCGAGGTGCCGGAGGCACGCACGAAATACGGATTGGGCTTGCGCTGCGACATATCCTCGGCCGCCGCCAGGCTGAGGATCGGCGTCTTGTGCGCGGCCACGTAGTCGGTGATGGCTAGCAGCTCGAAGGCGGCGAGCGGGCCGAAGATCATGTCGACGTTGTCGCGCTCGATCAGTTCCTGCGCCTTGGTCTTGGCACCGGCCGGATTGCCGCCGGTGTCGCCGACCAGCAACTCAGCCTTGCGGCCGGCGATCATGTTGTCGCGGTCTTTCAAGAACAGGTTCGCGCCCTGTTCCATCTGGATGCCGCCCTGCGCCAGCGGGCCGGTCTTGACGGTCAGCAGACCGATGCGGATCGGCTTGTTCTGCGCGATGGCGGGCATCGGCAATGCGGCTGCCGCGGTGCCCGCCAGGAATGTGCGGCGATGGAGCTTGGCGCCCATGGATCGATAACCTCCCTTATTTGGCACATTGGTAGAGTGGCAGTGCGGTATCGTCCACCCCAATCGTCATTGCGAGGAGCGCAGCGACAAAGCAATCCAGCGCTGGCTTCGTCGCTGCGCTCCTCGCAATGACGGTGTGCGTTCTATCGCCGCAGGAACTCGACCAGTAATTCGCTCACCTTCTCCGCCTGCTCCTGCTGCACCCAGTGTCCGGCGCCGTCGAGCAGGTGGCAGCCCACCATCTGCGTGCACGCGCTCTGCTGCATGCGCTCGAATGAACCGGGCCGCTGATAGGTACCCCAGTCGCTGCTGCCGGCGATGAACATCGACGGCACATCGATCGTGCGACCGGCGAACAGTTGCAGCTCGGATGTATCGAGCCCGGTGGTGCCGCGGCGATACCACTGCAGCCCGCCGGCAAACCCGTTGCGCTGATACTCTCCGGCGTACACGGCAAGCTCGCTGTCGGGCAGCCATCGGCATGCGGCGATCTGCTCGGCCGACGGCATTTCGTGCGCGACCGTCTCCGCCATCGTCTCGCCGCGGTCCATGATGTAATAGGTCGGCATCTTCGCCAGTTCGTCAGCGGTCCAGCCCTGCAAACGGAACGGCTGGTTCTGCCGCCAGTCCGCGCTCTTGTGGTGATAGTACGCGCGCAGGAACGCATGCACGCCCTGCCTGCAATGCCACATGTCGCCGTTGGCCGGGCGGGTCGAGTAGTACCATTGATAGTGCTTGCGCGGACGCGGCAGTGCGGCCATTGCTGCGTGCACGTCGCTGCTGCGCGCTGAACGCGCCAAGTCGGGTGGCCCCTCGAACGGCGCGCTCATCAATGCGACCGGGCGAAAGATGTCCGGCCGCACCAGCGCACACCACGCGGCCACCGGCGAGCCGAAATCGTGGCCCACCACCGCGGCTACGGAACGATGCCCGAGTGCGTGGAGCAGCCCAAGCTGATCGCGCACCGCATTCAACAGGCGGAACGAACGCAGATCCGCCTCGGAGTCGTAGTCCGCGTGCCAACCGGTGGTGCGCCCGTAGCCGCGCAGGTCCGGCGCGACGACATGGTACCCCGCGTCGGCCAGCGCCGGCATCACGTTGCGCCAGGAATACGCCAGCTCGGGAAACCCATGCAGCAGCAGCACGCAGGGCCGGTCGGCCGGTCCGGCCTCCAGGATATGCACACGCAGCCCGTTGATGTCGGGGACGAAGCGCGAGCACACGCCCGCGGGCAAAACGGTGGCGTCGAGCGGTGCGAGTTCGGTCATCGTGCCTTCTCCCATGCTGTGGCGCGGTCGAGGGCGGCCTCGATGCGGTCGTGCCGCGCCGTTATCGCGGTGCGTTCGTGAGCGTGCGTGAGCACATAGAACTCGCGTTGCCGGATCGCCTGCAGAACGCGCTGTCCGACCACATCCGGCGCGAGGGCCAGGCCTATCGCACTGCGCGTCGCCGCCTGCTGCGGGCGCACGTATGGACCGCCGAACCGCTCCGGGCGCGTGGCCGCTGATTGCATGATGTGGGTCTCCACCGCGCCTGGGCACAGCACCGAGACGCCGATGTCCGCGTCCTCGACCTCCTGCTCCAGCGCCTCGGACAAGGCGACGACTGCGTATTTGGTCATCGAGTACGCACCCTGGTTGCGGCCGCGGCGAATGAAGAAGCCGGAGATCGACGCGGTGTTCACCACATGGCCGCCCTCGCCGTGACGACGGATCATCGGCACGAATGAGCGGATGCCGTTGATCACGCCCAGCACGTTGACGCCGATCACCCAGTTCCACTCCTCGGCACTCACATCCTCGATGCGCGTGCCGTGCATCGCCACGCCGGCGTTGTTGACCGCGACGTGCAGCTTGCCGAATGCCTGTTCGGCCGCCCGTCCCGCGGCCGCGACGGACGCAGCATCGGACACGTCGACCGCCACGCCGACTGCTCCGGTACCGAGCGATTCAATGTCCCGGCGCGCGGCCGCCAACCGATCCGGTTGCAGGTCGGCCAACACGATGTTCATGCCGGCGCCCGCCAACGCCTTTGCGATGCCCAGGCCGATGCCGGACGCGGCGCCGGTCACGATCGCGGTCTTTCCCTTGAGTTCCAACATGTTTTCCCCATTCTGAAGCGGCGCCCGGCGAGCGGCGCCACGATACTCCAGCCGCGGCTCATCGACACCCTGGACTGGCGATCGCACTTTGCGAACTGCGCGCAATGGTTGTATTACACGCTCGCGAAACCGTGAAAGGATCGTTGGCCTGTTATGGAGGCCGAGACGACAGCGGAACGGTCGGTGTTCCTCTCCACCTTGCCGGCATCGGCACGGGAGCGCCAATTCGCGATGCGTGTCGCGCTGGTCCTGCTTGGCCTGTTCCTGCTGGCCGCGCCGTTTGCCAAGCTGAAACTCGTGGAGGTCTGGGCCTTCGTCCCAAGCTACCAGTCCGCACTGCTGGTCAACGATCTGATCACCGCGATCCTGCTGTTCGCGCAATTCGCCATCCTGGGCGCGCCGGCACTGCTGGTTCTGGCGGGCGGCTACCTGTTCGCTGCCTTCATAACGGTGCCGCATGCGCTCAGCTTCCCGCGCGTGTTCGTGCCGGAAGGCCTGATCGGCGCCGGACCACAGACCACGGCGTGGCTGTACGTGATCTGGCATGCCGGTTTCCCACTGGCCGTGATCGGCTACTCGATGTTGCGCAATGGCGAACGCGTGCGGCGCCCCAGCCTTGCGATTGCCGTTAACTGCGCCATCGTCCTGGCCGCGGTTTGCGGCGCCGCCGTGCTCACCACCGTCGGCCATGATCTGCTCCCCGCCATCATGCGCGACGATCACTATACGCCGGTACTCCCCTTCGCCGTCGGCGCGGCCTGGTCGCTGAGCCTGGCGGCGTTACTCGTTCTATGGCTGCGGCGGCCATATTCGGTCCTCGACGTGTGGATCATGGTGGTCATGTTGGCGTGGCTGCTCGACATCGCCCTGGGTGCGTTGCTCAACGCTGGCCGATTCGACTTTGGCTTCTATGCTGGCCGTGTCTACGGACTGATGGCTTCGACTCTGGTGCTGCTGGTGCTACTGATCAAAACTGGCGCGGTGTATGCCCGATTGGCGCGATCCTTTGCGGCGGAACGCGATGACCGCGACCGGCAATTGCATGAAATCCAATCGGAACTGATCCACGTCTCACGGTTGACCGAACTGGGTCAGATGGTCTCGGCGCTTGCCCATTAGGTGAACCAGCCGCTGACCGCCGCAGGCAGCTATGTCCGGGC
>DASXNR010000420.1:0-32969 GCA_036494925.1 Acetobacteraceae bacterium
ACAGTTTCACCAGCTATTGGCTGCAGTATCCCAATCGTTTCCGTTTCATCTGGTTCAACAATTACCTGTCGCTGCTGGACGATCCGCTGTTCCTCCGCTCGCTGGGGCATTGTCAACTTAACCGAATCCGGAACGGATTTGCGCAATTGCTGTTCATACGGACGCTCTCGAACGCAAGGTTGTATGGCAATCGGCTGTCCTAACTGGACGGAAATTGCCGTTGCGCCGACCTCGACGGATTAAGTTGACAATGCCCGATTCCAGCCATCCGTGAGTGTCCGTAGGCGTCCAGAACCGAGGCTGACCGAAGGACGGTGCGCCGTCATCCTGGGCGTAACCCAGGCCGTCATTGCGAGACCGTATATTGTTCGAAAGGTTATCGGTCAACCAACCAGGGGGTGACGATGTGCCATGACCGCTCGTACCCGTGTTACCAACACGCCGCGTCGATCGGCAGGGCGCGACGCCGTTGCCACCCGACAGCGAACCGATGCTCGGGCTGAGCGCGTATGTCGGGCTGCAGTCGCGCAGGCTGCCGATGGCGGTCGCGGTCGATGGTCCGGCGCGGTGTGCGGGCCGAACCGTTCGCCGTTATTCGTTGGACCTGGTGGAACTGGAGCTTTACCTCGGCGCGCGCGCGAACGGCCTGGTCGTGGAGACGCCGGCTGTTCGTCCCTGACGGACGCGGTAATATCCAGATGCAGGCACGTAACCAGCGCCGAGCGAAGCACCAAGGAACCCAGCCAATGCTGTTCGAACTCCCGCCCGCCGCGCAGGAGCTGCAACAGACAGCACGGCGCGTTGCCGATACGGCGATCGCACCGCGCGCGGCCGAGGTGGACCGCTCGGAAGCGTATCCGTGGGACAACGTCGCGGCACTGCGCGAGGCCGGGCTGCTCGGCTACACCATCCCGCGAGAGTACGGCGGTGCCGGCGGCAGCTTCCTCGACGCGGTGGTGATCATCGAGGAAATGGCGCGGGTCTGCGGCGTCACCGGCCGCATCGCGGTCGAGACCAACATGGGCGCGATCTCGGCGGTGATGCAATACGGCAGCGAAGCCCAGAAGCAGCTTGCCGCGCGACTGGTGCTGGATGGAGACAAGCCGGCGATCTGCATCACTGAGCCCGAGGCCGGCTCGGCGGCCACCGACATGACCACGCGCGCCGACCGGCGTAACGGCTACTGGCTGCTGAACGGCCGCAAGCACTGGATCACCGGCGGCGGTGTGTCGAAGCTGCACCTGATCTTCGCGCGTACGCCCGACGGCATTGCCGGCTTCCTTGCGGTGCGCGAGGTGGCGAAGGGGTTGGTGGTCGGCAAGCGCGAACCGACCATGGGACTGCGCGGCATTCCGGAAACCGAGATCCGCTTCGAGGACCTGGAAGTGCCGGACGAGATGGTGTTGCAGTCGCCAGCGGGTCGGCTGCACGGCTTCGCCGATCTGATGAACGCCTACAATAGCCAGCGGGTCGGAGCCGCGACCGTGGCGCTCGGCCTGGCGCAGGGTGCGTTCGAGGCGGCGACCGCGTTTGCCAAGGAGCGCCACCAGTTCGGCCGGCCGATCGGCGAGTTCCAGGGGCTGCAATGGATGCTTGCCGACATGGCGATCCAGCTCAATGCGGCACGGCTGGCGGTGTACCGCGCGGCAGCGAGCGCCGATCCGTTTCCCGATCCGCTGCTGGCGGCGCAGGCCAAGGTGTTCGCGTCGGAGATGTCGATCAAGGTGACCAACGACGCGTTGCAGATGTTCGGCGCGCGCGGATATTCACGCGACTATCCGATGGAACGGATGGCGCGCGATGCGCGGATGTTCACCATCGGCGGCGGCACCGCGCAGGTGCTGCGCAACTTCGTGGCCGGACGGGTGCTGGGCTGGAAGCTGCCGCAGACGCGGGATGGGTATACGGAGCGGAAGCGTTAGCCAGAGCATATTCGCGCGATCACTTGGCACGATGGGTTTCGCTGCTGCACTCTACTCATCCTACGCTCGTTGCCGTAGCCGTAGGATGGGTAGAGCGCAGCGAAACCCATCGTCCCGTCGCGATTCCACTTTGCCTGAAACCGCTCTAATTCGGCAGCGCAAGCTGCGCGCGCAGCGCCTGCATGATGGCGGCATGCACCTCTGCCACGGAGCCATCGGCCGCGATCACCACGCAACGCTCCGGCGCCGCCGCGGCGATGTCGCGAAATCCCTGGTTTACCCGGGCATGGAACAACGCATCGAGCCGTTCGTACCGATCGGCATCGGAGCCGCGCCGCAGTTGCCGCGCGACCGCCACCGCGTCGCTCACATCGAGCACCAGCGTGACATCTGGAACAACGCCGAGCAGGCCGATCAGGTCCGTGATCATGGTCCGGTCAGCGCCCTGGCCGTAGCCCTGATACGCCATGGTGGAATCATAGAAGCGGTCGCACACCACCCACATGCCGGCCGCCAGCGCCGGGCGGATGGTCTTCTCCACGTGCTCGGCGCGGGCAGCGAAGTGCAGCAGCGTCTCGGCCGGCGCGGACCAGTCCAGCGAGCCGCCGAGCAGCAGGCCGCGCAGAACCTCGGCACCCGGCGCACCGCCAGGCTCGCGCGTGCGCAGCACCGGCAGGCCCAGCTCCACCAGTCCGTCCGCCAGCAACCGGGCCTGCGTCGACTTTCCGGCCCCCTCGCCGCCTTCGAGCGTTATGAAGCTAGCCACCCGTCACATAATGCGACAGCACCGCCATCGCGCGCCCCGGCATGCTGAGTCTGCCGACGTCCTCGCCGGCCAGCAGCGGCACCTCCATGTCCGGCACGCCCTGCCCCGCCACCACCAGCTTGCCCAGCGTCGTTCCCTTCGCCACCGGGGCACGGATCGGCGCGTCGTAGCTCAGCTTCACCGACGCGTTCTTGCGCCAGTTGCGCGGCATCGTCACCGCCAGGTCGCGCCCGCCGACCAGTGGCACGGTCGGCGCGGTTCCCAGCCACACCGGAACCCGCTCGATCACGTCGCCGGCCGCAAACAGCGTCACGTCTTCGAAATTCGCGAACGCCCAGTCCATCATCCGCTCGCCCTCCTCGGCGCGCTGGTGCATGGACTCGAGCCCGTTAAGCACCACGATCACCCGCCGCTCGCCGCGCTTGCCGCTGGCGACCAGGCCATAGCCGCCGGCCTCGGTGTGGCCGGTCTTCAGCCCATCGGCGGTGCCCTTCTGCACCAGCGGATTGCGGTTGCCCTGCTCGATGTTGTTGTACTTGAACGTCTTCTCTGCGTCGTAATGATAGTATTCCGGGAAGTCGCGGATGATCCGCCGCGCCAGCGTGGCGATATCGCGACAGCTCATGTGCTGCTCGGGATCCGGCCAGCCGGTGGAATTCCGGAAATTCGTGTTGGTCAGCCCGAGTTCCTTCGCCTTCTGGTTCATCAGTTCGGCAAACTGTTCCTCGGACCCCGCGATTGCCTCGGCGAACACGATGCAGGCATCGTTGCCCGACTGCACGATCACGCCGCGGATCAGGTCCTCCACCGCCACCTGTGTGCCGACCTGGACGTACATCCTCGATCCGCCCATCTTCCACGCCCGCTCGCTCACCAGCAGTGTGTCGTCGAGCTTCATTTTGCCCTGCTTCAGACGCTCGTAGACCAGGTAGATCGTCATCAGCTTGGTCATCGACGACGGCGGCATCTCCACATCCGCGTTCTTCTCCAGCAGCGCCGCGCCAGTGGTGAAGTCCTGAATGAACGCCCAGCGCGCCGCGGTATCCACCTGTCCGAGCGGCGTATCGGCCGGACTGCCGGTCGGCGCATCCTTCTTCGCGCCCCGGGTCCCCGGCTTCTGTTGCGCCGGATGACGCGGCTGCGCGATGGCGGGCAGCGCGCCGCCAGCGAAGATCGCTGATGTGAGCAGGGTTTGCCGGCGGGTGAGCATGGCGACTCGACTCCTATTCCACCACGATCCGCGCATCGGTTACTCCCGACCGCAGCACCTGGTCCAGCACCATGTCGGCCTGCTGCACGCTCGCCAGCGGCCCGATGACCACCCGATGTGTCTGCGTCCGCCCGTTGCGCGTGCTGACGATCTCCGCGCCGAGCTCGGCAACGCGCGCACGCTGGATGTTGGCGTATGCATAGGTCTGGAACGTGCTGAGTCGAATGAACAATTGGCCAGAATCGGACGGGCCCTGCAGCACCGACTCAGGCAACCGCGCGATCGGCGCGGTCGCGGGCGCTGCTTCCCGCCGCTGCTCGGGCGCTGGGTTGGGGATCACCGGCGCCGCGCTGCCAGGCGGCGCCAGGTCGCTCTGCTGCACGTCGCCGACCGGCGCGGCCGCGAGTTCCAGCTTCGGCGCATCCGGCATCGCATCAACCGCCGCGTGGCTCTCCGCCGGCAGCACGTCCAGCCGCACGCGGACCGCGTCATCATTGGCGAATTGCAATAGAGTTGCCGTGCGGCGGGTCACCTCGACAAGCCGGTGCGGCGTCGCCGGACCACGGTCATTGACGCGCAACAGCACCTGCAGACCGTTCTCCAGGTTGGTGAGACGAGCGACGGCGGGAAGCTGGAGCGTCTGGTGCGCGGCGGTGAGCGCCGTCTGATCGAACGCCTCACCATCGGCGGTCAGCGCCGGGTGGCCCACAGGATACACCGTCGCAAGTCCGGTCTCATGACCTTCGTAGCTGTCGCGCGGATAGTACCAGACGCCGCCGGCCTGATACGGCGCGCCGAGCACATAGTGCGGATTGGCCGGTGGTGGCGGCCGTTGGCAGGACGCCGCCATCACTGCCAACGCCAGTGCGAACGCCAGCCTCACGCGACGACCGTGTCACCCAGCAGGCCGACCACCAGCGCATAGTAGTCCGACGGGTTGTAGCGGCGGATCGCGGTGAAGTTCGCATACACCAGGAACGCGTCGCCGCCGGGTCCGTCCGGCAGCAGCACCGCGGCCTGCGTATCCGGCTGCGCCAGCAACCGCCCGTCCGCCGCGCGCACGCCGAGCCGCACCCATTCACCGACCGCCCTGCGGTTGTCACGGCCCGTCGCGGCGCGGTCGAAACTCCCCGACAGGGTCACCGGCTGGCCCCAGGCCTCGCCGCCGCGCCAACCGGACCGCGCGAGATAGTTGGCGATCGAGCCGAGCACGTCGGGCTTGCTGGTCCAGATGTCGCGCTTGCCGTGGCCCTCGAAATCCACCGCATAGCGGAGATAGGATGACGGCATGAACTGCGGCTGGCCCATCGCCCCGGCGTAGGAGCCGAGCATGTGGGCCGGTGAAACGTCACCGTTATCAAGGATGCGCAACGCTGCCAGCAGCTCGCCGCGGAAGAAGCTGGCGCGGCGGCCTTCCCAGGCCAGCGTCGCCAGCGCCTCGACCACGTGGAAATCGCCCATGCCGGCGCCGAAGCTGGATTCCAGGCCCCAGATGCCGGTGATCACGCCGGGACCCACGCCGAACCGGTCCTGCACCCGCCCGAACAGCGCACGGTTCTGCTGGAACGCGGATCGGCCGTTGGCGATGCGCTGCTCGGTGATCAGCAGGGCGCGGTACTGCGCCCAGGTCATGGTGAACTCGGGCTGGTGGTTATAGTGCTCCAGCACCTTCTGGTTGAGCTGCACGCCGGCAAACGCGTGGTCCAGCGTCGCGGCCGAGATGCCGGCCCGGCGCGCCTCGGCGCGCATGCCGGCGAGAAAGCCCTGGAAACCCTCCGGCGCCGCGCAGACGGTGGACAGCGAGGCAGCCAGTAGCAAGCGTCGGCTCAACATGCGGCGCTGTCTGCCACGGGCGGCCGCGTCGAGGCAACCACGTCAGCACCAACCGAACCAACGGCACCGGATGGTTATGAACTGCCGGTCGGTGGTCGGCGCGGTGGGATGCTCGGGGCCACCGGGAGGTTCGCCAGATCCTCGGGCTTCAACCGGAACACCGCCGGATAGTTGTCCGGGTTCCGGTTCTCCTCGGGTTCGGTCGAGCGCCAGGCGTAGAAACATGTGGCGCAGCCGAAGACGGTCCACACTCCCTTGACAGGAGACGTGCTCCGCACCTCGGTTGTGGTGGACCGACACCGGGGGCACACGACAGGCGGCGCACTTTCCATCGCCTGACTCATTTGTGCAGATCCTTCATCAATGCGCCAAGCTTGTGCCGCCACGTGTCGGTTCCTTGCGGGGTGTCCAGTTCCTGCCCGTAATCGCCACGGATGTCGGGGGCGATCGGTGTTGTCGCGTCGATGATCATCTTGGACACCATCCCGCCCGGCTGGCACGCCGGGTCCAGCAGGTTTTCCGAAAGGTTCGGTAAAATAATGATGTCGCCCGCCGGGTTGACCTTCACCGACATGGCCCACATTACCTGCTTGAGGTCGAACGGATCGACATCGGCATCAACCACGATGACGATCTTGGCGTAGCCAAGGCCGTGTGGCGTGGTCAGCACGCCCATGCCGACCGCCTTGGCGAAGCCGCCGAAGCGGGTCTTCGTGGCGACGATGATCACCAGTCCGTGGGTATACAGTGCATTGACCGCGACGACTTCCGGGAAGGTCGTGCTCAACTGGACAAAAATCGGCACGCTGGTGGTCATGGCCTGCAGCCAGTCCAGCTCGGTCCAGGGCCTGCCGACATACGTGGCGTCGTAGATCGGATCCTTTCGGTGCGAGACACGATCGATCTCGATCACCGGGTATTTGTGGCAACCTGAGTAATAACCCGGGAACTCGCCGAATGGGCCCTCCGGCTCGCGCTGTCCACCGAGCACCCGCCCTTCCAGCACGTATTCCGATCCCCAGGGTACGTCCAAGCCCTTCGCCGTCTTGACCACCCGATACGGCTTGCCCTGCATGACCGCCGCCATCTTGTATTCGAGCTGGTCGTAGAGCATCGGCGTCGCTCCCGCCAGCGTAATGATCGGCTCGTTGCCGAGGGCGATCGCCACCGGCAGGTCCTCGCCGCGCTCCTCGGCATGGGTCAGGTGGATGGCGATGTCGTGCTGCGGTACCGTCTGGATGCCGATCCGGTTGCGGCCCTTCACCTGCAGGCGATAGACGCCCACGTTCTCGATGTTGTCGTTGTCCCAGTCGTCGGGATCGCGGCTGACGACACACGCCTTGTCGAGAAAATAGCCCCCGTCGCCCCGGTTGATGCGGAACAGCGGCAGCAGGTCGAACAGGTTCACATCCTTGTCGACCACCACCTCTTGCCACGGTGCTCTGGCCACGCGCTCCAGCTCGCCCGGATATTGCCGATAGCGACGGACAAACTCGAAGAACTGGTCGCGCAACGGCGCGTCCCTGTCCATGCCGAGAGCGAGTGCATGGTTGGGCCAGGAGCCGTGCACGTTCATCACAACCTGGGCATTGGTGTAGCCGGCGATGTTGCCGAAGTGGATTGCCGGGCTGGTTTCGCCGATCTGCGTGAGTGCACAGGCAGCCGCCGCCAGATCAGGTTCCAGATTGACCGTCTCGGTAATGCGCAGCAACTGCCGCTGCTGCTCGAGCACGGACAGGAACTCGCGAAGGTCCTGGTAAGCCCGCATATCTCTTCGTCCCTTCCGCTGCAACCTGCTTCAATTGGCCGCGCGCAAGGCGGCGATCTGCCGCTGCCAACGCGGGAGCACCGCCTGCCGCTCATGCAGCGCGAACGTGATCCCGCTGGTAACAGCGGCATACGGGGCTACATGGGTGCGCGTGGTCTCCACTTCGGCCTCGTACAAGGCCAACGGTAGGCCAGACGAAGAATGTGCCAGCTGCTGCGCGCGCATCCGCAACTCGCACATGCCGCCATCCAGCGAGAGCGTCAGCGTAACCCGCCGATCGCGCGCCAGGTTGGCGGCAGCAGCGGACTGTGGGAACAACGCGAACCGGATGCGCCCGGACGGCAGCGCGACCATGTCGCCCGCGCTGAGCAGCGAGGCGTGCGGCCAGCCGGCAGCGTCGACTGTGGACAGGCGGAGCGCCTGCGTCTTCGCGAGCAGGTCCGTACCATCGAGATAGCGCGCCACTTCCACCGGCACCGCGTTTACGGCGGCGACCTGTGACGGCGTGTAAACGTGCTCGGCCTCGCTCATGGTCAGCTCCCGTTGGTGGCGGATGCGGCTGTTTTCCAGATGCAGGAAGCACCCGGCGCCCGTATCTTCTCAGGATGGATTTCGTTCAGCGATAGAACTCGATCTTCGCCTCGCGAAACCACAGGAAATTCGCCGGCGCCGCCGAAATCGGCCCGTTGATGGCGAACACCGCGATCTCGAATTTCTCGCCCGGAGTGACGGTATCGCGGAGCACCAGGCGATTCGGCATGTTGAAGCCCTGGATCGCGGCCGGGCTGGGCCTGCCCGCAGCCCGCGGCATCACGCCATCGACCCAGACCTCCGCGTAGTCGTCGACGTTCACCGTCAGCACCGTCTTCGCGCCGGCGGTGGCGAAACCTGCCGCATCCGCTGGTATCGTCAGGGTCGCGCGGAACCAGAAGAACGACACCATGCCCCCGCCGCGTTTTGCACCGAGTTCGGTCGCGGCGACTTCTGGCCAGGCCGCATCGTCGAAGCCCGGCAGTTCGGCATGCGGATCGATGTCGTAGGTGGTCCTGAACTCGGGCATGGCGTCCGCCAACGCCGGGCACTCGACCAGCTTCGCCTCCATCGCCTTCCAGCGTGCGCCGAACATCGCCGAGCCATCGAGGGTCATCAGATCGACCACATGGGCCGGCGGCACCAAGGGCGCGATCGACGGCTGCGGGATGAGCAACGGTGGCACTGCCGGTGGGGCGGAAGCCGTCGGCCTCGTGTAGGTGTTCGCTGGCATCGGCATCAGCCCGGCGGCGCGACGGAAAGCCGGCCGACCACGCCGTGCTTCTCGATCAGGCTGGCGACCAGGCCGGATGCCTTCGCCTGTTCGACGAACTCGCGCAGGAATGCCGCGCCGGCGGCGTGGGTGCGCGCGGTGCCGACCGCCTGCTGCACGGCGGTGAACTGGCCGTCGAGGATGCGAGCGCCAGGCAGCTTCGCGATATCACCCAGCAGTCCGGGTCGCAGTCCGGCCAACGCATCGAGTTTGTCGCGCACGAATTTCTCCGTGGCGCTGGCGAGGCCGTCGGACCGCACCAGTTCAGCGTGCTTGATGTTACGCTCCAGCCAGAGATCGTACGCACTCCGCGCCGACACCGCGATGCGAACCCCGGGCTTGTCCACATCTGCGATGGTCTGCAGCGGCGAGCCGGCCGGCACCAGATAGGTCGCCTCGATCTCGACATAGGCAGCGGTGAAGTCGATCTTCTCCGCCCGCGCCGGTTCCGCGCCGATCAGCCCGATATCCCAGACATCGTCGCCGACCGCATCCGCCAATTCGCCAGGCTTGGCGAACGGCACATACTTTACCGGCACGCCCAGCCGTTCGGCGATCGCGCGGGCCATGTCGGGCGACACGCCGTCCGGATCGCCCGACGGCGTCCGGCCGGTGACCAGCAGGAAGTTGCTCATGTTGATGCCCGCGCGCAGTACGCCGTGCGGGGCGAGTTCAGCGACAACCGATTGGGACATGGGCCGGCATTCCTCCGACATTCATTCTCAGACGCGGTATCTTCAGGTCCGCGCAGACCACGGTCAATGCGCTGCGGGCCAGCGCTGCGCCGCGTGCAGCACGCGGATGATCTGAACCGTGTCGGCGTGCACCACATAGATGACGACGAACGATGTTCGAGCCACCATCAGTTCGCGCGTGCCGGGAACCCGACCAGTCCGGCCCAAGCGGCGATGCAGGCGATTTGGCAATGCCGGCTGCATCTGGCTTCCGGCAGCCAGACACTTTACATCGCTTGCGCCTGGTCGCCGATATTCTTCGCAGATGGTCGGCTTCTCGGCCTCTACCTGCTCGTGTGGAATGAGCTCGACATCAGGATCGCCCAGTTCGCGCAATCCCTGCTTGACCGCGAAGCGGAACGTGAAAGTGGTCTCGGCCATCCGCACAGCCGGCCGACTATTCCAGCGCCAACCCGTGCGAATGCCACCCGTCCGTACCGCCGCGCAGCACTGCGACGTCGCGCAATCCGGCAGCAAGCAACTCGGCCGCGGCGAGTGCCGAACGCCGATCGGTCTTGCACACGACCACGATCGGCTGGCCGCGTGCCGCAAGTTCCCCGGTATGCGCCGAGAGGTTGCCCAGCGGCACGTTGATCGCACTGGGCAGGTGGCCGGGCGGCGAGGCGTATTCCTCCGGCTGGCGCACATCGATCAGTAGCACGTCGCCAAGAGCGAGGCGTTGCCGCAGTTCCGCCACCTCGATCCAAGCTGGTTTGTTGGCTTTTCCACCGAACATACGCGACAGAAATCCGCTCATGATCGTTGCTCCAGCCAAGCCGATTGCGTGCGCATCGCTATGCCTGTCGCCGCGCCACCACGATCATCTCGCGGCTGTTCGGTTAACAGCGGGGCGCGGTCCCAATCACCATACCATGTTGCCGGCACCAGCCCCGCGTCCGCCAGCAGATGCACCAGGTGCTGCTGGTCGATGAAACGCAATCGGCTATGGCTGGTTCGGGTCGTGCCCTGATCCAGGAAGCGGTAGTAATGCGTCAGGTGGACGATGCCGGAGCCAGAGCCTGCCTCGGTGTCGTAGGATTCCTCGATACGCCCGTGCCGGTCCGTCGCGACAACGCGGCCATTGTCGCGGGTCCAGGACAACCAGGCCTTGCGCGCGGGATTGCGGCTTTCGAGGGCCAGGCGGCCATCCGGTGCCAGATGCCACGCCGCGCGTCGCAGCAGCGCAACCGCATCTTCATCGGTCAGCAACGCCTGAAACGCGTGCCCGGTCATGTAGACAAGATCGAATTGCTGCGACAGCCGCAGCGTTCTGCCATCCGCCTCCACCCAGGTGACACGTTCTGCGCCGTCACGCGAGCGCGCGACACGCAGCATGCCCTTGGCAGCATCGACGCCGGTAACCGCACAGCCGTCCACGGCAATGCGACAGGCCAGCATCCCTGTGCCGCAGCCGAGATCCAGCACCCGCAGCCCAGTCTCGCGGGCCAGTTCCAGATAGAACTGGTCGGACGGCGTCCACGGATTGAAGTAGTCGTAAAGCGAAGCGAAGAACTCGTCCGCGAACACCTCGTCGACCGGCGCCGCCATCAGCCCCCGGCCACGATCTCGGCCAGCGCCTTCCCCACATCGGCGGTGCCGGCCTGCCCGCCCATGTCGCGCGTCTTCGGCCCGCTCTCGCGCAGCAGCGTCTCGATCGCGGCGATGATCGCCAGGCCCGCTTCCGCCTCGCCGAGGTGTTCCAGCATCAGCCCCGCCGACCAGACCTGGCCGATCGGATTGCAGATGAACTTCCCCGCGATGTCGGGCGCCGATCCATGCACCGGCTCGAACATCGACGGAAATTTCCGTTCCGGATTGATGTTGGCCGACGGCGCGATGCCGATCGAACCCGCCACCGCCGGACCCAGGTCGGACAGGATGTCGCCGAACAGGTTGGATCCGACCACCACGTCGAACCAGTCCGGATGTTGCACGAAATGCGCGCACAGGATGTCGATGTGGAACTGGTCGGTGCGGATGTCGGGATACGACTTCCCCATCAGCGCGAAGCGTTCGTCCCAGTACGGCATGGTGAAGGTGATGCCGTTCGACTTGGTCGCCGACGTCAGATGCCGCTTCGGCCGCGTTTGCGCCAGTTCGAACGCGAACCTCAGGATGCGGTCCACGCCGTGGCGGCTGAATACGCTCTGCTGCGACACGAATTCGCGCTCGGTATCGATGAACATGCGTCCGCCGACCGACGAGTACTCGCCCTCGGTGTTCTCCCGCACCACATAAAAATCGATGTCGGCCTCGGTGCGGCCGGCGAGCGGCGTGCGCACGCCGGGCATCAGTTTGCAGGGCCGCAGGTTCACGTACTGGTCGAAGCCGCGGCGGATCGGGATCAGCAGGCCCCAGAGCGAGACGTGGTCCGGCACGTCCGGCCACCCTACCGCGCCGAGCAGGATCGAATCCGATGCCGCCAGCCGCTCCATCCCGTCCGACGGCATCATCGCGCCGGTCTTCTTATAGGTCTCGCAGGACCAGTCGTAATGCGCGTATTCCAGGCCGAAGCCGAACCGGCGCGACGCCGCGTCCAGCACCTTCAGCGCTTCCGGCACGGTTTCCTTGCCGATCCCGTCGCCGGGCACCACCGCGATCCTGTGGGTCTTCGCCATGGACTATCTCCTCCGCCGGTGATCAGTTATCAGCGATCACTGATCAGCGCGAGAGGGACCGCCGGACATGGCCAGACAGGCACAGGCGATGTCGAATTCAGCCACCAGCGACTGGGATCGCGACGCCGCGCTCACCACCGCACGCATTCTGCTGGAGATCGAGGCGATCAACTTCCGCCCGGAGGAAGCCTACACCTTCACCTCGGGCTGGAAGTCACCGGTCTACATCGACTGTCGGCGCATCATCTACTTCCCGCGCGCGCGGAATAAGATCTGCGAGCTCGGGGTAGAAAAGATCAACCGCCACGTCGGCTACGAGACGATCGAGGCAGTGGCAGGCGGCGAAACCGCAGGAATCCCGTTCGCTGCCTGGATCGCCGACCGGATGTCCGCGCCGATGGCCTACGTGCGGAAGCAGGCGAAGGGCTTCGGTCGCAATGCGCTCATCGAAGGCGACGTGCCGGAAGGCAAGCGCACGCTGCTGGTGGAGGACCTCACCACCGACGGCCAGTCGAAGATCCGCTTCGCGCAGGCGCTGCGCGACGCCGGTGCGATCGTGAATCATGCGTTCGTGGTGTTCTTCTACGGCGTGTTCCCCGGCGCATTCGAGACGCTGGCGCGGATGGACATCGCGCTGCACCATCTGTGCACCTGGTGGGACGTGTTGGAGGCATGCAAGGACCGGCCATATTTCGCCGAACCGGCGCTCGCCGAGGTGCGGAAGTTCCTGGAGGACCCGGTTGCCTGGTCGGCGGCGCATGGCGGCGTCGCATCGGCGGAGGAAGCGATGGCACGGAAGGCGGCGGCGGATGCGTGAAGGGCGAATGACACAGATTGCAATGGGAGGCCTCGGATGAGATTCCTGGCATTGATCGGTGCCCTCGCGATCATCGTTGCCATCGCCGCTGCGGTGTTCTTCTTTGGCGGGTTCTACAACATTGCCGCAACCGAGCAGGACTCCGCCCCGGTCGCCTGGGTGCTGGTCCATGTCCGGCAGGCCGCGATCGACCATCATGCCGCCGAAGCGCCGCCAGGCTCGCTCGACGATCCCGCCACGATCCGGGCCGGTGCGCACGCCTTCGCCGAACGCGGCTGCGTCTATTGTCACGGCGGGCCGGGCGCGCAATGGGCGAAGTTCTCCGAGGGCCTGAACCCCGGTCCGCCCGATCTCAAGGATGTCGTTGGCGGCCTCGAGCCGCGCGAGCTGTTCTGGGTGGTCAAGAACGGCATCAAGATGACCGGCATGCCGAGCTTCGGCGCGGTGGGGGTGCCCGATCAGGAGATCTGGTCGATCGTTGCGTTCCTGAAGAAGCTGCCGACGGTGTCGGAGGCCGACTTCAAGGCGTGGAGCACAGGGGGATCGTGACATTGAGTTGTCAGACTTCCGCCCCCCGCCCTAGTCTGTTCGCTGAACGCTGAAGCAGAGGTCCACGATGGATTTCGACCTGTTCGTGATCGGTGGCGGTTCTGCCGGCGTGCGTTGCGCGCGCATCGCCGCCGGCCACGGCGCGCGCGTCGGTGTGGCGGAGGAACGCTTCTGGGGCGGCACCTGCGTCAATGTCGGTTGCGTGCCGAAGAAACTGCTGGTGCAGGCCGGCGAATATGGCGCCTGGGCGGACGACGCGGCCGGATTCGGCTGGCAGATCAAGAAGGGCCCGCATGACTGGGCAAAGCTGATCGCGGCAAAGGACCGCGAGATCGGCCGCCTCAACGGCATCTACAAGCGGCTGCTCGACAACGCCGGGGCGAAAATCTTCGAGGCGCGCGCCCGCTTCGTCGATCCGCACACGCTCGACGTCGGCGGCAAACAGATGACCGCCGAACGCATCGTGATCGCGACCGGAGGCCATCCGGTGCGGCTGCCGATCCCCGGCGCCGATCTCGGCATCATTTCGGACGATGCGTTCTATCTGCCGCGTATGCCGAAGCGCGTGGCGATCATCGGCTCCGGCTATATCGCAGTGGAGTTCGCCGGCATCTTCGCCGGGCTCGGCGCGCATGTGGATCTGGTGTACCGCCAGCCGCTGCCGCTGCGCGGCTTCGACATGGACCTGCGCGAATCGCTGGTCGAGGCACTCGGCGCGCAGGGCATCGCGCTGCATCCCTCCAGCCGGCCAACGAAACTGGAAGCCGAGGGCGATGAGCGCATACTGACAGTGGACGCGGACCACACGCTGCGCACCGACCTGGTGTTCTTCGCCACCGGCCGCGCACCGGCAACCAAGGGGATCGGCCTCGACGAGGCCGGCGTGACGGTGAACGACGCCGGTGCGGTGTTGGTGGATCACAACCTGCGCACCAGCCAGCCGCACATCTATGCGATGGGCGACGTCACCGACCGGCTGAACCTCACGCCGGTGGCAGTGGCCGAGGGCCATGCGCTCGCCGACTCGTTATTTGGCCGGAACCCACGCAGCATCTCGCTGCACAACGTGCCGACCGCGGTGTTCTCCACGCCGCCGATCGGGACGTGCGGGCTGACCGAGGAACAGGCGGCGGAACATGGCCCGATCGACGTCTATGTCAGCAAGTTCACGCCGATGCGTCACACGCTGTCAGGCCGCGCGCGCCGGAGCATGCTCAAGCTGGTGGTCGATCAGGTCAGTCAAAAGGTGGTTGGCGCCCACATGCTGGGCGAGGACGCGCCGGAAATCATGCAGGGCCTGGCGATCGGCATCGTGATGGGCGCCACCAAGGCGGATTTCGACCGCACCATCGGCATCCACCCGACCGCGGCGGAGGAGTTCGTCACGCTGCGCACGCGGACCCGCGTGGCTGGGGTGGCGAAGGCTGCGGAGTAACCCTGTTCGACGCCCTGCCGGGATGGCTCTGTCGTCAGGGCGATCGAGTGAACGACCGGAGCCACCCGAGCAAGAAAGACTTTAACACGGAGGAAGTCGAGGACCACGGAGGGCCACGGAGGTCCATTGTGGTTGGCGCACAGCGCGGAATCCGTTCTCCGTGGCCCTCCGTCATGGAATTGTCTTGACCTCGCTGCGGTACGCTGTGGTAGGCGTTCAAGACACCAGCAATAACAGCAGGCTTGGGTCCGGTCCGCGTCTGCAGTGCCGTTTCCGCTCGTGTCACAGAGGTGGAACATGCCAGACCTTCACCGTCCTCGGCAGCCGGGTGCGTCGCTCGCGCACCACATGCCCCCGCGCATCACCCAATTCGAACCCATCCCAGACGACTACAAGGCCGGCCGCCAGGCACCCTATCACATGGACCTGTCAGCGATACTGCCGGCCGACGAGGTGACCGAGATCACCCAGTCTGGTGCGATGGCCTTTCATTGTGTCGGCGATACGGGCGGGGTGAAGGATCCGGAACCGCAGAAGCTGGTCGCAAGGGGCATGGAGCAGTCGCTGAAAGGGCCGCAGATCGTGCCGGAGCTGCGCGGCGCGGCGATGTCCCCGGCCTTCTGCTATCATATCGGTGATGTCGTCTACTACAACGGCGAGGTGGATAAGTATTACGACCAGTTCTACGAACCTTACGAGCACTATCCGCTGCCGATCGTCGCCATCCCTGGCAATCACGACGGCGAGCCCGTGAACGAGAAAGCCAAGACCCTGGAAGGTTTCTATCGCAACTTCCTGGCCAAACCCGGCGCAGACCCTGTCTATACGCAGGAATCGCGCGACAGCGGCCGGCCGGCCATGCACCAGCCATTCTTCTACTGGACACTCACCACGCCGTTCGCAACCTTCATCGGGCTGTACAGCAATGTGCCGGAACACGGCCGGCTCGACGACGACCAGCGGGCCTGGTTCCACGATCAGATGAAGGGAGCCGACGCCAAGAAGGCGTTGATCGTGGCGGTGCATCACCCGATCTACTCATTCGACACCTACCACAGCGGCAGTCCAACCATGGCGAAAGAACTGGAGGACGCCATCAACGCGTCACGCCGGCTGCCGAACATGGTGCTCAACGCCCATGTCCATAACTATCAGCGGATCGAGTTGCAGCTCGCAGGGCACACGATTCCATTCCTCGTCATCGGCAACAGCGGCTACTGGAACCTGCACCATCTTGGCGCGGCACCCGGTTATGCGGACCCTGAGACCGAAGCCAAACTCATCCAGGGCATCGACAGCCGGCACGGTTTCATGACGCTCGAGGTCAGCCCGAAGATCATCAATGGTCACTTCACCACGGTGCCACGACCGCAGGAGTCATGGAGCGACCCGCAGGCGTACAACGCGGTGTTCGACGTGTTCAGCTACAGCGCGGCGCCGTTGACGCTGGCGGCGGGTCAGAACGTGACGTTGGTACCAGCCGATGGCTCGCACGTGCCGCCGCACACGGACCATAATGCCGCTCATCCACCCGCACGCAGTGCGCACGCGCGGACCCGGGTCGATGCTCGCGCCGCCCACGCGGCCAGGACGGCGAAGAAACTGCACGGATCGCACCACCATCAGCGCCCCTGAGGATTCCTTCCACACCCCGTGCTAAGAACCTCCGGTCGGCAGGACCAAGGTGCCGGCCGATCGGAGGAGACCCAGAATGAAACGACGTGCCTTCATGACTGCCGCCGCCGCGGCCGCGCTGCCGCTCGCCCGTCCGGCGGTCGGCGCCACCGCGAAGACGCTGATCTTCGTGCCGCAGGCCAACCTGACCAGCCTCGATCCGGTGTGGACCACCGCGACCGTCACCCGCAACTTCTCGCTGATGGTGTACGAGACGCTGTACGGCCGCGACCAGGCGTTCAATCCGCAGCCGCAGATGGTCGCAGGCCACACCATCGACGACGACGGCAAACGCTGGACCATGAAGCTGCGCGAAGGACTGATGTTCCACGACGGCACCCCGGTGCTGGCGCGCGACTGCGTCGCCTCGCTGCAACGCTGGCTGAAGCGCGACGCTGTCAGCGAGACGTTCAACGCGCGTGTCGATGCGATCGAGGCGCCGGACGACCGCACCCTGGTATGGCGGCTGAAGAAGCCATTCCCGCTGTTGGCGCATTTCCTGTCCAAGGTGCAGCCGCAACCGGTGATCGTACCGGCGCGTCTTGCCGCCACCGATCCGTTCAAGCAGCTCACCGACATCGTCGGCAGTGGACCGTTCCGTTACCTGCCGGACGAATTCGTCTCCGGCAGCCACGCGGCCTTTGCCCGCTTCGACCAATACCAGCCACGGCAGGAGCCGGCGTCGTACACCGCCGGCGGGCACAAGGTGAACCTGGACCGCGTCGAATGGCGGATCATCCCCGATCCGGCAACCGCGGCGAACGCGATGTCGGCCGGCGAGGTGGACTGGCTCGAGCTGCCGTCGCCCGATCTGATCCCGATGTTGAAGCGCGCATCGGGCGTGACGACAGGGCTGCTCGACATCTATGGCACGGTGGCGATCCTGCGCCCGAACAGCCTGATCGCGCCGACCAGCAATGTCGGCGTCCGCCGCGCGATGCTGGCTGCGGTGGATCCACGCGAGGCGATGATCGCCGCGATGGGCGAGGACGAGTCTGGATGGCGTGCGCCGATGGGCTATTTCCTGCCCGGCTCGCCGGCGGCGAACGACGCGGGCATGGAGTTCCGTCGCAAGTCCTGGAGCACCGGCGACGTCAAGGCGATGCTCGACAAGGCGGGCTATGGCGGCGAGCGCATCGTGCTGCTGCATCCGACCGACCAGATCATCTACAACGCGTTCATCACCGTGGTGGCCGATGCGTTCCACAAGGTCGGCCTGAACATCGACGAACAGATGGTGGACTGGGGCACGGTGGTGCAGCGTCGCACCAACAAGGAGACGGTGGAGAAAGGCGGCTGGTCGATCTTCCCCGCCGGCGCGCCGGGACCGGAGTACGTCGATCCGATGCTGGCAAATACACTGCGCAGCAATGGCAGCAAGGCGTGGTTCGGCTGGCCGGACGATCCGAAGATCGAGGCGGCGTACGAGGCCTGGATCGATGCGCCGAACGATACCGAGCGGCACAAGCACGAAGCAGAGTTCCAGGCGGCGGCGTTCGACTACGTGCCGACCATCACGTTGGGCCAGTACCTGCCGCAGGCCGCGTGGCGGTCGAACGTGATCGGGTTGCTGAAGGGCTCGGCGCCGGTGTTCTGGGGAGTGGACAAGGGGTAACTCCCCAATTGTCATCCCCGCTAGCACGGGAATGACGATGTTACGTTGACAGGTTTGGCCGTCGCTCCGCCCACGGCTGCGCACGCTCGAACGCCGCCGCCACGCGCAGCAACTCCGCATCGGCCCCGGGGCGCGCCACCAACTGGATCGCCAGCGGCATGCCGGCGGCATCGAAGCCGCACGGCAAGCTGACCGCGGGATTGCCGGTCAGATTGAATGGCATGGTGTACGGGTACCATGACGCGCGGATGTTATCGACCAACCGGTTGTCGACCTCGATCGGACCGAAGAAGTCCTGGTCGATCGGCACCGCGCTGCGCGACAGCGTCGGCATCGCGACGATGTCGCAGGTGTCGAACCACGCCTGCACCTGTCGGTACAGCCGCGTCCGCTGGAAGATCGCATCGTACAATTCCGCCGCCGAGTAGTTCGCCACACGGTCCATCTGTCGCACGAAGGTCGGGCACATGATCCTCCGGTGCAGCTTCAGGTGATGGCCGAACTGCGCCATGCGGTAGGCGCCGTTGTTGACGAACCACACCGCCTCGGGGTTCTCGAACGGAGCCGCCAGTTCCGACACCTCCGCGCCAAGCTCGGCGAAGGTGGCCAGCGCGGCCGCGCAGGCCGTCAATACATCCGTCGCTACCGCCGAATTCCCGAGCCGGGCGCGCCAGGCGATGCGCAGCCCCGTCAAATCGCCGCCGTGCGTCGCGGCGACGAAATCGGTCTTGGTTCGGCCTGTGGTGAGCGGATCGCCCAGGTCCGGACCGGCCATCGCATCGAGCATCAGCGCGGTGTCCGCGACGGTGCGGGTCATCGGCGTAGTGTAGGAGATGTTGCCGAAGCCATCGTGCGCGTATTCCTGTGGCACCACGCCGAGCCCCTGTTTGAACCCGACGACGCCGTTGCACGCCGCGGGGATGCGGGTCGAACCGCCGCCATCGGTGGCGACTGCGATCGGCACCAGGCCGGCGGCAACCGCGACCGCCGAACCGCCGCTGGAACCGCCTGAACTGCGATCCGCACGCCAGGCGTTGCGCGTGCGGCCGAACAGCGGCGCCTGGGTCAGGCATTGCTGGCCGAACTCCGGCGTCGTGGTCTTGCCGACCACGATGGCGCCAGCCTGCTTCAATCGCGCCACTGCGACGGCATCATGATCGGGGATGTGATCCTTGAAGATCAGCGAGCCCCAGGTGGTGCGAAGATTTGCTGTCGGGATCAGGTCTTTCACCGCCACCGGCACGCCGTGCAGCGGCCCGAGCGCCGCGCGTTGCATGACCGCCGCCTCGGCCGCACGCGCGGCCTCCATCGCGGCACCGCCGGCGACCGTGATGAACGCATTCAACACCGGCTGGCTGCGCTCGATGCGGTCAAGCGTCGCACGCATGACCTCGACCGGCGACACCGTACGGCTGCGAATCAGACCGGACAAGTCGGCAGCCGATGTGTAGGCGAAGTCCATGTCCGCTCCCCTGACTGCGCAGGTTCATGTTACACGACCGTCGACAGGGAGTAATCGTGATGCGAACGGGTGCCGACTATCGCCAATCCCTCCGCGACGGGCGTCGGATCTGGGTGATGGGGGAAGGCCAGGTCGATGACATCACGACCCATCCCGCCACCCGCGCGATGGTCGAGGAATATGCCGCCTGGTACGACCGTCATGCCGATCCCGCCTGGGCCGGCACCGTACTTGACGACGCAGGTGCGCCACTTTCCTACCTGGTGCCGAGGAGCGCGGACGACCTGGTCCGCATGGGCCGCTGCTTTTCCGCCACCACCTTCCTCAGCGCCGGCAACATCACCCACACGCCGGCCTACGGGCACATGATCGCGCTCGGCCTGCTGGCCACGGTGCAGGAACGCAATGTCTCGGCTACGCAGATCGCCGATGCCGCGGCCTATCGCGAAATGATCGCCCGCACCGAGCGGTTCCTCACCTTCTGCGGCGGCGGTGCGACGATCGGCTACCGGATGCGCGAGGATCCCGCGCAACGCGCCGCGTTCCGCGTCGTGCGCGAGTCCGATGCCGGGCTGGTGATCAGCGGCAAGGTCGGCATGCACACCAGCCCTGCCTATGCCGAGGATGTCTACATCAGCGGCAGTCAGACCGGCATCGACATCGGCGCGCATCGTGCCACGTTCATTGTCCCGGTCGGTGCGCCAGGCGTCACCACGCTCTGCCGCAAGATCGCGGTACGTGACGACAATCCGTTCGTCTCGCCGTTGTCCAGCCGATACGACGAACTCGATGGCCAAATGTGGCTGGACGAGGTGTTCATCCCCTGGGAGCGGATCTTCCTGCTCGACATCTCGCCGGAGCCGATCGTGCGGTGGCTGCTGTGGCACCAGCTGTATTGCTGGCTGTCGAAGGCGGAATTCACCCTGGGCCTGGCGTTGGCCTGCGCACATGCGATGGGACTGGCGCAGCATGACCAGACGACCGACTACCTGATCGATCTGGTGATCGATGTGCAGACGGTGCGAAGCTGCCTGACCGCGGCGGAACGCGATCCGCAGTTCACCGGGGCGGGCTGCTGTTGTCCCAACCATCTGCATCTCGCGTCGGGCAGCATCGCGATGCTGAAGGCGCGGCCGCGGATGAGCGAGATCATGCGCATCGTTCCGGGCTCGTCGCTGGTGGTCGCACCCACCGACCGCGACATCGCCGCGCCCGAGCTAGCCGCCGGGCTGGAGGAGTCGTTCGGTGGCGGCGGCTATACGGCACTGCAGCGCGCGGCGCTGCTGAACCTGGCGTGGGATCACGTGTCCTCGGCGCTCGACGCGCGCGAGTCGGCATTCGAACTGCACGCCAATGGCGGCATTCCGGTCTGGCGCGGCCGCATCCGCCGTAACTTCGATCGCTATAACGAACTGGCCAACGCAGTATTGCGGCAGATCGCGGTGCCTATGCCGGAGATCGATCTGAGTTCGTTGCGGAACGTTGCGTACGGGCCTCGCCGAACGGTCACGCCGCCGGCACGGTGACGCCTGTCATGTGGGAGACCGATGCCTACGCCGCTGCGCTCATTCCGCCGCGGCAGCCCTCCGTCCCTGCAGCACCTCGCGGATGCCGGCGATGATTCGATTGCGGTCCGGGAAAACAGCGTCCTCCAGCACCGGGCTGTATGGTATCGGCACCTGCAAGGCGCAAACACGCTTCACCGGCGCCTTCAACCGGGAAAATGTCGCGGCGTCCTCGGTGGCAACCGCGGCAACCTCTGCCGAGAAGCCGGCGGTCGGCCCCGCCTCGTCGGCGATCACCAGCCGACCGGTCTTGCGCACCGACTCCCGGATCGTCGCCGTATCCAGCGGCACCAGGGTGCGCGGATCGACCACCTCCACCGAGATCCCCTCCGTGGCGAGCGTCTCGGCTGCGGCCAGCGCCTCGTGCACCAGCCAGGCCAGCGCGACCACCGTGACGTCGCTGCCCTCGCGTTTCACATCGGCGACCCCAAGCGGGATCGTGTAGTCGCCCTCCGGCACGTCTCCCTTGCGCGCCATCAACCGGCCCGACTCGAACGAGATGACCGGGTTGTTGTCGCGGATCGCGGTCTTCAACAGCCCCTTCATATCGTACGGCGTCGAGGGCAGGAACATCTTCAACCCGGCGACATTCATGAACATCGAATAGGGCGACTGCGAGTGCTGCGCCGCGACCTTGCCGCCGCCGCCGACCGACGCGCGAAACAGGATCGGGAATGTTACCTGGCCGCCGAACATGTAATGGATCTTCGCGGCCTGATTGACGATCTGATCCATCGCGACAAAGCTGAACGTCACCTGCCGCCAGTCGACAATCGGGCGGAAGCCGGAACCGGCCGCGCCGATCCCCATGCCGGTCAGCGCGGCTTCGGTGATCGGCGTCGCTCTGATCCGCTGCGGGCCGAATTCCTTCAGCAGCGGCGCCAGCGCGTCGGTCGACATGTAGAATATCTTCGGATCGCGCCGCATCTCCTCGGCGATGGCCTCGACAGCAGCCTCGTTGTAGGTCAGCTCGCGCATCGTCCGCTCCTCGCGTCAGGCCGCAAACACGTCGTCCGTCGCCTGTTCGGGCAGCGGGAACGGGCTTGCCTCGGCGAACGCCACAGCGGCTTCGAGTGCCGCCATGATCTCGCCCTCCATCGCCCGCAGTCCGGCATCGTCGAGCTCGCCCTGCTCCCGAAGCTGCCGCTCGAGCAGCGCGATCGGATCCCTGCCCTGCCACGCGTCGACCTCCGCCCGATCGCGCGGATCGGGCTGCCCCGCGCGCTCGGTGTGACCGCGCCAGCGATAGGTCTTGCACTCGATCAGCGTTGGTCCGGCGCCCGAGCGCGCCCGCTCCACGGCGGCGTGCGCAGCCTGATACACCGCGAATGCGTCATTGCCGTCGACCACCACGCCGGGAATGCCGTAGCCCGCCGCGCGTGCCGCCACATCGCTCAGCGCGTGCGTCGCAACGGCTGCAGTCTGCGCGGCGTACATGTTGTTCTCGCACACGTAGAGCATCGGCAGTTTCCAGGCCGCCGCGATGTTGAGGCACTCGTGGAACGGCCCCGCATTCGATGCCCCATCGCCGAAGAACGAGACAGCGACACCGCCGTTGCCTTCCATCTGCGCCGCAAGCCCTGCGCCGGTGACGATCGCGATCCCGCCCGCGACGATGCCGTTGGCCCCCAGCATGCCGATGCCGAAATCGGCGATGTGCATCGAGCCGCCCTTGCCCTTGCAGTAGCCGGTCTGCCTTCCGTACAGCTCGGCCATCATGCGGTTGAGGTCGGCGCCCTTCGCGATGCAGTGGCCGTGGCCGCGATGCGTCGAAATGATCCGGTCGCGCGGATCGAGCGCGGTGCAGACGCCGACCGCGACCGCCTCCTCACCAATATAGCAGTGCACGACACCGTAGATCTTGCCGGCACGGTAGTCGTCGGAGGCGCGCTCCTCGAAGCGGCGGATGGTGAGCATCTGGCGCAGCATTTCGCGCTGCTTGTCGGGCGGCAGATTGGGCGAGAGGCTCGTCATGGACGTGATCCCTCTTGGCCTGTCAGGGCGTTTCATGATGGGCGGTGACGCGAACGCTGGCAACTGCGGCGGCATCGCTGTGTCGTACCCGCAGCCGGGATTAGCGCCCGGGCGCCCGAGGTCGTGCGCGTCGAGAGCACGCTGCAGCCGCGCCCTACCGCGGACATCGCGCGGGTTGAGCCGTCCGACATGACCGATCCGCGCGGCATGCGTCAGGGTCGCCGGCGCACGCCCGGGATGCGACGAACGCTGTGCGGCGTCAGTGTCGCTGCCGACCGGCCGCTGATCGCATCGACGGTTTACGAACGGCTGTCGCAGTGGCAACAGCCGTTACTGACGGGCTACGTCAGTCTTTGTAATCCGGCTCCCGCTTGTCGAGTATCCGCTTCAGCGCATCGAAGTGCCAATGGTACGGCGAACGCCCGCCGTACTTTTCGCCCTTGCGGTAGGCCGCGAATGTCGCCTCGATCACGTCGTCCGGCAGCAACTTCAGCGGCCGGCCGCTCGACATCGCATAGAGCTGCACCTGCGCCACACGCTCGGTGTAGTACAGCAGGTCGTATGCCTCGGCCACCGACTTGCCCACCGTGGCGACGCCGTGGCTCGCCATCATCAGCACCTTCTTGTCGCCGATCACACCGGCCAGACGCTCGCCTTCCGCCGGATCGAACGCGGGACCGGCGTAGGTCATGTCATACCCGGTCACCATCATGATGCCGAGTTCGGTCTGGCCGATCGGCAGGATGCGCGGGTCTTCCAGTCGGGACAACGCGCTGGCGTACGGCATGTGGGTGTGGAACACCGCGGCGCCGTCGGGCAGGAGCCGGTGCATCGGCGCATGGATGCAGTAGCAGGATTGCTCGATCTCGCCCTCGCCAGCGAGCAGCGTGCCATTGTAGCCGACCTCCATGAAGCAGCTCGCGGTCACCTCCGACCAGTGCAGGCCGAACGGGATCTGGTAATAGCGATCGTTGCGGCCCGGCACGCGCAGCGTCAGGTGATTGAAGATGCCCTCGTGGAAGTCGTGCATCACCGCCAGGCGATGCGCCGCCGCCAGGTCCACGCGCGCCTGCCACTGCGCGGCGGCGGCATCGGTGTCGATAGTCTGTTCGATTGATTCCAACGGCATCGGCTTCCCCTTCCTGACGGTCGCGCTGCGGCGCAGCATACCGGCGGGTTAAGCCTTTGTCATCCTGGCGCTCACGACTTGCATTGCCACGAAATTCCGCTATTCCCGCCGACCTGCGGAATGACCAAGGGGAGGTGTCGGGTGAGCGCCGCTGACCGACCTGTATTGATCGAGATCACCGGCCTGACCAAACGTTTCGGCAGCTTCACCGCGGTGGACGACGTCACGTTCAGCGTGGCGCGCGGCGAGGTGCTGGGTTTCCTTGGCCCGAACGGCGCCGGCAAGTCGACCACCATGCGCATGCTGGCCGGCTTCATGATCCCCACCGCCGGTACGGCCAGCATCTGCGGACACGATGTGCAGGGCGGCGGCGTGGCGGCGCGTCGGGTGCTCGGTTTCCTGCCGGAAGGCGCACCGACCTATCCGGAAATGACGGTCACCGGCTTCCTGACCTTTTGCGCCAAGGTGCGCGGCTTCGTGGGTCGCGAACTGGCCCAGCGGGTCGAGCATGCCGTGGAGCTGACCCGGCTTGGCGGCGTGCTGCTGCAGCCGGTTGAGACCCTGTCGAAGGGCTTCAAGCGCCGCGTCGGCCTGGCGCAGGCGCTGCTGCACGATCCGCCGGTGCTGGTGCTGGACGAGCCGACCGACGGACTGGATCCGAACCAGAAGCACGAGGTGCGTGCGCTGATAGCGCAGATGGCGCCGCACAAGGCGATCGTCATCTCCACACATATACTGGAGGAGGTCGATGCGGTGTGCTCGCGCGCGATCATCATCGCCGCGGGACGGGTGGTGGCGGACGAGACTCCGGCGGAACTGCAGCGTCGGCACCCGTCGGGGAAGCTGGACGACGTGTTCCGGCGGTTGACGATGGAAGCCGCCTGAACATGCGCAACGTCTTCATCATCTTCGAACGCGAACTCGGCGGCTACTTTGCCACCCCGGTCGCGTCCGTGTTCATCGTCATCTTCCTGGTCCTGCAGGGCGCGCTCACCTTCAACCTCGGCGGCTTCTTCGACCGCGGCCAGGCCGACCTGAACCCGTTCTTCACCTTCATCCCGTGGGTCTTCCTGCTCCTGGTCCCCGCCATCACCATGCGCCTCTGGGCCGAAGAACGCCGGCTCGGCACGATCGAGCTGCTGCTGACGCTGCCGATCACCCAGACGCAGGCGGTGCTGGGGAAATTCCTCGCGGCCTGGGCGTTCTGCGCCATCGCCCTGCTGCTGACCTTCCCGTTCGTCATCACCGTCAACATCCTGGGCCAGCCGGACAACGGCGTGATCGCCTCCGGCTATGTCGGCTCGCTGCTGGTGGCAGGTGCTTTCCTATCGGTAGGCTCAGCGTTGTCGGCACTGACCAAGAACCAGGTCATCGCCTTCGTGCTCGCGGTCGCGGTCTGCTTCGTGTTCGCCGTCGCGTCCTATCCCGTGGTCACCGACTTCCTCTCCCGCAACACCCCCGCCCTCGCCGAGATCGCCCGGCGCATCGCGGTGATCGACCGTTTTCAGGACTTCACCCGCGGCGTGGTCAGTCTGCGCGACCTGATATTCTTTGCGACGTTCATTGGTTTCTGGCTGTTCCTCAACGCCGTGATTGTCGAACAGCGGAAGGCGGACTGACGCCATGCGCCGCCGCATCTGGTTCTCCATCGTCGGCGTGATCGCGGTTGCCGCGATCGTCATCGGCATCAACATGTTCGCCGATGCGCGGCTGGCCAACGAGCATGTCGATCTGACGCAAAGCCACATCTATACGCTCTCCAAGGGAACGCGGCAGATCCTGTCGGGCCTGAAGGAGCCGATCACGCTGCGGCTGTTCTATTCGCGCCGGCTCGGCAGCACAGTGCCGGTGTATGGCACCTATGCCGACCACGTGCGCGAGATGCTGGGCGAATACGCCGCGGTCTCCGACGGCAAGGTACGGCTGGAATTCTACGACCCCGAGCCGTTCAGCGACACCGAGGACCGGGCGCTCGCCTACGGCCTGCAGGGCGTTCCGCTCGATCAGGGTGGCGTGCAGGTCTATTTCGGCCTCGCCGGTTCCAACCTGGAAGACGATGAGCGGACCATCGCGTTCTTCCAGCCGGAGCGCGAGCGCTTCCTCGAGTACGACCTCACGAAGCTTGTCTACGACCTGTCGAACCCGAAGCGTCCGGTGATCGGCGTCATGTCGTCACTGCCGCTCGACGGCGATCCGCGCATGATGATGATGGCGATGCGAGGCCAGGCTGCCGCGGGCGGTCAGCCCTTTGCCTCGACCATGCTGCTGCGGCAGACCAACCAGGTGAAGACCGTCAATACCGACGCGCAGGTGATCGATCCCGACATCCAGGTGCTGCTGGTGGCCGAGGCGCAGAACCTGTCCGACGCGACGCTGTATGCGATCGACCAGTTCGTCATGCGCGGCGGACGGCTGATGGTGATGGTCGATCCGTGGAGCGAGGCGATGGCCGCCGCCCCCTCCCCCACCGGCATGCCGCCGACCGATACCGGTTCCAACCTGAAAAAACTGTTCGACGCCTGGGGCATCGTGTTCGACCCCGCCAAGGTGGTCGGCGATCTCACCGGCGCCTGGCGTGTGCGCGCCAACGCCGATGAGCGGGTGCAGGCGGTGAGCTACGTCGCCTGGTTCAACATCCGCGACGGCATCAACCACGACGATCCGGCGACCGCCGATCTACAGCAGGTGACGGTTGCGTCGGCCGGCTCGCTCGGCAAGGCGCCGAATGCATCGATCGAGTTCACACCGCTGCTGAGCAGCAGCGCACAATCGGGCGAGATCCCGGTGGATGCAGTGAAGATGCCGGATCCCGCCAAGATACTGGCGGACTTCAAGCCGGCAGGCGGTCCAAGGGTGATCGCGGCACGTGTCCATGGCGTGCTGAAGTCGGCGTTCACCGGGCCGCCGGAACTGGCAAAGGATCAGAAGCGGCCGGAGAATTTTCCGGACTTCAAGGCGCAGACCGATGGTCCTGCCAACCTTGTGGTGGCGGCCGACAGCGACATCCTGGCCGACCGGTTCTGGGTACGCACCAGCGACTTCTTCGGCCAGCAGACCGCGATGCCGTTCAGCGACAACGGACCGTTCGTCGCCAACCTGATCGGCACACTCGCCGGCGGTGACGCGCTGATCGGGCTGCGCTCGCGCGGCGATACCAACCATCCGTTCATCCTGGTGAATCAGATGCAGAGCGAGGCGGAAGCGAAATTCCGCCAGAGCGAGCAGGCGTTGCAGAAGCATCTGGACGACACCGAGAAGCAGTTGCGCGCACTGCGCCAGGGACCGAGCGGCAGTGAGCAGGCGAGCGCGCAGCCGGTGATCACGGCAGAGCAGCGCGCCGCGATCGATGCCGCGCGCAAGGACATCGTCGATACCAGGCAACAGTTGCGCGCCGTGCAATACGACCTGAACCGCGGCATCTCGCGGCTGGAGACCGAGTTGCGCGTGTTCAACATCGTGCTGGTGCCGGCTGTGCTGGCAATCGTGGCGATCGTTCTCGGCGTCCTGCGCAGCCGCCGTCGCGCGAGGGCGCGGGCATGAAACCCCGCACCCTCGTTGCCCTGGTCTGCATCGGCATCCTCGCCATCGTGGGCGGCTGGTATTTCGGCACCGCTCAGCAGCCGAGCCCGCAGCAGGCGTACAGCGGCGGCAAGCTGATGTTCCCCGATCTGGCACCGAAGCTGCAGGATGCGGCGCGGATCGAGATCACCCATCAGGGCAAGACCACTGCGATCGTGAAGCACGGCGACGTCTGGGGCCTGGAGGACCGTGGCGGCTACGTGGTGCAGGCAAGCAAGCTGCGCGGCATGCTCACCGGTTTGACCGAGCTCCGTCTGGTCGAGCAGCGCACCACCGATCCCGAGCAGTTCAGCCGGCTCGGCCTGGAAGACCCGACCGGCAAGACCGGAACGTCGAACCTGCTGCGCGTGCTCGATGGGTCCGGCAAGCCGATCGTCGCGCTGATCGTCGGCCATCGCCGTGTGCGCACCCAGGGCAACGTGCCGGAGCAGGTCTATGTGCGTCGCACCGACGACAACCAGACCTGGCTCGCCGAAGGCAGTCTTCAGGTCGATGCCGATCCGCAGCTCTGGCTCGAACGCGACATCATGAACATCGACCACGCGCGCATCGCCAGCGTGGCGGTGACACATGGCGACGACACGCTGGAACTTTCCCGCGACGGCCAGAAGTTGGCGATGAAGACGCCGCCGGAGCATCCGCCGCTTGACGACTACAAGCTGGACGATGTCGATCGTGGGCTGGAGCTGCTGACGTTCCAGGATGTGCAGACCGACAAGGAGCCGGTCGGCGACAAGGTCGGCCAGTCGGTGTACACCACCAGCGACGGACTGGCGGTGACGGCCACGGTGTTCAAGGGCGAAAAGGACATCTGGGCGCGTTTTGCCGCGACGGGGAATGATAAGACCAAGGACGAGGCGGACAAGTTGAACGCGCGACTGGCCGGTTGGACCTACCAGCTCGGTGCCTGGAAGCAGAAGGCGCTGGTGCCATCGCTCGACGACATGAAGGCGCCGGAGAAGCCGGCCGCCAGCCCGCCGGCCGAAGCGCCGAAGCAGTGAGCGATCGCGAATATCCCGCCCGGCCGATCGTCGGCATCGGGATCGTGGTGATCAAGGACGACACCGTGCTGCTGGTCCGCCGCGGCAAGCCCCCCAATGTCGGCGCCTGGACGCTGCCGGGCGGCGCTCAGGAGGTCGGTGAAACGGCCGAACAGGCGGCGCGGCGCGAACTGCTCGAGGAGACCGGCCTCGAAGTCGACGCGCTGCATTTCGCCGCCACGGTGGACAACATCCGCCGCGATGAGACCGGGCGCGTGCGCTTCCACTACACGATCATCGACTTCGCCACGCGCTGGATTTCCGGCGACCCGGTCGCCGCGACCGACGTTACCGAGGCGGCATGGGCCAAGCTGGATGCGCTGCACGACTACGATCTGTGGAGCGAGGCGCATCGGGTAATCGCGATCGCGCGCAGGTTGGTGAGCTGAGAAGCCTCGAGACATCCTCGGGAGACGCGATACGACCCCAACCAATCATCCGAGTTCGGCAGGCGCACGTGCAGCGCAACCCGAACCAGCACCGCCATCGCGCGCCGCGCCTCATCAAGGCGTCCGGCGAGAGTTTAGATCATTGGCTATGATGAACGCCGGCGACTCCACCGGCGGCAGTCCGCTCGAAGACCCGGTCTGGTCGTGCTATACTTGAATAATGGAGCGTGACGAAGCCATCACGAAGCTGAAGCAGCACGAGGCCGAGCTGAAGCAGCTCGGTGTCCGGCATCTCTATCTGTTCGGATCAACCGTTCGCGATGAAGCACGTCCTGACTCTGACGTAGATCTCTTCGCTCGATTATGAGCGAGGCAAATTCAGCCTGTTTGACCTGATGGACGTGTGAGAACGAGCTTCCGATATTCTCGGCCAGAGGGCCGACGTTGTCGCGAAGAATTGGCGGTCCAAGGCGGGCAAGAAAGATCCGACGGCTGTAATGCCCGATAAGCTCACTGTGTCGGGCAAGGCAGGCCATTCGGCGCGCGGTTGCGTCGCTTCGCTCGCGATGACGGCGGCGGTCGCCGCTCAGCTCCGGCGATGCGACCGGTGCGCCGGCTTCCGCGTGGACAGCGACAGCGACACGCCGCCGCAGATCAACCCCAGCCCGGCAGGTACCAGCCAGGCCGGCCGCATCAGCAGCGGCGCGATCAGATAGTCCCACAGCCACGACGCCATGTGCGTGCCGATGAAGCCATGCACGCCTTCCATCAGGTCATGGTCCACCATGAACAGCAGTTGCCCGAGCGGCACCTCGGGCGGGCCGAGCATCGCCAGGGCGACGGCTCCGACCAGCAGCATGGCGGCCAGCACAGCCAGGGCGCGTTGCGTGATCACATGAACAGTTTCTCATTTTTCCGGTCGCTGTAAAGCGACGCGACGAACTCACCATAGCCGTTGTAGATCTGGGTGGGCACCATTTCGTTGCTGCCGAGCAGCCGTTCCTGCGCCTGGCTCCAGCGCGGGTGCGACACGGCCGGGTTCACGTTGGCCCAGAAGCCGTACTCCGACGGCTGAATCGCCTGCCAGAAGTTGATCGGCCGCTTCTCGGTGAAGCTGATCTTGGCCAATGCCTTGGCTGACTTGAAGCCGTATTTCCACGGCACCGTCAGCCGGATCGGCCCGCCGTCCTGAGGCGGCAGCGCCTTGCCGTACATCCCGGTCGAGATGAAGGCCAGGTCGTTCGCCGCCTCGTCCATTGCCAGACCCTCGATGTAGGGCCAGGGATAGAACGGCGACTGCAGGCCCGGCATCTTCGGGTCCTGCGCCGTCTCGAACACGATGTATTTCGCTGATCCCAGCGGTTCGGCGATCTTCAGCAGCTGGCTGAGCGGGAATCCGGTCCAGGGCACCGTCATCGCCCAGGCCTCGACGCAGCGATGGCGATACACGCGCTCCTCGAGCTGCACCTGCTTCAGCAGGTCGTCGATGCCGATGGTGCGTGGCTGCCTGAGCTCGCCTTCCAGGCTGATCGTCCATGGGCGCGGCTTGATCACCTGCGCCGCCTCCCACAGGTTCTTGCCTTCGCTGAACTCGTAATAGTTGTTGTAGGTGGTCGCGTATTTCTCCGGCGTGATGTCGCGGCCGGCGACGTATTTCGGGTTGCGCGCCGGTTCGGCGGCACCCTGCGCAAGCACGGGTGCGGCCAGCGCCACCGACCCGGCACCCGCCAGGGCGGCGCGGCGGCCCAGCACCAGCGCTTCCGGACTTGCCAGGCGCTCGGACAGTTCCCAGCCGCGACGTCGCAGAATGTGCATCGCTCTCTCCTTTAACCAAGGTAGCCCCAAATTGGGGCGTCCGCACGGTTTGTCACCAGGACGTCACACGGCCACCCGCTGCATTGTCCGACACGGCAGGATGCGGGACATTACAGCCGGTCCGCCTGATCGGCAGGAGATGTCATGCACCTCGCCCGCTTTCCCCGCGTCCGCCTGTTCCCCACTCCCACGCCGCTCGAGAAGCTGGCCAATCTGAGCCGTCACCTCGGCGGCCCGGAGATCTGGATCAAGCGCGACGACTGTACCGTGGTGGCAACCGGCGGCAACAAGGTGCGCAAGCTGGAGTGGCTGGTGGGCGAGGCGCAGGCCCAGGGCGCCACGCACCTGGTGACGCAGGGCGCGGTGCAGTCCAACCACGTGCGCCAGACCGCCGCGGTGGCGGCCCGGTTCGGCATGAAGTGCACCGCGCTGCTGGAACACCGGATCGATACCAACGACCGCGACTACCTGAACAGCGGCAACGTGCTGCTCGATCGGCTGTTCGACACCGCGATCGAATACCGCCCCGGCGGGACCGACATGAACGCCGAGGCGGAGGCCAAGGGCCAGGCGCTGCGGGAAGCCGGCGAGAAGCCGTATGTGATCCCGGGCGGCGGGTCCAACCAGGTCGGCGCATTGGGCTATGTCTCCTGTGCCCAGGAGCTGATGCAGCAGGCCGACGAGATGGGCCTGCGTATCGACCGCGTGGTGACCGCCACGGGCAGCGCGGGCACCCAGGCGGGACTGCTGGTCGGGCTTGAGGGATGCAACGCCGGCGTCCCGGTGCTGGGCATCGGCGTGCGGCTGCCCAAGGACCGCCAGGAGGCGAACGTGCACCGGCTGGCGGAGGCCGCCGCTGAGTATGTCGGAGTGCGCGGCGGCATTGCGCGCTCGGCGGTAGTGGCGAATTGCGACTATGTCGGGCCCGGATACGGACACCCGACCCCCGGCATGACCGAGGCAGTGCTGATGCTGGCGCGACTGGAGGGCGTGCTGCTCGACCCGGTGTATTCCGGCAAGGCGATGGCCGGGCTGATCGATCTGATCCGCAAGGGTGAGATCGGCAAGGGTGAGACCGTCGTATTCCTGCACACCGGCGGCGCCGTGGGACTGTTCGGGTATATTGGGGTTCTAGAGAACGCGGCGGCGAATACCGTCCTTCGTTGAGGCTGGGTTAAGAAAGCAAGTCATACCTAGAGGGCACCGCGCCACAGGGCCAAGTGTCGGAGCGGCTCGGGCAGCTGCTGGCGCTTCGCCCTGCTCCATGCAACGAGTCACGACGTGCAGCTGCGACCTTTGCAAGAGGGACGCACGATGAAGATCGGCGTCACTGAAGACTGAACCGGCCCGCCCAAGAGCGAACGCTTCGCCGCGCATGACAAAGCTGCAAAAGACAATCCAGATCGCAAGCTTGTGGGCAGAGGCCCACCCGCATGGCGGCCATACGTGACCTGCTGGAACTGCTGGAAAAACACCAGCCATGAACCGGCGCTGACGGGACGTAGCGTTCCTGTGACCTACCCGCGTCGCACCAACCGCCTAACGATTCTAATTGAGATCGACCTCACGAACCCCCGCACGCCTGGGTTGCGAGTTGCGTGTAGAAGAACGGAGATCGTCGTCTAAACTTTACACAGATTGCCAAACCGGCACGGTTTGGTGCGAATAATCCAATCGATGTGCCCGGGCTGTCGGCACAAAACTAACCATCACGCATGCTGATGGGGTCAGCTTGTGTCAGGGCACCACAAACCTGGGCGGCACAGTCGCTG
>DASXNR010000421.1:0-5879 GCA_036494925.1 Acetobacteraceae bacterium
GCTCGGTCACTGCGGCTCGTCGGGAAACCAATCGCCCACGACCTGGTTTATCGCGTAGCTGAGCGTCCGCGGATCGACGCGCGGCCTTTCGCCGTACTCCTCGAACGCGACTTCGGCCAACCGCCGCCCCGTCTTCATCGCGTCTGCCACCAGCTTGTCGGCAACGGGCCGCAAGCTGGGATTATTGTCCAGCAACTCTTCAACGCTCAGTCGGCATCTTCGTATCGTTGCGCGCCCCCCCGCACGCGGTTCTTGTGCTGGCGAGGCCTGCAGCTTGACCAGATGCTCGATGATGGTTGCGAGCTGGTTCGTCAGCAACCGGCGTTCCGAGCGACCCAACGTCTCGATCTCCTCGGCGATATTCGGCCAGTCGAGATCGGCATCGTTCACCCGCTCACCGGCAGCGAGCCGCCGCAACAAACCACCCTGTCGCTGGGTCCATGCAAAGAAGTCGACCTCATAGTCGCTCATGTGAGCAAGGCTACCATCACCCCGCATCCTCCTCAACGCGCTCGCCCGCCCGCGCCGCGATGCCGCTGTTGCGCAGCCCCGCCGGATGGAAGCGCGAGGCCGACCAGCCGGCCATCTCCTCGTAGCTGCGGTACTTTTCCTCCAGCGCCGCCTGCGCCGCCGCCATCAGCTCTGCGGCTTCCTGCGGCCGGCTCTGCACCAGCGCCTTGTACCGTGTCTCATTGTAGGCATAGTCGCGGAACTCGATCGTCGGGCGCGGGCTGTCCAGCTCGAACGGGTTCTTGCCGACATCGCGCAGTGCCGGGTTGTAGCGGAACAACGGCCAATAGCCGCAGGCGACCGCCAGGTCCTGCTGCTTCATGCCCTGCTGCATGTCGATGCCGTGTGCGATGCAATGGCAATAGGCGAGGATCAGCGTGGGTCCCGGATATGCCTCCGCCTCGCGGAACGCCTGCAGCGTCTGTTGTGGATTGGCGCCCATCGCCACCTGCGCGACATAGACGTTGCCGTAGGCGATCGCCTGCAGCGCCAGGTCCTTGCGCGCTACCCGCTTTCCGGCCGAGGCGAACTTGGCGATGGCGCCGAGCGGCGTCGCCTTCGACGCCTGGCCGCCGGTGTTGGAATAGACCTCGGTGTCCAGCACCAGCACATTGACGTCGCGCGCGCTGGCCAGCACGTGATCCAGGCCGCCATAGCCGATGTCGTAGGCCCAGCCGTCGCCGCCGACGATCCAGATGCTGCGGCGGACCAGGTGCTCCACCACCGACAGCAGATCGACGGCGCGCGGATCGTCCAGCGCGCCCAGCCGCCGCATCAGTTCGCCGACACGTGCACGCTGCGCGCGGATCTCGGATTCGCGCACCTGCGGGGGGGCCAGTGCGGCCGCGACAAGATCGGCGCCCAATACCGGCGCCATGTCGCGGGCGAGTTGCTGCGCCATCTCCAGGTGTTTGTCGGCCGCCAGCCGATAGCCCAGGCCGAACTCGGCATTGTCCTCGAACAGCGAATTCGACCAGGCCGGCCCGCGGCCTTCCCGGTTCGCCGACCACGGCGTGACAGGCAGGTTGCCGCCGTAGATCGATGAACATCCGGTGGCATTGGCGATCTGCAGCCGATCGCCGAACAACTGCGACAGCAGTTTCAGATATGGCGTCTCGCCGCAGCCGGCGCAGGCACCGGAAAAGGCGAACAAAGGCTCCAGGAACTGCACCCCGCGCACGTTGGCGAAGTCCACGCGGGCACGGTCGTTCACCGGCAAGGCGGCGAAGAACGCATTGTCCGCGTGCGCCGCCGGCAGCAACGGTTCCTTGTCCTGCATGGCAAGCGACTTTTCCGGCACCACCGGGCAGGCCTCCACGCACAGTGCGCATCCCGTGCAGTCCTCGATCGCGAAGTCGAGCGCGAACTGCACGTCGGGAAAGCCGCGCACATTGATCGGCGCGGAACGAAAACCTGCCGGGGCATCGCTCAGCCGCGCCCGGTCGAAGTACCTCGCCTGGATCACGCCGTGCGGGCAGACGAAGCTGCACTGACCGCACTGGATGCAGGTTTTCGCATTCCACAGCGGGACGGCATCGGCGATGTTGCGCTTCTCCCAGACGGACGTGCCTGACGGCCAGGTTCCGTCCACCGGCATGCCGCTGACCGGAATCTCGTCGCCGCGGCCCTCCAGCATCGCGGCGGTCACCGTGCGCACGAATTCCGGCGCGTGGTCCGGCACCGAGGGCGCGCGTTCGACGTGACTGGTGGGCGTGTTCGGCACAGTAACCTCGAACAGCCGTTCGAGCGTGTCGTCCACCGCGCGGAAATTCGCCTGCACGATCGCCTCGCCCTTGCCGCCGTAGCTTTTGCGGATCGCTTCCTTGATGTGGCCAATCGCCCGTTCGCGCGGCAGCACGCCGGAGATGGCGAAGAAGCAGGTCTGCAATACGGTGTTGGTGCGGCCGCGCAGTCCGACGTCCTGCGCGACCCGCGAGGCATCGATGACGAACAGCCGTGCCCCCAGTTCGATGAGGCGCATTTGCATCGGCCGCGGCAGATGGTCCCAGATTTCGTCTGGACCGTATGGCGCGTTCAGCAACACCGTGGCGCCGGGTGCCGCCAGCCGCAACATGTCGTGGCGCGCGACAAACTGGAACTGATGGCAGCCGATGAAGCCGGCCTGCTGGATCAGGTACGGCGCGTGGATCGGTTGTGGTCCGAACCGCAGATGCGAGATGGTCTGCGCGCCCGACTTGTGCGAGTCGTAGACGAAATAGCCCTGCGCGTGCAGACCGGCGTCTTCGGCGATGATCTTCACGCTGTTCTTGTTGGCGCCTACCGTGCCGTCGGCGCCGAGACCGTAGAACACCGCCTGCACCAGATCCTTCGGCTCGATGCGGAAATCCGCATCCGGTGTCAGGCTGGTGTGCGACACATCGTCGATGATGCCGATCGTGAAGCTGTCGCGCGGCTCGGGCCGGCGCAGCTCGTCGAACACCGCCTTGGCCATTGACGGATTGAAGTCCTTCGACGACAGCCCATAGCGGCCGCCGATCACCAGCGGCATCGAACGCCGCTGGCCGCGCGATGCCGCCTGTGCCACCGTGTTGACCACGTCGAGGTAAAGCGGCTCGCCCGGCGCTCCGGATTCTTTCGTCTGCTCCAGCACGGCGACGGCACGCACGCTGCGCGGCAGCGCGGCCAGGAATGCCGCGGCGGCAAACGGCCGGTACAGGCGGACCTGCAGCACGCCGACCTTTTCGCCCAGCTGGTTGAGCGCGGCCGCGGTGGCGTTGGCCGTCTCGACACCCGAACCCATCAGCACCACGACGCGATCGGCATCGGTCGCGCCGTAATAGTCGAACAGGTGGTATTGCCGTCCGGTCAGGCAGGCGAAACCGTCCATCTGCTGCTGCACGATCTCCGGCACGCGCGCATAGAACGGATTGGCGGTCTCGCGCGCCTGAAAGAACGTGTCGGCGTTGTGCGCGGTGCCGCGCACCACCGGCCGCTCCGGCGACAGCGCCCGCGCCCGGTGCGCCCGCACCAGGCCATCGTCGATCATGCCGCGGATCTGGGCGTCGCTCAGCAGCGTGATGGTGGCGATCTCGTGCGAGGTGCGGAACCCGTCGAAGAAATGCAGGAACGGGATGCGTGACGCCAGCGTCGCCGCCTGCACGATCAGCGCCGCGTCGTGCGCCTCCTGCACCGAGGCCGACGACAGCATGGCGAACCCGGTGGTGCGCGCCGCCATCACGTCGGAGTGGTCGCCGAAGATCGACAGCGCCTGCGTGGCCAGGGCGCGGGCGGCGATGTGGAACACGGTGGGCGTCAGTTCGCCGGCGATCTTGAACATGTTGGGCAGCATCAGCAGCAGCCCCTGCGACGCGGTGAACGTCGTGGTCAGCGCGCCGGACTGCAGCGCGCCGTGCACCGCGCCGGCGGCGCCGCCTTCGCTCTGCATCTCCTGCACCACGGGGACGTTGCCCCAGATGTTGGCAATGCCCTTGGCGGACCACTCGTCGGCGAGTTCCGCCATGGTGGAAGATGGCGTGATCGGGAAGATCGCGCACACCTCATTGACCCGGTAGGCGACATGCGCCACCGCGGTGTTGCCGTCCATCACGGCGCGCAGTTCCGGCATCGGCGATCGCTCCTCACATACCGTTCGTCATCCCCGCGAAAGCGGGGACCCAGGGCCTGTGCCCCGGCTTTCGCCGGGGTGGCAGTGTCAGGCTTCCGCGACCATTTCGATCGCGTGGCACGGGCATTGCTCGAAGCAGGTGCCGCAGCCGGTGCATGTCGCGGCGTCGACGCCGTAGCCCAGCCCAGGTCCGAGCTTGGCGATCGCCTGCTCCGGACAGGCGGCGTAGCAGTTGTCGCACTCGAAGCAGTTGCCGCAGGACAGGCAGCGCTGCGCCTCGTGCCGCGCCGCGGGTTCGCCCAGGCCGGCCAGCACCTCCTCGAATCCGGACATCCGGTCCTGGTCCGCCAGATGGTGCTGCACAGCGGGATCGACATCGCTGAACACCGGCAGGTGCAGCATGTCGAAGCTCACCACCGGCGCCGTCGCGGGCTTGTCGTAGGTCGCTCCGCGCAGCCATGCGTCGATGCAGCGTGCTGCCTTCTTGCCGTGTCCCACCGCGACGGTGACGGTGCGCTCGGCCGGCACCATGTCGCCGCCAGCGAACACGCCGGGATGGCCGGTCATCATCTGACGATCGACCACCACGGTGTCCCACTTGAACTCGACGCCGGACACCTTGCGCAGGAATTCGCTGTCGCTGTCCTGGCCCAGTGCCAGCACCACGGCATCCGCCTCCAGCGTCTCCATCTCGCCGGTCGGCTGCGGGCGTCCCTTGTCGTCCAGCGTCATCCGCTCGACCGTCAGCGTCGGACCGACGATCTCCTTGATCGTGGTCAGCCACCGGATCTGCACGCCCTCAGCCAGCGCTTCGTCCGCCTCGGATTGATGCGCCGGCATATGCGCGCGGTCGCGGCGGTAGACGATCAGCGCCTCGTCCGCTCCCAGCCTGCGCAGGCTGCGCGCGGCGTCCATCGCGGTGTTGCCGCCGCCGTACACCACCACGCGCCGCCCCAGCAGCGGCGTGCCGCCGGTGGCGGTGTCGCGCAGCAGCGCCACCGCATCCAGCACCCGCACCGCGTCGCGCGCCGGGATGTCGGCATGCTTGCCGACATGCGCACCGATCGCGACGAACACCGCATCGAACCGGCCGGCATCGCGTTCGGCCAGCAGGTCGGTGACCTTGTGGTTCAACACGATGCGCACGCCCATGCGCTCGATGCGGGCGATCTCGGCCAGCAGGTCGGTGCGCGGTAGCCGATAGGCCGGGATGCCGAAATGCAGCATGCCGCCGGGCAGCGGACCCGCTTCACGGATTTCGACCTGATGGCCGAGCCTGGCGAGGTGATAGGCGGCTGACAGTCCGCTGGGCCCGGCGCCGACCACCAGGATGCGCCGGCCGGTGGCTGGCGCCATCGGCACAGTCCAGCCTTCCGACGTCGCCATATCGCCGAGAAATCGCTCGACCGCGTGGATCGATACCGCGGAATCGAGTTCCGCCCGGTTGCAGGCGGATTCGCACGGGTGATAGCAGACCCGGCCATGGGTGGCCGGCAGCGGGTTGTCCGCCATCAGCGTTTCCCACGCGTGGCGGTAGTCGCCCGCCTGCGCCAGTGCCAGCCAGGCCTGGATGTTCTCGCCGGCAGGGCAGGCGTGATTGCAGGGCGGCAGCAGCGCGACATAGTTTGGCAGGCGAGTGCGGAACGGCCCCGCGCCGTGATGCAGCGTCAGATCGACCACCGGAGTGAGGTCGTGGGCCGGATGCGCTGTGGTTCGCGGGGTTTCGTCCATGGCGGACACTTGCCACTCGCGCGTTAGCAAATCATTGACGTGGATCAACCCA